>JAEZFL010000044.1 GCA_023417515.1 Pseudomonadota bacterium | reverse complement strand
GCGCAAGGCTGTCCCGATCCGCCCCGGCACCTCGCCCGAGAGCAGCATTTCGAAGCCGCTGTCGCCGATCGTCCAGCGGATCAGTTCGCCCGAGTCCGGCAAGGTCACGGCGAATGGCGCGGCGATGCCGAAGCCCACGGGTTCCGCCGTCACCAGCGCCGCCGCCGCGCCGTCGCCGAACTGCAGTTCCGCCAGCAGCGCCTCCAGACCGGACGCGAACTGCAGGTGCAGCGACGACAATTCCACCGTCACCACTAGCACCCGCGCCGCCGGCTCCGAGCGGACGATATGATGCGCGTTCCGCAGCGCCGCCGCCGCCGCGTAGCAGCCCATGAAGCCGATCAGGGTACGCTCGACATCGCCGAGGCCCAGCCGTTCGGCGATGATCTGATCGACCCCCGGCGCGACGAAGCCGGTGCAGCTCGCCACCACCAGATGGCTGATCCCCTCGAGCGGGCCCAATTGCTCGATCGCCGCGATCGCGAGGTTCGGCGCGGCCTCGGCATAAAGCGCCATGCGGGCCGCCGTCCCCGGCACGGCCCCGGCATAGAAGCCGCCCGCACAGACCGGCGAGCCGCCGTCCGGGGTCGGCGGCAGGATCGACCAGCGGTGGGCGATCCCCGCCCGCTCCGCCATCCGCTCGAACAAGGCGCGTTCGCGCCGGTCGGCGATCCGCGCCGCCGCCCATTCGATATAGGGAAGGTGAATATCGTGATCGGGAACCGCACCGGCGATGGCGTTCAGATACGCTGTCACTGCCATCGCGTCGCCGACCTTTCCGGTCCTTCAACCCGCAGCGCCCGTCTTTGGCTCCCGGCCGGCCGGAAACGAAACGTGCCGCCCCCGCTTGGCGGAGACGGCACGCTTAGCGACGGGAAGCGGTGGGTGGAAGCGTCTCAGTCGTCGTTCATGCCTTCGCGCATTTCGCGAGCGCCCTCGCGCATGCCGCGCGCGCCCTCTTCCATGCCGTCGGCTGCCTCGATCAGCTCCTCATGAGTGACGGTGCGGCCGCGCTCGCGCTCGCGGGCGATGATCCGCTCGCGCTCGTCGCGGCTGCGGAACCTGCGGGCCTGCCCTTCCATCTGCGCAGCGCCGCGTTCCATGCCCTCCGCCCCGCGCGCCATGTGGCGCCGGCTGTCGGCAAGGGCGTGGCGGACCTGGACTCGGACCGCGCGCTGGCGCGCCATGTCGGCGGTGATGCGCTCGCGCAGCCGTTCCATGTCGGGCATGCGGGCATGGGCCTCGGCGAGCCTGGCCTCGATCTCCTCGCGGGACACGCGGACGCCCTGGGCCTGGGCCTGAGCGACCGCCGCGGCGATCCGTTCCGAATCCGCCGCCGACATCGCTCGGGCCACGATCACGGGCACGCGCGGCAGCACTTCATCGAGCGCGCGCATGGCCGGCGCGATCGCCCGGTCGATGTCCGGGATCTCGGGAAGGTCCGCGGCGTCGGGATCCTGCGGGTCCTGCGGCGCTTGTGCCTGGGCCGGAGCTTCCGCTCGGCCAGGGGCGGCGGGCGCCTGGCCGGCGCTGTCCTGCGAAACGGCCGCGAACGAGCCGGGACGCGACGGAGTGGCCGGTGGGCGCGCCGCCTCGACCAGCTCGAGCGCCGCGAGCGGGGCCGCGACGCCGATGCACAGCAGCATCGCGAAGCGGGCGATGCGGGTGCCGGCGGGACGGTCGCGCAGCCGTTCCTCGAGCACCGCGCGCACCCGCCGCGACAGGCCGTGCCGGCCCGGCGCGATCGACGTCGCCGGGACTCCGTCGCCGCGGTCGAGCTGCGCCCAGCTCAGAAGCGTCTCGGCATAGCGGGTCGGCTCGACCACCCGGGCGGCATGGGCGTCGGCGGCTTCCTCGGCCTGCTGCACCGCCTCGCGGGCAAGCGCCCAGCTCAGCGGATTGAACCAGAACAGGGCGGTTGCAACTCGGGCCAGGATCAGCGCCGGCCAGTCCCGGCGCGCGACGTGGGCGACTTCGTGGGCGAGGATGGCATCGGCTTCCTCGCGCTCGGCATAGGTATCGGGATCGATCAGGATGACCGGCCGAACCAAGCCCCAGCCGAGCGGCCCCGGCACCTTGTCGGCAACGAGCAGCCGCAGGCTCGCCGGAGCGCTGCATGCTTCGCGGGCGCGCTCAAGCGCATCCACCCATAGCGGGTCGGTCGCCGGAACCGCGCTTCGGGTCCAGCGGCGCAACGTCATCAGGCCAACGGCCAGCCGCGCGCCGACGCCGATGGCGCCGGCCGCCCACAGCAGCAGGATCAGGGGCGCGGGATCGTCCCAGATGCTCGCCTCGCCGGCCGGCGTCGCCGCGGCGAGCAGGACCAGCGCCTCGATCTGCTCCTCGGTCAACGGCTCGGGCGCCGCGAACGCCTCGACCCGAAGGACCGGGAACAAGATGTCGATCACCGGCAACGCGATCAGCAGCGCGATGCCGATCTGCAGCACCCGCGCACGGTCGGCCGCGGCGCGATCCTTGAGGGCCATCGCCAGGACAAGCGCGAGGCCGCAGATCAGGGCCGACTTGGCGGCCATCTCGATGAAGAACCAGCTCGTCATGACTGCCGCTCCTTTGCCTCTTCGATCGCTTGCTGCAGCGCTTCGAGCTCGTCCGCCGACAGGGATTTGGTGAGCCCGAGCAGGGCGGTGGCGGCACTCGCCGCCGATCCGTTGAAGAAGGTGCGCACGACCTGCTTCAGCGCGGAGTCCCGCACCGTCGCCGGGCGTGGCACGCTCTTGTAGACATAAGCCTGGTCGACCGTCTTGTGGCTCGCCAGGCCCTTGGCCTCGAGCCGCGTCAGCAGGGTGCGGACCGCCGAATAGCTCGGCGGATCCTTCATCTGCTCGCGCACCTGGGCGGCGGTCGCCTCGCCCCGGCACAGGATCTCGAAAATCTCGCGCTCGCGGCGCGGAAGCGAATCGATCAACACGGCCTCCCTGCTACACCTGTAGCATGCTACGTTTGTCGCAGCCGCGCAAGCCGTTTTGTCGCGCAACCGGACAGCTTCGTCGAAAGCAGGCGGCTCGCGACTGTGAGCTGCGCCGCGGCGACGAGGGCTGGCCTTTCCGCTAACCCTGATTAGTTACAGGGAAAGCACGGTAGCAAAACCCCGAGAACGGGTTCATTGCATTAACTATCTTTGCATGAGTCTTGTTGGTCAGAGTTCGAGACTAATCTTGTCCATAGTCATACATATTGTCGACGACGACGCCCAGGTTCGTGCCGCGACCAGCTTCCTGCTTGCCGGCCAAGGTTATGCGACTCAAGTCTATGCCGATGCCGAGGAATTTCTCGCTCAGGCGCGCCTCGGCCGCGGCTGTATCCTGCTCGACTTGCGCATGAACGGCCGCAGCGGCCTCGAACTGCTGGAAGAGTTGCCGAGGCGTGGCGTCACGCTCCCCGTCGTCATGATGAGCGGCCATGGCGAGCTGAAGCTCGCCGTCCAGGCCATGAAGCTCGGCGCCGTCGATTTCCTCCAGAAGCCGTATCAGGAAGCCGAGCTGATCGCGGCCATCGAGCGCGCGCTCGAGACGGCGGGCCGGCGCAGCGGCCGCGCCGAGGCCAGGACCGCGGCCGCGGCGCGACTTGAACGCCTGTCACCGCGCGAACGCCAGATCCTGCAGGGCCTGCTCGCCGGGCTTCCCAACAAGGCGATTGCACGCAAGCTCGACCTCAGCCCGCGCACGGTCGAGATGCACCGCGCCAACATGATGGCCGACCTCGGCATATCGAGCCTGCCGGAAGCGATCCGGCTGGCCATCGACGCCGAGCTGACGCCGCTGGACGGCGATGCCGCGGAGGCAATGCCGCCGACGCCGCTGCAGCCCGTCGTTCGCCCCCGCGCCGCTTCCGAGCGTGGCGGGGCGGGAGAAGTGCTGCCGGAGGTCGTCGACGTCCTCGAAGGCACGACCGACTCCGCTTTCCTGCTCGATGCGCAGTGGCGCTTCACCTATCTCAACGCCAATGCGCGCGACACGCTCGGCGCCGGCCGCGAGCTGATCGGCAAGGTGTTGTGGGATGTGTTTCCCCTGTCCGCGGCGACCCAGGCCTGGGACCTGATGCATCGCGCCGCGGCGGACCGGCAGCCGGTTCGTTTCCAATTCTATCAGCCGGACCTGGGCCGATGGTTCGACGTCAACGTCCGCCCGGTCAGCGGCGGCCTGCAGGCGTTCTTCCGCGATACGACGTCGGAGCGCAAGACGAGCGCTTCCCTGAAGATGAGCGAGGAAGCACTGCGGCTCGCGCTCGAGGCCGTGGGCGACGGCGCCTGGCAGTGGAACATCCCGGCCGACGAGATCCTGATGTCTCCGCGCTTCCTCGAGCGGCTGGGCTACCAGCCGGGCGATCTGCCGGCACGCTTCGAGACGGTTCGGGAAACGACCCATCCGGACGACTGGCCGATCGTTTCGGCGCGCCTCAACGATCATCTCGAGGGCCGCTCCGAGATATTCTCGTGCGAATATCGGATCCGCCGCAGCGACGGCACCTGGATCTGGAACCTCAACCGGGGCCGCGTGGTGGATCGCGATCCGGCGACCGCAATGCCGACTCGCATGGTCGGCACCAACAGCGACATCACTCAGCGCAAGGAGCAGGAAGCGCGCGCGCAGGAGGCTTTCGAGCTGCTGAGCCTCGCCCAGCGCAGCGCCGGCGCCGGCATCTGGGACCTGGATCTGGAAACGTGGCAGGTGCGGCATTGCCCCCGCAGCCTGGAGATGCACGGATTCGACGCGGACCAGCCCATGGTGAGCTGGGCTGAATGGCAAGCGCACATCCATCCGGACGACGCGGCCAACGCCATGGCCGAGCTCCAGCGCGCCATCGACACCGGCATGACCTATCGGCTCATGTTCCGTACCTGCGACCGTAGCGGCCGCCGCCGGTGGGTGCTGGGACTCGGCAAGGTGGTCGAGGATGCCCATGGCAGGCCCACACGGGTCGTGGGCCTGGACATCGACGTGACCGACCGCAACGAAACCCAGATCGAGCTTGAGCGGGTGCGCGCCGAGCTTGCCAGCGTCTCTCATCTCAACGCGTTGGGCGCCATGGCCGGGGTCCTGGCGCACGAGCTTGACCAGCCGCTGACTGCCATCGCCAATTATGTTCGCGGGATCCGGCGCGCCATCGCCTCGCCGGCGGGCCAGAGCGTCCAGGAGCTGGATGATGCGCTCCGCGGCGCGGAGAGGAGCGCGGACTATGCCGGCGAGATCGTCCGTCGCCTGCACGAGCGCGCCACGCTCGACGATGTCGCGATGAAGCCCGAAAGCCTTGCCGATGCGATCGGCGAGGTCATCCAGCTCGCGTCGGCGAGCCTGCCCGGAGGGGTGTTACCGGCGGTCGACGTCGATCCGGACGCCGATCGCGTCATGGCCGATCGGGTGCAGGTCGAGCAGGTGCTGCTGAACCTCCTGCGAAATGGCCGCGAGGCAATGGACGAGGTCGGACTGCAGGAGCCGGTCAGGATCGACGTCCGCAAGTCCGGAAGCGAGGCGGTGGTACGGGTGAGCGACACCGGAGCCGGGATCGACGATTCGGCCAAGCCGCTCATGTTCGTGCCCTTCGCGAGCTCCAAACCGAAGGGCATGGGAATCGGGCTGTCGATCTGCCGCGCGATCATCGAAGCGCATGGCGGCCGGATCTGGGTGGAGGACAACGTCCCGCGCGGCACCGCCTTCTGCTTCACGCTTCCGCTCGCCGAAGGTTTCGAAGAGGTCGGCTGAAGTGGCGGCGCCCGCCGATCAGAACAGCCGAGTCAGCAGGTAGAAGAGCGCCCCCACCGTCGCCGAGGCGGGGATGGTGATGAACCAGGCGGCGAGTACGTTGCCGGCGACTCCCCAGCGCACCGCCGAGGCGCGCCGAGCGACCCCGGCGCCGATGATGCTGCCGGTGATGGTGTGAGTGGTCGACACCGGAATGCCGAGGGCGGAGGCGGCGAACAGCATGACCGAGCCGCCGGCCGAGGCGCTGAAGCCCTGGTGCTGCGACAGCTTGGTGATTCGCGATCCCATCGTCTCGATGATGCGCCAGCCGCCGGTCAGGGTGCCGAGCGCGATGGCGATGTAGCAGCTGATCGCCACCCAGTGCGGGACGTGGAACTCGCCGCTGAGATAGCCGGTCGAGTATAGGAGCACGGTGATGATGCCCATCGTCTTCTGGGCGTCGTTGAGGCCGTGTCCGACCGAATAAGCGGCCGAGGAGACGAGGTGAAGGGCACGGAAGCTGCGCTCGGCGGTGCCGACCGTGGCGCGAGAAATGAGCCAGCTCGTCACCAGCATGATCAGCATCGACAGGATCATGCCGAGAGTCGGCGACAGCACGATCGCGACCAGGGTCATGTTGAGCCCGGTCCACTGGATCGAGGTGAAGCCGGCATGGGCGACTCCGGCGCCGACGATTCCGCCGACCAGGGCATGGCTCGACGAGGATGGAATGCCCTTGAGCCAGGTGACGACGTTCCAGAACATCGCTCCGACCAGCGCTCCGAACACCACGCCCGGAGTCACCAGATCCTTGTCGATCAGGCCCTTTCCGATCGTCTCGGCGACCTTGTGGAGGGCCGGGAAGGCCAGCATCAGGAAATAGGCGGCGAAGTTGAAGAAGGCCGCGAAGGCGACCGCCTGGACCGGGCCGAGGAGGCGTGTCGCGACCACCGTCGCGATCGAGTTGGCGGCGTCGTGAAGGCCGTTCAGGAAATCGAACGCCAGCGCGAGTATGATGAGGCCGGCAAGCAGCGGCAGCGCGAGCTCGTGCATGGTCCGAGCGCCTCAGCTGTGGTCGATGACGATGCCGTCGATCTCGTTCGCGACGTCTTCGAACGAGTCGGTGATACGCTCGAGATGCTTGTAGATCTCGCGCGCGACGATGAACTGCAGGGTGTCGGTCGCGCCATGGGTCTGGAACGCCTTCTTGAGGCCTGCCGCGTGGATCTCGTCGGCATGGCCTTCCATTCGGACCAGGCGCCCGGTTAGCTCGTGGAGGCGTGCGCCATTGGCGCCGACGTCGCGGAGCAGAGGCATCGCCTCGGCGGTGAGCCGCGCCGCGTCGACGATGATCGCTGCGATGTCCTTCATCTCCTGATCGAACGTCTTGATCTCGTAGAGGTCGATCGCAGAGGCGAGCGCCTGCATCTCGTCGATCGCGTCGTCCATCGATCCAATGAGGCTGGTGATCGCTCCGCGGTCGAACGGAGTCAGGAAGGTGCGGCGGACGGTGGTCAGGACGTCGCGGATGACATTGTCGGCGTCATGCTCGCGCTCGTGGATCTCGCGGATATGGTCGGCCATGGCGGGGCCGCCTTCCAGCAGCCGGCTCACCGCGGTCCCTGCCGCGACGATGCTGACCGCATGCGCCTCGAACAATTCGAAGAACCCGCCGGTCCTCGGCAGCAGTTTCTGAAACCAGGCGAACATCGGCCCCACTTTCGATTTTTCGGCGACTGCGGCGAGCATTCCCCCGCGCCGCGCCGCCTTGTTGAACTCGGTCGGGCCGAACGAGCGGATGAGGTCGGCAAGGTCCGGCTCCTCGACCGCATCGGCCGCCTCGGCGAGCGGGAACCAGCGCCGCTCGCGCTCGTGACCTTCCTTCCACGTCGGCAATTCCTGGGTGACGGCGAGCGGATAGACGTCGACGTCGAACATCAATGACGCGCCGTTGGCCCGCCGCTTGCGGTAGCGGTAGGAGCCGAGCGGCGTCGGGCAGACCGCACCGCGAACGCCGGCCTCTTCCTCGGCCTCCTCGGCCGCGGCCGCATGCGGCGTCGCCGCGCCCGACAGATTGCCCTTCGGGATCACCCAGCGCCTGGTCTCGCGCGACGTGACCAGAAGGACGTTGACGGGCGCGTCGATGGCGGTGCCGGTGCTCCGGTAGGGAAGAGCCGCGATCTGGCGAATGGGAGGCCTCATGAAGGATTTGTGACCGCCCCATGACACGGCTTCAGCGGCCTGCAAAGCCTCCGCGGTCCGGCTCAGTCCGAACGGGGATATTTCTCGTTCATATAGGCGAGGGAGTCGCGGATCATCTCCTCGAGCACGCCTTCGTCGACGTCGCTCAATTTGTTGATGTAGAGGCAGGAGACGCCGGTCTTGTGCTTGCCGAGCCGGGCGAGCTGCGCTTCCTTCCCCTTGTACCCGTCGGCAAGGTAGAGGACGAGCGACGTCGAACGCGGCGAGAAGCCGATCCTCGCCGCATCGCCCTCGCGCCCGCTGTCATAGCGGTAATGATAGGAGCCGAACCCGACGATGCTCGGCCCCCACATGACGGGAGGATAGCCCGACAACCGCTCCATCATCGCGCAGACCTTCTTCGCGTCCTCGCGGCGCTGCGCGTTGGGGACCGCTTCGATGAACTCCGCGACGCTCACCGCCGTCGGCTTGGTCTTATTCTCGGCCATGGTCTTATCTCGCCGGCTTGCGGAAGCGGTAGACGACGCGGTCGGTGCGGCCGCGGATCGCAGGGTCGAACACGCTGACCGAGCGATCGTCGGCGGGATTGCGAAGCAGCGGCGATTCCGCCTCGAGCACGAAGCCGGCCCGCTCGAAATCGGCGCGGATCGTCTCCGGCAGGATGCGGTGGGTCGCCTCGACCTCGGCGCGGGTGTCGCGGCCGGGATTGGCGACATGATCGATGACCGCGACCACGCCGCCCGGCTTCAGCGCCTGGTAGACGGCGCGGGTCACCGTATTCGGGTCGATCCGCGGTAGGCCGAACCGCTCGCTCTCCCAATAAGCGTCGTGATAGACGAGGTGCATCATGACGAAGTCGAACGCTTCCGGAGCGAACGACAATTGCGTGACCGGCGATGCGGTGAAGGTGGCGTTGGGGTTGCGCGCGGTGATCGCGTCGAGGCTGGCGCGGATCTGCGGGTTGGCGCCGAAGCTGGCGCTGTTCCAGCCGACGACGGACCCCTGCGGCCCGACCGCCTGCGCCATCAGCTCGGCATAATAGCCGCTGCCGGTGAAGTAATCGAGCACCCGGTCGCCGCGCTCCAGGCCCATGAAGGCGAGGATCTCGGCCGGCCGGCGCACTTCGTCGAGCTGGCGGTGCGCCTCGCTCCGCCCCGGCGCCGCCACCGCGGCGGCATAGTCCGGCGGCGCGGTGGTGGCGCAGGCCTGCAGCGACAGCAGAGCCGCGGCCGCGATCGTCATCCGCTTCAGCATCTTGTCCTCCCTTTCAAATCGCTGCCGCGCGCGCGGCGTTTTCGGTCAGCCGCCGATCGGCGGCATGCGCGCTCATCAGCCGCATCGCCTCGTGCGCCGAAAGGGCGGCGCCTTCCTGCCAGAACAGGATGTAGCTGAGATGCTCGCCGGCGAAGAAGATCGGTCCCTCCGGCCGAAGAAGCTCCGCATAACGCGGCGGACGGGGAGTGTTGAACCAGTCCGGATGCGCGGGCCCGACGCCCTCGGACCAGGGCGTCAGCCCCCAGGATACTGTCACCGGGTTGATGAGATCGCGACTATGTCCGGGGTGAAGCCGCTCGACGACCTCGCGCGAGATTCGGAACCTGTCCTCGTGGCTAAGCGCGGTGAACTCGGCCGGGTGGTTCTGCGAGGTCCAGCCGGCGGCGTAGGCGGTGACGAGCACGCCCCGGTCCGAATGCCAGCCGCCCGACGGGTAGAGCAGGTTCTCGATGACCTGGTCCGTCCAGCCGAGGCCGCCGTAAATGCCCTCATCCTCCCAGAATCGGCGGGATTCGAACGCGACCTTGCCGCCGGGAACATAGGGGACGCCGCCGATCGCCGCCCGCTTGGCCGGCGAAAAATCGCTCGGGATCCGCTGGAGCAGATTCACTGGCAAAGTGCACAGGCAATAGTCCGCCTCCAGCGCCTGCCCGCCCGGGCCGTGCACGATCCGGACGCGCTCGCCGACGCGGCGGATTTCGAGCACCGGGCTGCTCAACCGGACGTGCGGCCGGACCTGCTCGAAAAGCGCGTGAGCGATCCGGTCCATGCCGCCGACCGGCTGGAACATCGGCGACTGCTGGTCGAAGAATTCCTCGAAGACGAGCGGAAGCGCCCAGGCCGGCTGGCTCATGATCTGATCGAGCGTGAGGCCGCCGTTGACGCGACCCGCCGCATTGTAGCCGCCGGGATGCTCGGCATAGCCGGTGCGGCCCGACGGCTCATAGTCACCGCGCTGGTTGAGCTCGCCGTAGAAAGCGAGGAAGCCGCGCAGATTGTCGCGCTGGCCGGCGGGGATCTCGGCGTCGAGCGCATGCCGGTCGATCGCCTTCGACAGGAGCTCGCTGAACCGCCCGCGCAGGCTGTGGGTCACCTCTCGGTTCGAATAAGTCCGCCCACCGAAATCCCATTTGGACGCCCGGTTGGCGTTGACCATCACCTCGATCGGCACGCCGAGCCTCCTGGCATAGCCGAGGATGGTCTGGTGAGCCGCCGGGATCCGGGCGGCGCCGGCGTTGAAATAGAGGCCGTCGGAGAAGCGGGCGATCTGGTCCTCGCGTCCGTTCTGGACGATCCGGTCCCCGCCGCGGATGGTCCACACCCGGCCGCCGATCCGGTCGCGCGCCTCGAGCACGGTCACGTCCCAGCCGGCACGTTTCAGCTCATAGGCCGCGACCAGACCGGCAATGCCCGCTCCGAGGATGACGACGCTGCGCCCGGCCTGGCGCGGCAGCTCCAGCGGCTCGGCGTTGGCAGGGGGCGTGTTCAGGAGGCCCATCGCCTCCATTCCGAGATAGACCGCGCTGTAGCCGCCGACGGCCCCCAGCCGTTCGAGGAATGCCCGCCGAGTCAGCCCCATCCGCGTCCTCCCCTCTCAGCGCGGCCGAGCGGCCGCCGTCACCTCGATCTCCACCAGCCATCCGGGCACGACCAGGCCCGCCACTTCCATCGTCGATCGCGCCGGCACGTTCGGCTGAGCCGCCGTTCCGAAGAATTCGCGATAAGCGGTCATCAAGCCGGCGAAATCCATCCGCTCCTGGCCCGGTGGAGCGACCAGGAACACGCGCATCATGACGACGTCGCTCAAGGACAGGCCGTGCTCGCTCAGCCTTTGCTCGATGGCGCGAAGGACCGACCGGGTCTGGGTCGCGGTATCGCCATAGCGCTCGACGCTGCCCTCCGGAGCGTTCGGGTCGGCGATGTCGGGAACGGTGCCGCTGACATAGACGAGCCTGCTTCCCGCCGGCACTTCCACCGAATTGGCGATCGGCGAGCGCTGCGGCACGACCCGGCGCACCTCCTGCGCCGCGGCCGGCGAAGCACCGGCGAGCAGCAGTCCCGCGATCAGAACGTGCCGCATCGACTCCCCCCTTGCGCCGGGATTGTAACCCTTTTCGCGTCCGCCGCCACCTCCCCACCTTGCACTTAGCGAAGCGCCGCCGCATGTCTGCGCGATGCGTTTCAAGACTGTCCTGAAGACCCTGCCCATCCTGCTCGCCTGTGTGGCGGCGCCGGCCGTTCACGCGCAGCCCCGTTCGGCGGAGGCCGCCTACCGTTCGATCAACGACCAGGCGCGCGCCGCCTTCGGCTCCGGCAATTATGCCGAGGCGCTGCGGCTGTCGACGGAGGCCCGTGCGGTCGCCGAGCAGCGGCTGGGCCGCACCCATCGCCTCACCTTCCAGACGATGAACGACATCGCGGTGATCCATTATTTGCAGGGCGACTATGCCGCGGCGCTGCCGCTCGCCCTGGAGGCGTCGGCGGGGCTTGAGCGGGTCGCCGGCCCGGACGACCCCGAAACGCTGAACGCGCTCGCCAACCTCGCCCAGCTGTTCCTCCAGCTGCGCCAATATGAGGACGCCGAGCCGCTGCTGCGCCGGGTCTATGCAGCGCGCGAGCGGACGCTCGGCCTCGACGATCCCCGGACCCTAGAATCGCTTCTGGAGCTGGCAATCTTCCTCAACCGCCGATCCCGTCTTCCCGAGCTCACCGCGGAGCTCGAGCGCGGTCTGGCGGCGGCGCGGACGGCGCTGGGCGAGGACAGCAACCAGGCGCGCGATCTCGGCGACGCTCTCGCGGCGGCCCGGCGAAGCCCGGCCGCGCAAAGCGCCGGGGTGACCCCCTAGCCCGGGATCGTCACCGTCAGCGGAAGCTCGCGCTGCTCGGGGTCGAAAAGGTGCCAGCCGTTGGGCCCGAGCTTCTCGATCGGACGGAAGCGCGACTTGTAGGCCATTCGCCGCGAATCCTCGACCCAATAGCCGAGATAGACATAAGGCAGGCTCGCCCGGGCGGCGCGGACGATATGGTCGAGGATGATGAAGGTGCCGAGTCCGGAGCGCCCTTCCGCTTCCGGATCGAAGAAGCTGTAGATCATCGACAGGCCGTCGGCCTGCTGGTCGGTCAGGCAGGCGCCGACCAGCTTGCCGGGGCGGCCGTCGACCGACGGCTCGCGATATTCGATGATGAAGGTGCGCACCGGCGACTGCTCGACCATGTCGGAAAAGTCGTGCTCGTCCATCTCGACCATCCCGCCCTGCGGGTGACGCGCCTGGAGGTAGCGGCGCAATAGCTCATATTGCTCGCTGGTCGCCCATGGCTTGCAGGCGGTGACCTCCAGGTCGGAGTGCCGCTTCAAGGTGCGCTTCTGGCTGTGATTGGCCTGGAATTCCGAGGCGACGACACGCACCGACACGCAGGCGGCGCAGTCGATGCAGCTCGGGCGGTAGGCGACATTCTGGCTGCGGCGGAAGCCGATGCGGCCGAGGGCGTCGTTCAATTCGTCCGAATGCGGACCCGACAGCTCCGTGAACACCTTCCGCTCGGTCTTGCCCGCCAGATAGGGACACGGCGAGGGCGTCGTGACGAAGAAACGGGGAAAGCGAAACGGTGCGCTCACACCTGGTCCTCTGCCCTTTTCGTGAAGAACGGTTACCGGCACATTATGGTGTCAACGCGACTCGCTGGGAAGCGAAAGAAAGCCGCTTATCCCCAGCCTTTGGCCACCGTCCCGCACGGGGACTGAATCTCAGTCGATCGCTACCGGCTCGACGTTGAGACCCGAGGCGCGAATGTCCTCGATCATGCGGTCGAGCTGGCCGGTGTCGCGCGCCTCGCACTCGATCTCGATGAACGCGTCCTTGGCGGGAAGCTTGGTGAAGATGCGCTGGTGGTCGATCTCGATGATGTTGACCTGGTGCTTCTCGAACAGCCGGACGACCCCGTACATCGCCCCCGGCCGGTCGTGGATCTGGATCCGGAGGCGGGTCATCCGGCCCTGGCGGGCGAGGTCGCGCAGGAGCACGGTCGCGAGCAGGCGGGTGTCGATATTGCCGCCGGTGACGACGACCCCGACCTTGCGGCCCGCGAACCGGTCGGGATGGGTGAGCAGGGCGGCGAGGCCCGCTGCGCCCGCGCCTTCCGCGACGGTGCGCTCGAGCTGGATCAGGAGGCTGACCGCGGTCTCGAGGTCGCGCTCGGGCACGAGCAGGATCTCGTCGACCAGCGCGTCGACGATCCGCCCGGTGAGCTCGCCCGGCCGCTTCACAGCGATTCCCTCGGCGATGGTGTCGCCGACGCAGGGCCGCTTCTCGCCGGTCACCTTGCAGAACATCGACGGGAACAATTCGGCCTGGACTCCGATCACCTCGATGCCGGGCTTCATCGCCTTGGCGGCGATGGCGACGCCGGAGATCAGGCCGCCGCCGCCGATCGGAACGACGAGGACGTCGAGGTCGGGCTGCTCGGTCAGCATCTCGAGGCCGACAGTGCCGGCGCCGGCGACGATATGGGGGTCGTCGAACGGCGGAACGAACACGAGCCCGCGCTCCTCCCGGATTCGAAGCGCGCAGGCGAGCGCCTCGTCGAACGTCTCGCCCTCGAGCACGATCTCGGCGCCGAACCGCTCGGTCTGCGACACCTTCACCGACGGCGTCGGCGCCGGCATGACGATGGTCGCCGGGATTCCGAGCCGGCGGGCGTGATAGGCCAGCGCCTGCGCGTGGTTGCCGGCGGAGGCCGCGATGACTCCGCGCTGCTTCTGATCGTCGCCGAGATGGAGCAGGCGATTGAGCGCGCCGCGTTCCTTGTAGGCGCCGGTGAACTGGAGGTTCTCGAGCTTCACATAGACGGTCGCGCCGGTCCGCTCGGACAAGGTGCGGCTCAATATGGTCGGCGTCTGGGCAACCGCGCCCTCGATCCGCCCGGCGGCGGCTTCGACGTCGGCGATGGTGACGGGGAGTTCGGTAACGCTCGCGGCGGATCGGGCCATGGAGGCGGGGTCTAGACCCATCTGGCGGCCCGCGCAAACAGGCCTTAAGCCGCCAACATGACCCGCATCCTCCTCGCCCTCGCCGCGTTGCTCGGCCTCGCCGCGCCCGCCGCCGCACAGACCCTGGTCAACAACGTCAACGGCTACACGATCGGCGCCGACGGCAGGCTCCAGCGGTTCACCGCGATGGAGATCGGCGCCGATGGCCGGGTGCGGCAGCTGTTCAGGGGAGGGGCGCTGGCGCCGCCAGTCGGCATCCGGATCGTGGACGGCCGCGGCCGGACGCTCATCCCCGGCCTGATCGACGCTCACGGCCATGTCATGGGTCTCGGCACGGCGGCGCTCCAGCTTGACCTCAGCGACACCGACAGCCTCGCCGAGGCGCAGGCGCGGATCCGCGCTTATGCCGCGGCCAACCCGGACCTGCCGTGGATCGTCGGGCGCGGCTGGAACCAGGAGCGCTGGGGCCTCGGCCGCTTCCCGACCGCCGCCGATCTCGACGCCGCGGTGTCGGACCGACCGGTTTGGCTCGGGCGCGTGGACGGCCATGCCGGCTGGGCGAACAGCGCGGCGATGCGCGCGGCCGGGATCACTGCGACGACCCAGTCGCCGGAGGGCGGCCGCATCGAGCGGATCGGCGACCGGCCGTCGGGCATCTTCGTCGACGCCGCCGAGCAGCTCGTCCAGCGCCACGTGCCGGAGCCGACTGCCGAGCAGCGCGACCGGGCGCTCGCCGAGGCGCAGCGCCTGCTCCTGTCGAGCGGGATCACCGCCGCGGCCGACATGGGGACCAGCGTCGATGACTGGCAGACCATGCGCCGCGCCGGCGAGGCGGGCCGCCTCCAGCTCAGAATCATGAGCTATGCCAGCAGCCTCGATGCGCTTCGCACGGTCGCGCCGAACGGGCCGACTCCGTGGCTCTACGGCGATCGCCTCCGCATGGGCGGCATCAAGATCTATTCGGACGGCGCGCTCGGTTCGCGCGGCGCCTGGCTCAAGCATGATTATCGCGACGCGCCGGGCCAGCACGGTCTCGGCTTCCTCACCGACGCGCAGCTGCGCGCGCAAATGGAGGCCGCAGCGGCCGGCGGCTTCCAGGTCGCGACCCATGCCATCGGCGACGCCGCCAACGCGCAACTGTTGAGCGCGATCGAGACGCTGGCGCCGCTTTTTCCGGGCGACCGGCGCTGGCGGATCGAGCATGCCCAGATCGTCGATCCCGCCGACCTTCCGCGCTTCGGCCGCAACGGCATCATCGCCTCGATGCAGCCGGTCCACCAGACCAGCGACATGCACATGGCCGAGGCGCGCATGGGCCTGCCTCGTCTGGGCGGCGCTTATGCCTGGCGCTCGATGCTCGACAGTGGCGCGCGCCTCGCCTTCGGCTCCGACTTCCCGGTCGAGAGCCCCAACCCCTTCCACGGCCTCGCCGCCGGCATGAGCCGCGAGGATGCGCAAGGGCGGCCGCCGGGCGGATGGCTTCCGGCGCAGCGGCTGACCCTGGAGGAGGCGCTCGCCGCCTTCACCACCGGCGCGGCCTATGCCGGCTTCGCCGAGGACCGGATCGGAAGCCTCCAGCCGGGCCGCCATGCCGACTTCATCTTCATCGACCGCGACATCTTCGACGGCATGGACCAGCAGCAGGTGCGCGACACCCAGGTGCTGGAGACGTGGATCGGCGGCGAGCGCGTGTGGTCGAGCAGCGCCTCAGCCGGCGAGCGCGGTTAGCGCGCTGGCGGTCAGGATCTGCGGAAGCTCCCGCGCCTCCTGGCCGGGCGCATAATAGAGGTAGAGCGGCACGCCCGAGCGGCCGTGGCGCTCGAGGAAACGGCCGATCTCCGCGTCGCCCAGCGTCCAGTCGCCTTCCAGCACGCGCACGCCTTTGGCTCGGAAGGCGTCCGTCACCGCCGCGCTCGCCAATGGTCCGCGCTCGTTGACCTTGCAGGTGATGCACCAGTCGGCGGTGAAATAGACGAAGACCGGCTGCCGCTCCGCGCGCAGCGCCACGAGCCGCGCCTCGCTGAACGGCTCGGCATTGAGCAGACCGGCGGAGCTTTGCGGGGCGTTCTCGCCGGTGCGGACGACGAGCAGCGAAGCAAGGATGACGACCGCCAGCGCCGCCGCGGCGGCGATGCGATGGCCTCGCTCGCCGCGCGCGCCGATCCACCAGAGCAGCAGGCCGAGCGCGAGAGCGGCGGCAAGGCCGAGCGCCATTCCGTCGACGCCGGTCTGCCGCCCCAGCACCCAGGCCAGGCCGAGCGCCGTCAAGAACATCGGGATGGAGAGGATGCGCTGGAGCTTGACCATCCACGGCCCTGGCCGCGGGATTCGGCGGCGCAAGGCGGGGATGAAGCCGAGCAGAAGGAACGGCAGCGCAAGGCCAAGGCCCAGCCCGCCGAACACCGCGAGCGCGCCGGCCGCCGGAAGCACCAGGGTGGCTCCGAGCGCGGCCGCCATGAACGGGCCGGTGCACGGCGTCGCGACAAAAGCGGCGAGAGCGCCGGTCGCGAAGGCGCTGGTGCGGCCGCCGTCGGCGCGGTCGAGCGACAGGCCGGGCAGCCGGAACAGCCCGGCAAGATTGAGAGCGACCGCAGTGACCAGAAGCAGGAGCAGGAGGACGACCCGCGGCTCCTGCAGCTGGAACGCCCAGCCGACCGCCTCGCCGCTCGCGCGCAGGACCAGGAGCAGTGCGCCGAGCGCGAGGCAGGTGATGATGACTCCGGCGCTGTAGGAAAGCGCCTCGGTGCGAGCCGCGTTCGGCGCCCCTCCGGCCCGCGCCAGGCTCAGCGCCTTCAAGCTGAGGATCGGGAACACGCAGGGCATGATGTTGAGGATGAGGCCGCCGAGGATCGCGCCGAGCAAGGCAAGGATGAGGCTCAGGCCTTCGCCTGACGGCTCGCCCACCGGCTCCCCGGCCGGCGGCACCGGCCCCGGCCGCGCCGCGAACGTCAGCCCCTGGCCTTCGCCGATCCGGATCAGCCCGTCGAAGCCGGCAAGGCCGTTCGCCTGGCTTGCCGCCTGGGTCTCGACGATCAGCGTGTCGCCGTTGCGGCTGATCGCCTGGTCGGCGGCATAGACGAGGGCGCCGGGAGTCGCCGCGAACAAATGCGGATCGCTCACCGTGACGGACGCCGGCAGCGGCACCGCCACCCGCAGCCGGCCGTCGCGAAGCTCGAACCTCCCCTCGCTTCCGAGCGGCCGAGGAAGTGCGGCGCGCCAGGCGTCGAAGCGCGCCCTTTGTTCGGCGGTGATGCTGCCGTCCCCTGCGCGCAGGTTCAGTGCCAGGTCAGCGCGCTCGGGCACGCAGATCTGGTCCGTGCAGGCGAGATAGTCGATTCGCGCCCGCACCGGGATCGCCGTTCCGGGCGCGACGTCCGCTGGCAGCCGCAAGGTCGCGAGGAACGCGTGCGGGCCGTTGAACACATGGTTCATCAGCCCCTGGATCACCAGGCGCTCGGGCACCGGATGGCGCAGCGCGCTGACCTGCGCGCCCGCCGGCAGCGACCATTCCACCCGCGCCGGCTGCCCCGCATCGCCCGGATTGAGCCAATAGCCGTGCCAGCCCGGCTCCGGCGTGAAGGCGAAGGCGATGGTGACGCTCTGCCCCGGCGCGGGCGTGGCGCTCTCCGCGACCAGCTCGGCGGCGATGTGGTTGCGACCGGCGGCCAGCGGCTGGGCGGCCGCCGGGACGGCGAAGAAAAGAGATGCGAGAAGCAGGAGCAGGCGGGCCATGTCGGTGCCGATATAGCAGCTAAGCCGACATCTGCACCAAGCCGTCACCCTGAACCCTTCGACAGGCTCAGGACAGGCTTGTTTCAGGGTCCATTCTCACACTCGCACCGCGGCTCGAAGATGGATGCTGAAACAAGTTCAGCATGACGATGGAGGGTTCACCGCCGCCGCTCGAACTCGGTAATCTGTCGGCCGAGGCGATTGGCCTGAAGCCGGATCGGCGCGCCGCTGAGGTCCGCGACGAACGACGTTCGGCGGAAGAGGCCCGGCACCAGCTCCGCCTCGTTGTCGGCGACGACCAGGCCCGACGTGTCATTCTCCAGCCCTTCCGCCGCGACCGCGACGAAGGCGCTGTAATTCTCCTTGTCGCGCCCCTGGACGAAGGCGTTGCGGGCGATCACGCCGCTCGCGCCATTGGGCAGGTCGATCATGTAATTGGTGGTGCGCCCGGCGCTGTCGTCGAAGCTCGAGTCGACCACCTCGACCCGCGGAGCGCGGCTCTTGACGTAATGGCCGCCGGTGCCGCGCTCGAAGCGCGTATTGGCGATCGACAGCGCGCCATAGCCGTTGACGTAGATCGAATGGGCGCAGTCGAGGTCGCGGTCGCAGCGGCCGAGGCCGGAGAAGGTCGAGCGCTCGATCCGGATCGTGCCGCGGGGGTCGGACGCCGACAGGATCCCGCTCTCGCTGTTGCGGAACAGGCTTTCGCGCACGGTGAGGTCGCCCTCCTCGATTCGGATGCCCGAGCCGTTGCCGTCCGGCACGGCCATGTTCTGGAAGACGATCCCCTCGACGCGCGCGGAGCGCCCGCGCAGCACCAAAGCCGCTTTCTGCTCGCAGGTGACCATGTCGAAGATCACCCGGCCCGGCTCCGTCGCGACATAGGCGACGTCGCCGGCCTCCTGAACGGCGCACTCCTGATAGGTGCCCGGGGGGATCTGGATCGTTCCGCGCCCCGCGCCGATCGCGCGCACAGCGTCCTGCAGGGTGAAGAAGCCGGTATTCGTCTCCTGCACGACGAAGATCGGCGCCATCGGCTCGCCGATCGACTGGGCATGGCCGGGGGTCGCGGCAAGCGCGAGCAAAGCGGTGAAGGCGATCTTCCTCATGGAGGTGGGGTGCCATGGGGCGGCATCGGGGTCGACGTCGGAACGGGGTTAACAAGAGAGGCGACCCACGGCGGGACGATCCTAGCCCCTCCTCTTTAGAGGAGGGGTTGGGGTGGTGGCGCCG
>JAEZFL010000041.1 GCA_023417515.1 Pseudomonadota bacterium | reverse complement strand
GTGCTGGACGCGCTGCCGGCCTTCGGCGCGCCGCCGCCGCCGCCCGTGGCGCCGCCGCAGGTGTCGATGGCGTTGGTGTCGATGATCTTGTCGGTGCCTTCCGGCAGGCTCGGATCCCGAGGCGGCATGATGTTCTCCCTCACAAAATTCACTGGGCGCCAGACGTCCTGGCCTCCCCGCGAGAACACCTGCCGGCGGCTTCGCGTTCCGCCGCCGACGCGAAAGTTGCGTCCCCGCGGGGCGGCCGATAAGCCGCCGCCCAACTCCGCTTCCAATCCTTCAGATAAGTCATAACGGGGATGAAACAATGACCGCGATCATCGACGTTCACGCGCGCCAGATTCTCGACAGCCGCGGCCAGCCCACGGTCGAGGTCGAGGTTCTGCTCGAGGACGGCAGCATGGGCCGCGCCGCGGTTCCCTCCGGCGCCTCGACCGGCGCTTATGAAGCGGTCGAGAAGCGCGACGGCGACAAGGCGCGCTGGCTCGGCAAGGGCGTCGACCAGGCGGTCGAGAGCGTCAATTCCGAGCTCGCCCAGCTCGTCATCGGCAACGAAGCCGAGGACCAGGTCGAGATCGACGAGCTGATGATCGAGGCCGACGGCACCGACAACAAGATGCGTCTCGGCGCCAACGCCATCCTCGGCGTGTCGCTCGCCACCGCCAAGGCCGCCGCCGACGCCCGCGGCCTGCCGCTCTACCGCTATATCGGCGGAGTCTCGGCGCGCACCCTGCCGGTGCCGATGATGAACATTTTGAACGGCGGCGCCCATGCCGACAATCCGATCGACTTCCAGGAATTCATGGTGATGCCGGTCGGCGCGGAGAGCTTCTCCGAGGCGCTGCGCTGCGGCGCCGAGATCTTCCACACGCTGAAGGCCAACCTCAAGGCGGCCGGCCTGTCGACCTCGGTCGGCGACGAGGGCGGCTTCGCTCCCAGTATCGGCTCGCCCAAGGAAGCGCTCGACCTCATCATGCGCTCGATCGAAGGCGCTGGCTACAAGCCCGGCGACGACGTCGTGCTCGCGCTCGACTGCGCCGCGACCGAATATTTCAAGGACGGCGGCTACGTGCTGGAAGGCGAGGGGCGCCGCTACTCGTCGGAGGAAATGGTCGACTATCTCGCCCAGCTCGCCTCGGCCTATCCGATCCGCTCGATCGAGGACGGCATGGGCGAGGACGACCGCCAGGGCTGGGCATTGCTCACCGAGCGGCTCGGCGACGCGGTCCAGCTCGTCGGCGACGACCTGTTCGTGACCAACCCGGCGCGCCTCGTCGACGGGATCGAGGAAGGCCTCGCCAATTCGATCCTGGTCAAGGTCAACCAGATCGGCACCCTGACCGAGACTCTCGAGGCGGTGAGCATCGCCCATCGCAACGCCTATACCGCGGTCATGTCGCACCGCTCGGGCGAGACCGAGGACACGACCATCGCCGACCTCGCCGTCGCGACCAATTGCGGGCAGATCAAGACCGGCTCGCTCGCCCGCTCCGACCGCCTTGCCAAGTACAACCAGCTCCTCCGCATCGAGGAGGAGCTGGGAGCCGCGGCACTCTATGCCGGTCGCGATTGTTTCGGCTGAGACGGACCGTTCGACTCGCTGGCGGAGCGCTTCGTCCCGCCGCTTCAGAAATATTCGCGCGGACCGGTTGATTCGCGCGACTTTTCCTGATTCTAGAGTGGTTAATGCCTGCCGCCCAGAAACCGCTTGCCCTGATGCGCCGCGCCGCCGGACCGGCGGTCGCGTTGATCATCATCGCCTATTTCCTCGGCGCGGCGGTGATCGGCGACAATGGCGTGATGTCCTGGGGCGAGTATCGCGCCGCCAAGACCGAGCGCCAGACCGAGCTCGCGCGGCTCCAGCAGGAGCATGCCCGGCTCGCCCACCGCGCCCAATTGCTCGACCCGCGACGCACCGACCCCGACCTCGCCGAGGAGATGACCCGGCGCCAGCTCGGAGTCGTCCGCTCCGACGAGGTGGTGGTTCCTCTCGACTAAAGTTCCTCCCCGAGCTTGCTCGGGGAGGGGGACCATCCGTGCAGCGGATGGTGGAGGGGTATTACCACCGCCGGCCATCCGTCCAATCTACCCCTCCACCATGCCTGCGGCATGGTCCCCCTTGCCACGAGGCTGCGCCTCGCAGGGAGGAACCTCGGCACCCGTTGCACCCCCTCTCGTTTGCGGCCATAGAGCCGCCAAACTTGCCTAATTGCAGATAGAGAGGAGGCCACTCCCCCATGGCCAGGGCAGCATCCAAGCGCGCGTCTTCCGCAGCGCCCCCAATCCCGAACCGAGAGCGCCCGCCCGAGCCGAAGCGCTACGAGGCCTCGAAAGAGGAGCTGATGGAATTCTACCGTCAGATGCTCCTCATCCGCCGCTTCGAGGAGCGCGCCGGCCAGCTTTACGGCCTCGGCCTGATCGGCGGCTTCTGTCATCTCTATATCGGCCAGGAAGCCGTCGCGGTCGGCCTCCAGTCGGCGCTCGACACGTCCAAGGACAGCGTCATCACCGGCTATCGCGACCATGGCCACATGCTCGCCTACAATATCGACCCGAAGATCATCATGGCTGAGCTCACCGGCCGCGCCGCCGGCATCTCCAAGGGCAAGGGCGGCTCGATGCACATGTTCAGCGTCGAGCATAAATTCTATGGCGGCCACGGCATCGTCGGCGCCCAGGTCAGCCTCGGCACCGGCCTCGCGTTCAAGCACAAATATGACCAGGACGGCGGCATCTGCCTCGCTTATTTCGGCGACGGCGCGGCCAACCAGGGCCAGGTCTATGAGAGCTTCAACATGGCCCAGCTGTGGAACCTTCCGATCATCTTCGTGATCGAGAACAACCAATATGCCATGGGCACCAGCGTCAACCGCGCCTCGGCCGAGGACCAGCTCTACAAGCGGGGTGAGTCCTTCCGAATTCCGGGCGTCCAGGTCGACGGCATGGACGTGCTCGCGGTGCGCGGCGCGGCCGAGACGGTCGTCGACTGGGTGCGCAGCGGCAAGGGCCCGGTGCTCATGGAGCTCAAGACCTATCGCTATCGCGGCCACTCGATGTCCGATCCGGCCAAATACCGGTCGCGCGAGGAGGTCCAGTCGGTGCGCGAGAAGTCCGACCCGATCGAGGCCGCCAAGCGCGAGCTCGAGAAGCTCGGAGTCGGCGAGGACGAGCTGAAGCAGCTCGACAAGGACATCCGCGCCATCGTCACCGAAGCCGCCGATTTCTCCGAGCAGTCGCCCGAGCCCGATCCGAGCGAGCTCTACACCGACGTCCTGGTCGAGACCTACTGATGCCGATCGAACTGAAGATGCCCGCCCTTTCCCCGACGATGGAGGAGGGCACCCTCGCCAAATGGCTGGTCAAGGAAGGCGACGAGGTCACCTCCGGTACCGTCATCGCCGAGATCGAGACCGACAAGGCGACGATGGAGTTCGAGGCCGTCGACGAAGGCCGAGTCGCCAGGATCCTCGTTCCCGAAGGCACCGACGAGGTGAAGGTCGGCACCGTGATCGCGATCCTCGCCGCCGATGGCGAGGACGTCTCGGCCGCTCCGGCCGAGACGGCCAAGCCGGCGGTCGAGCAGCCAAGCGACCAGAAGACCGAGCCGGTTCCGCAGTCGGAGACCAAGCAGGAGCCGCAGGACACAGGCGCTCATCAGCTCGTCGCCTCCGCCGAGCGCGCTCCCGCGGCGCCGGAAGTTCCGGAAGGCACCGAAACCGTCCGCCAGACCGTTCGCGAGGCGCTTCGCGACGCCATGGCCGAGGAGATGCGCTCCGACGGCCGGGTCTTCGTGATGGGCGAGGAGGTCGCCGAATATCAGGGCGCCTACAAGGTCACCCAGGGCCTGCTCGACGAGTTCGGCCCCGGCCGGGTCATCGACACGCCGATCACCGAATATGGCTTTGCCGGCGTCGGCACCGGCGCGGCGATGGGCGGGCTGCGCCCTATCGTCGAGTTCATGACTTTCAACTTCGCCATGCAGGCGATCGACCACATCATCAACTCGGCCGCCAAGACCAACTATATGTCGGGCGGCCAGATGCGCATCCCGATCGTGTTCCGCGGCCCCAACGGCGCCGCCAGCCGGGTCGCCGCCCAGCACAGCCAGAATTTCGCGGCGTGGTACGCGCACGTGCCCGGGCTCGTCGTCATCGCGCCCTACAGCGCGGCGGACGCCAAGGGCCTGATGAAGGCGGCGATCCGTTCGGAGGACCCGGTCGTCTTCCTCGAGAACGAGCTTCTCTACGGCCAGAGCTTCGACGTCCCGAAGCTCGACGATTATGTCCTGCCGATCGGCAAGGCCCGGGTCGCCCGCGAAGGTAAGGACGTAACCCTGGTCAGCTACTCGATCGGCGTCGGGATCGCTCTGGACGCGGCCAACCAGCTCGCCGAGCAGGGCATCGACGCCGAGGTCATCGATCTTCGCACCCTTCGCCCGCTCGACAAGGAAACCGTGCTCAACAGCCTCGCCAAGACCAACCGGATGGTCGTGGTCGAGGAAGGCTGGCCGGTCTGCTCGATCTCCTCGGAGATCATGGCGATCGCGATGGAGGAAGGCTTCGACGACCTCGACGCGCCGGTTCTGCGCGTGACCAACGAGGACGTGCCCTTGCCCTACGCGGCCAATCTCGAGAAGCTGGCCCTGATCAAGGCCGCCGACGTCGTCGAGGCCGCCAAGAAGGTGACGTACCGCTGAGGTCCGGTCGTCACCCCGGACTTGATCCGGGGTCCGCCTTCCTTGACCGCGCCGCCGAAGAAAGGTGGGTGCCGGACCAAGTCCGGCATGACGGAATGGTCCGATGAACCCTGACGTCGCTTTGGCGCTGGCAAAAGCGCCTGAGCCCGCGCGGGCGGCCGTGCAGGCCTTGTGGGCGCTGGACGAGGCGCTGGGACGAGTCCTTGCCACCGGCCGCGAGCCGATGATCAGCCGCATCCGCCTCGCCTGGTGGCGCGAGGCGCTGGAGCGGCTCGACCGCGAGCCGGCGCCCAGGGAACCGGTGCTCGAGAGTCTGACGCGCGAGGTGCTGCCGCGCGGCATTCGCGGCGCCGAGCTCGCCGAGATGGAGCCGGGCTGGGCGCTTCTGCCGGGCGACCAGCCGATCACGCGCGAGGACCTGGAAGCCTATGCCCAGGCGCGCGGCGGCCTCCTGTTCCGCTACACCGCGCATCTGCTCGGCGGGAGCGGGGAGGTGGAACCGGCCGGCGAGACCTGGGCGCTGGTCGATCTCGCGCGGCACAGCAGCGAGGCCTCGGATGTCGAGGCTGCACTTGCGGCGGCGCGCGAGCGGCCGCTGCCGCGGCGCTGGCCCAGGGCGCTGAGGCCGCTCGGAATGCTGGCGGCGCTCGCCCGCCGCGACCTCGAGCGCGGACCGGCGCGCTGGGAGGAGCCCGGAAGCCCGCCGCGCACCGCGCGAATGCTGCGTCATCGCCTGACCGGCTGGTAACGCCGCAATCTCCATCCGTTCCGGCGCCGTATTGGACTCGCCCGATACTTGCGTTAACCTTGCCGCCCGAAAAGGGGGACAAGCTTATGCTTCGTTTCGCCGCGGGCGCCGGGGCCGCCCTGCTGCTGATCCTCGCGGGCTTCTTCTATTGGCAGAGCCTGGCGCAGCGCGAGGAAAGCATTCCGCCTCCGCCGCAGCGCCAGGCCGCCGAAGCCGAAGCCGACGATGAGGACGGTCCGGCGCCGCCCCCGTCCGCCGACTCCCGCTCAAAGGAGCAGCGCCGCTTCGACCGCGCCGACAAGGACAAGAACGGTCGCATCACCCTGGCAGAATTGCACCAGCCGCGCCGCCGCGCCTTTGCCCGGCTCGACACCAATGGCGACGGACGGCTGTCGTTCGAGGAATGGGCGATCCGCACGACGACGCGCTTCAACGAGGCCGACCGAAATCGCGACCAGCAGTTGACGCGCGAGGAATATGCGACCACGGCGCCAAGACGGCGCGCGCCCGTTCGCCGTCAAAACTGTGATTGCTGAGGGACTTGCCTTCGGCCGCAAAGCCGGAGATCAAGCGTGCAACTCAAGACCCTCACTTATACCAGCCGTGCGCGTCTCGACCTTACCGCGCAGGACTTGATCGATATCCATGAGAGTGCGCGTCACTTCAACGCGCTCGACGGCATCAGCGGGCTGCTGATCTTCAACGGAGTCCATTTCCTCCAGATTGTCGAGGGATCGGAGGCCGCGATCGACTCGCTGCTCGCGCGGCTGCGCATGGACGGCCGCCATTCGGCGATCGAGGTCCGCGACGAGCGGCTGATCGAGGAGCGCTCCTTCCCCGACTGGTCGATGGAGCTGTGTCAGGTCACCACCGACAGCTTTCAGGCGAGCGGAGCTGTCGAGGAGGTCCTGCCCGACGGAATCGCGCCTGCTGTGCGCGATCGGATCCTGACGATGACGGCGGGGATCGGCGAAGTCAGGCTGGGCTGACCTCCGGAACGTCCTCGCGCATCCAGCCGGACAGCGCCTCGCGGGCGCGGTCGGTATAGCGCTTCTTGCGCTCCGCCTTCTTCACCTTGCCATCGACCGGCGGGAACAGTCCGAAATTGACGTTCATCGGCTGGTAGCTCGCCGCATCGGCGCCGCCGGTGATGTGGCCGAGAAGCGCTCCGAGCGCGGTGGTGGACGGGGGAGGGGCGAGCGTTCGGCCAGCACGTTCCGCGGCGGCGAAGCGGCCGGCGAGGAGGCCGATCGCGGCGCTCTCGACATAACCCTCGCAGCCGGTGATCTGCCCGGCGAAGCGGATGTGCGGCGCCGAGCGCAGGCGCAAGGTCCCGTCGAGGAGCTGCGGCGAATTGATGAAAGTGTTGCGGTGAAGGCCGCCGAGCCGGGCGAACTCGGCATTCTCCAGCCCCGGGATGGTCCGGAACAGGCGGATCTGCTCGGCATATTTGAGCTTGGTCTGGAATCCGACCATGTTCCACAGCGTGCCGAGCGCATTGTCCTGGCGCAGCTGGACGACGGCATAGGGCCAGCGGCCGGTCCGCGGATCGTCGAGGCCGACCGGCTTCATCGGTCCGTAGCGCAACGTGTCCTCGCCGCGCTCCGCCATCACCTCGATCGGCATGCAGCCCTCGAAATAGGGCGTGTCCTTCTCCCACTCGCGGAACTCGGTCTTCTCGCCGGCGAGCAGCCCCTCGCGGAAGGCGAGATACTGCTCCCTGGTCATCGGGCAGTTGATGTAGTCGCCGTCCGACCCTTCGGCATTCTTGTCCCAGCGCGAGGCCATCCAGGCGACGTCCATGTCGATCGAGTCCTTGTAGACGATCGGCGCGATGGCATCGAAGAAGGCAAGCGAGTCGCTCCCCGTCGCGGCCGCGATCGATTCCGCCAGCGGCGCCGCGGTCAGCGGCCCGGTCGCGATGATCGCCGGGTGGCTGGGCAGGCCGTCGACCCGCTCGCGGACGATCTCGATCAGCGGATGGTTCTGAAGCGCGCGCGTGACCGCGGCGGAGAAGCCATCGCGGTCGACGGCAAGCGCCGAGCCGGCGGGCACGCGATGCTCATCACCGCAGCGCATGATCAGCGAATCCAGCGCCCGCATCTCGGCATGGAGAAGGCCGACCGCATTGTTCTCGGAATCGTCCGACCGGAAGCTGTTCGAGCAGACCAGCTCGGCGAGCCCGTCCGTCTGGTGCGCCGGAGTCATGTCGCCGCCCCCGCGCATCTCCGAAAGACGCACCGGCACGCCCGCCTGCGCGAGCTGCCACGCCGCCTCCGACCCGGCGAGACCGCCGCCGATGATGTGAACCCGATCCGTCATGCCCGCCTCGATAGGGACTGAGTCCCCGCTTCGGAAGCTCCCGGTTGTTCCAACTGTCCACAGTTTCGAACGGAATGTGCCGGTCCGGGCGTTCATTCGGGGTGTTAACCCTAAACTGGATTAAGTAGGTGCCGCACGACTCGCAATGGCACTTTCTTACGCTGACGCCGAACAGGCCCTTTCAGCAGCGCTCGCAGCGCTGGACGGCCCCGACGACCATATCGCTGACAGGTTGGAAGCGCTCCCGCTCCCTGTCTACGTGACCGGCCCGGACGGCGTCGTCACCCATTTCAACAGCGCCTGCGTCGACTTTGCCGGCCGCGCGCCGACCGCCGGCAGGGATCGCTGGTGCGTGACCTGGAGATTATTCCACGAAGACGGCGCCCCGATGCCGCACGACCAATGCCCGATGGCGGTGACGATCCGCGAGCGCCGCGAGGTGCGCGGCCTGCGCGCCGTCGCCGAGCTGCCGGACGGCAGCCGCCGCGCCTTCGAGCCCTTCCCGACGCCGCTCTACGACGAGCAGGGCGCATTCGCCGGCGCGGTCAATCTGCTTCTTGAGCTGACCCCCGACTCGCGCATCGCCGAGCTCGAGCAGCAGGCGCGCAAGTGCCGCCGCCTCGCTACCGGAATCAGCGACGAGGCGACGGTCGCCCGGCTCAATTCGATGGCCGACCAATATGACGGCGAGGCCCGGCGACTCCGCGACCAGGGCTGACGCTTTCCCTTCGGCCGGGCTGCGCCTACCACCGAGTCGATGACCCGGCGCGTTTTCACCATCGGCTACGAGCAGAGCACCGTCCCCGATCTCATCGCGGCGCTGAAGGCTGCGGGCGTCGAGCGGGTCGTCGACGTCCGCGCGGTGGCGGCGTCGCGGCGGCCGGGCTTCTCCAAGACCGCGCTCGGCGGCGCCCTCCGGGAAGCCGGCATCGCCTACGAGCATCTGCGCGCGCTCGGCACGCCCAAGGAAGGGCGCGACGCGGCCAAGCGCGGCGACCAGGCGAGTCTGGAGCGCGTCTATGCGGGCCAGCTCGAGCTCCCCGAGGCGCAGGCGGCAGCCGCGATCCTGCTCGATCGGATCGATGCGCAGCCGACCGCAATCCTATGCTATGAGCGCGAGCCTGCGCACTGCCACCGCACCTTGCTCCTGAACGCGATCGCCTCGGACGCGGAAGTCGTCGACCTGTTCGCCTAACGCATTTGGGTATTCGATCGGCCGGCGTGGCGGCGTGCCCCGCTCAGCGCTGGTGCTGCGGCAATCCGTCGGCGATGTCGTAATAATCGCCCTTGTCGGCGACGAAGATGTGCATCTCCAGGTGCGTTCCGGTCGGCTTGTCGAACGCGCCCATGGCGATTGCGATTCGGTCCTTGCCGATCGGTTCCCAGAACAGCGCCGATCCGCAGGTCGCGCAGAAGCCGCGCCGCACCTTCTCCGATGACCGGAACCAGGTGACATTGTCCTCGCCGCGGATCGTCGTCGCCGAGCGCAGGACGTCGGTCGACGCCCAAAAATGGCCCGATTGCTTGCGGCACTGGCTGCAATGGCAAGCGTCCGGCGCCTTGAGCTCCGCCGCCGTCTCGAAGCTCACCGCGCCGCACAGACAGGATCCTGAATGCATGCGTACCTCCCCGCCGCCGCTCTAGAGCGGTTGCCTGGTAGCGCAAGGCTGGGGTTGGTGGGCAGAGCAGGCGTCGAGCCTGCATCAGGCCGTGATCTGCGACCTGCTCTCGTTGAGCTATCTGCCCGGGAGGAAACTGCGCCTGATGGTTAGTTGCCGCAAGGTGGCGCCGTCGCCGCCCCGTCCCGTCCCGGTACGGCGATCACAGGAAGGAATAGGGGTCGACGTCGACCGCGACCCTCACGCTTCGCGGCCATTCCACCCCGCCCAGCCACTCGCGCACGATGTCCTGCAGCGGGATCGAGCGGCTGGCGTGGACGAGCAGGCGCAGGCGGTGGCGGCCGCGAAGCATCGCCAGCGGCGCGGGCGCGGGGCCGAGCACGATCATATTGTCGACGTTCGGCGCGGCAAGGCCGATGCGGTGGGCGGCCTCCTTGGCGTCGGCCTCCTTCTCGGATGATACGATGATCGCGGCGAGTCGACCGAACGGCGGCATGGCGGCCTCGCGCCGGGCGTCGGTCTCGGCCTCGTAGAACCCCTCGACGTCGCCGCGCACCAGCGCGTCGATCACCGGAGCATCGGGATCGTGGCTCTGGATGAACACGCGTCCCGGCTTCTCGCCGCGGCCGGCGCGGCCCGACACCTGGCGGATCTGCTGGAAGGCCCGCTCGGCCGCGCGCAGGTCGCCGCCCGACAGGCCGAGATCGGCGTCGATCACTCCGACCAGGGTCAAATTGGGGAAGTGGTATCCCTTGGTCACCAGCTGAGTCCCGATGACGATGTCGACCGCGCCGCTCTCCATCTGGGCGACGAAATCGGCGGCCTTGGCGGGCGACCAGATCGTGTCGGACGTCACCACAGCGGTGCGCGCGTCCGGAAACAGCGCCGCGACCTCGTCGGCGATGCGCTCGACCCCCGGCCCGCAGGCGACCAGGCTCTCCTCCTCATGGCATTCCGGGCACATGCGCGGCACCGGCATGACATGGCCGCAATGGTGGCAGGCGAGGCGCGCGGTGAAGCGGTGCTCGACCATCCAGGCGGTGCAATTGGGGCATTGGAAGCGGTGCCCGCAATGGCGGCACAGGGTCAGCGGCGCATAGCCGCGGCGGTTGAGGAACAGCAGCGACTGCTCGCCCGCCGCGAGGTTCCTTTCCAGCTCCTCGACCAGCCTCGGCGCCAGCCAGCGCCCGCGCGGCGGTGGATCGGAGACGAGGTTCAGCGGCTCGATCGCCGGCATCTCGGCGCCGCCGAACCGCTCGGGAAGCTTCAGCTCCTTGTACACGCCGAGCGTCACCTGGTGGCGGCTCTCGATCGCCGGAGTCGCCGAGGCGAGGATGACCGGCACCTCCTCGAGCTTGGCGCGCATCACCGCGACGTCGCGGGCGTGATAGTGAACCCCGTCTTCCTGCTTGAAGCTGGTCTCGTGCGCCTCGTCGACCGCGATCAGGCCGAGATTGGGGTAGGGGAGGAACAGTGCCGAGCGCGCGCCGACCACCACCTTCGCCTCGCCCTGAGCGATTGCCCGCCACGCGCGCCGCCGCTGCGACTGGCGAAGGCCCGAATGCCAGGCGACCGGCTCGCAGCCGAAGCGGGCGGTGAAGCGCTGGAGGAACGGCTCAGTCAGCGCGATTTCCGGGAGCAGCACCAGCGTCTGCCGCCCTTGCCGAAGCGCCTCCGCGATCGCCTCGAAATAGACCTCCGTTTTGCCGGAGCCGGTGACTCCGTCGAGCAGGAACGGCTGGAACGCCCGCTCGCGCACCGACGCTCGCAGCGCCTCCGCGGCCTCGGCCTGCGCGGCCTCAAGCACCGGCACATGAAAATCCGGGTCGGGTAGGGGATAGGGGTGATCGGTCGACACCTCGACAGCCTCGATCGCCCCGGTTTTCACCAATCCCCGGATCACCGCGTCCGACACGCCCGCTGCGGCGGCAAGCTCGCCGATCAAACCCTGGCGGCCGACGATCCGCTCCAGCGCTTGCTCGCGCTGCGAGGTCATCCGGTCCGGCACCAGCCCGGTCGGCCGATATTCGGTGACGATCCGCGCCCCGCCGAGCGCGCTTGTCGAGGGCAGCGCCATTCGGAGCACCGCGCCGAGTGGGGCCAGATAATAATCCGAGGTCCACTCGATCAGCCGCCGGAGCGGGGCGGGCAGGGGCGGCGAGTCGAGCACCTGGAGCAACGGCCTCAGCCGAGTCTCGTCGATCTCGTTGGCCGGAAGCCGCTCCGGCTCCCAGGCCACGCCCATTTCCTGCCGCGGCCCAAGCGGCACCACGACCACGGAGCCCGGCTCCGCGTCGCCGCGATAGTCGAGCGGGCCGAGGGCGGCATTGAGCAGGAGGACGCGGACTCGCGGCATGCGCCGCTTCCATCGGGAGAGCGAGGTGAAAAGGCAAGGCGGCGACGCTCCTGTAATCGTCATGCTGAACTTGTTTCAGCATCCATCCTCGAGCCTCCTCCGGCCTGCGAAATGGATCCTGAAACAAGTTCAGGATGATGAGTGGGAAACCTCCCGCCGCCCGCCAACGTTCTCGCCGCGTCACAATCGAGGATGGTTTCGATGGACCAGTTGCTTACCCGCCGCCGAATGCTGTTCGCCGTCGCCGCGCTTCCGCTGGCGACTCTCCCCGCCTGCACCACGCTCGGTGATCTCGAGGGCTTCGGCTTCGAGAATGCGCTCCGCCGGCTGCTCACCGTGTCGTCGCAGCGCGCCTTCGCCAATTTGCTCACCGACAACGGTTTCTTTTCCGACGAGTTGGCGCGCGTGCCGCTGCCGCCGCAGTTCGCCGGCGCCGGCGGAATCGCGTCCGCGTTGCTTCGAACCCCGGCGGTGCAGAACCAGCTGCTCGGCGTGATGAACCGCGCGGCATCGAACGCAGCCGAAGCCGCCGCGCCGATCGTCTATGATTCGATCCGCAACCTGACGATCACCGACGCGATGGCGCTGGTCCGCGGCGGCCCGACCGCGGCCACCGACTTCCTCCAGCGAGCGATGGGCAGTGCGATCGTCGACGCGATGTTCCCCGACGTCGGCAACGCGCTTCGCCTGCTCGACAACGGCATCGTCAACCAGGTCGTTCAGGCCGCGACCGGCATCAGCTTCGCCGGCCTCCAGCGTCACGTCAGCGAGGCCGCCGCGAACGGCATCTACCGCGCCATCGGCCGTGAGGAGGCGGCGATCCGAGCCAACCCACGCAGCGCGAACGATCCGCTCATCGCCAGCATGTTCGGCCTCCTGCGCTAGGCGAAGCTGGCCCGGCTCAGCCGCGGCATCAGCAGCGCCTGTCCCGCTGCGCGCGCCGCCAGGAAGGCGCAGAAGGAAAGCCACAGGCCATGGTTGCCCAGCGGTCCCGTCACGAGCAGGAGCAGGCCGTAGACCGCGAACGCCGCGGCCATCGTCACCAGCATCGCCCGGGTCCAGGTCGCGCCGATATAGATGCCGTCATAGACGTAGGACGCCACTCCGATCAGCGGCATCAGCATCGCCCAGGGCAGGTAGGCGAGGGTGGTCGCGACGACCTCCGGATTGGTGCTGAACGTCGCCGCCAGCGGCGCTCCGAAGATCATGTAGATCAGGCTGATCACTGCTCCGAGGCCGCGGCCCCACATCAGGCAGGCGCCGGCAAGGCGCTCGAAGCGGCGCCGGTCGCGGGCGCCGGCGGCCTCGCCGCACAGCACCTGCGCGGCGCTCTCGAAGCCGTCGAGGATCAGCGCCGACAGGATGAAGAACTGGTAGATGATGCCGTTGGCGGCGAGCACCAGCGGCCCCTCGCGCGATCCGTCGCGGGTGATGAGCAGGATCGCCGCGGTCAGAAGCAAGGTGCGCAGGAACAGGTCGCGGTTGAGCCGAAGCAGCTGGCCGAGCGCGGCGCGGCTCCAGGTCTCGGCCTGGCCCGTCAGCGCGAGAATGCGGGCGAAGGGCGGCTCCCGCCCTGCCACGACCATGGCGGCCGCGAGCTTGCCGAACTCGGACAGCAAAGTGGCCGTCGCCACTCCCGCGACGCCCCAGCCGAAGCCGAGCACGAACAGCAGGTCGAGCGCGATGTGGATGATATTCGCGGCGACCTCGATCGCCAGCACCGCGCGCACCCGCTTGCGCCCGATCAGCCAGCCGACCACCGCCGCATTGGCGAGCCACAGCAAGCCGCCCCAATAGCGGATTCCGACATAGGTCCGTGCTTCCTCGGCCACTCCGCCGCCGGCGCTGAGCAGGTCGATCCCGAACGGGATCGCGACCGGCATGAGCAGGAGCAGGAACAGGCCGATCAGCAGCGACAGGCCGACCGCGCGGACCAAGGTCTCCGCCTGCGCGGCCTCGTCGCCGCGGCCGGCGGCCTGCGCGGTGAGCGCGATCGTTCCGGTGCGCAGGAAATTGAACACGACGAGCAGGCCCATCATGAACTTCGCGCCGACCTCGACCCCGGCCTGGGCGTCCACCTCGCCGAGCCGCCCGATCACCCACAGGTCTGCGATCCCGAACAAGGCCGTCGCGAGATTGGTCAGCATCGCCGGCAGGGCGATCGCCCAGATCGCGCGATGAAGGGTCCGGTCTCTGACTATCGAATCCGCTCTCACCCACCACCCCGTTCGGCCTGAGCCTGTCGAAGGCCTGTCCTTCCCTTTTTCCGCGTTCAAAGAAAGGGCAGGGCTTCGACGGGCTCAGCCCGAACGGTGGACGGGGGCGGGTGCTCTCGCGCTCAGGGAAAGGGCTCGCTAAAGAGCAGCCGACCCCTTCGCACACGAGGCCCGTTCCAAATGAAATTCTTCGTCGACACCGCCGACACCGCCGAGATCCGCGACCTGGCCGAGACCGGCCTGCTCGACGGGGTCACCACCAATCCCTCGCTGATCCACAAGGCGGGCCGCGACTTCCTCGAGGTGGTGAAGGAAATCTGCGCGATCGTTCCCGGGCCGGTTTCCGCCGAGGTCGTCGCGCTCGATCACGAAGGCATGATGCGCGAGGCCGAGATCGTCCGGAAGATCGCCGACAATATCGCCGTGAAGGTCCCGCTCACCATCGACGGCCTCAAGACCTGCCGCAAGCTCACCGCCGACGGCACCATGGTCAACGTCACCCTCTGCTTCACCGCCAACCAGGCCCTGCTCGCGGCCAAGGCCGGGGCGACCTTCATCTCGCCCTTCGTCGGCCGCCACGACGATGTCGGCTTCTCCGGCATGGACCTCATCGCCGACATCCGCACCATCTACGACAATTACGGCTTCGACACGCAGATCCTCGTCGCCTCGGTGCGCAACCCGGTCCACGTGCTCGAGGCCGCCAAGATCGGCGCCGACGTGATGACGGCGCCCCCCGCGGTCATTCGCCAGCTGTTCAAGCACCCGCTCACCGACAACGGCATCAAGGCGTTCCTCGACGACTGGGCCAAGACCGGCCAGGCCATCGGGTAGCCACCAAGTTCCTCCCTGTCGCCGAAGGCGAAGGGGAGGGGGACCATGCGAAGCATGGTGGTGGGGCAAGCCTTAGCCGTGAACAGCCCCTCCACCACTCGCTTCGCGAGCGGTCCCCCTCCCCATGAAGCTGCGCTTCACAGGGAGGATTTCAGACATCGCATCTTAACCATGATCGGCGTAAGCTCGGCGCGATGGGAAAGGTCTTGAGCTTCGAGGATCATGCGCTGGCAACGCTTCGCGCGCGCATTGCCGCGGCCGAGGAAGCCAACCAGGACCTGATCGCCTTTGCCCGCGGCCATTCCGGCGCAGTCGCCTCGATCCACGAGGCGGTGCTGGCGGTGATCGAGGCTGAGGGGCTCGACCATCTCATCCATATAGTCACCCAGGAATGGCCGCAGATGCTCGGCCTCGACGCGGTGGCGATGGCCCTGTTCGCCGGCGATACCGGCCTTCGCGCCGACGCCTCCGGCCTCCAGTTCGTCGAGCCGCGGGTGATCGCCCGCTCGATCGAGGGCATCGACGGAGTCGTCCTTCGCGCGACCGAGCGCGGCCATCCCCTGTTCGGCCCCGCCTGCGAGCTGATCCGCGCCGAGGCGCTGGTGACATTGAAGGCCAAGCCGCCGCTTCCCAACGGCCTGCTCGCGCTCGGCCAGCGCGGCGGCCAGGGCTTCGAGACCCGCCACGGCTCGGAGCTTCTTCTCTTCCTCGGCGCAGTCCTGACCCGTTGCCTGGACCGGTGGCTGATCCCCTGACGGGCTCGCCTGCGCGGGCGCTGGCGGCTCGCTGGCACGACCATGTCCTCAAGGAACGCCGCCGCTCGGTCCACACCGTGCGCGCCTATGTCGCGACCGCTCATCGCCTGATCGATTTTCTCGAAGCGCATCTCGGCGATGCCGTGTCCGCTGCCGCGTTGCGCGAGCTGAGCGCGGCAGACCTGCGCGCCTTCCTCGCGGTGCGCCGGTCGCACGGCCTCGCCAACAGCTCGGCCGCGCGCGAACTCTCGGCGGCGCGCGCCTTCCTCGCCTTCGCGGCTGCCGAAGCCGGGGAACAAGCCAACGTTCCGCGCCTCAAGGGGCCCAAGCAGGCGCGCACCGTGCCGCGCCCGATCGCCCCGGACGAAGCGGTGCGCCTCGCCGAGGAAGCGGCAGACAGCGCCGCCGAGCCGTGGATCGCCGCGCGCGACTGGGCGATCCTTCTGCTTCTCTATGGCGGCGGCTTGCGCGTCGCCGAGGCGCTTGGCCTCACCGGCGCGGCGCTGCCCTTGGGCGACGTCCTCACCGTCACCGGCAAGCGCGCCAAGACCCGGCGCGTGCCGCTTCTCCCGCAGGTCCGCGAAGCGATCGAGCGCTATATCCAGCTATGCCCCTACGGCACCAGCCGCGACGAGGCGCTCTTCCGCGGCGCCCGCGGCGGCCCGCTCAACGGCGAGATGGTCCGCCGCGCTGTCCGCAATGCCCGCCGCAACCTGGGATTGGGCGAGCGCACGACGCCGCATGCGCTTCGCCACAGCTTCGCCACCCATCTGCTCGGCCGCGGCGCCGACCTTCGCGCGCTTCAGGAGCTGCTCGGCCATGCCAGCCTCAGCTCGACCCAAATCTACACGGCCGTCGACACCGCCCACCTGCTGGACGTCTACCGAAACGCCCACCCCCGGGCTTAGCCGCGCTTCTTCTGCCGCCGGTTCCAGGTGGCCTGGCGATAGACGTAGAGCACTAGGATCAGGATGAAGATCCCCGACGACACCGGGCCCAAGACCTTGTCGACATTCTGGAAGGCCGAGCCGAGCACGAATCCGGCCGCCGCCAACGCCGCGCTGAAGATCGCCGTGCCCATGCCCGACCAGATCAGGAACCTGAGCAGCTGCATGCGCGCCAGCCCGGCGGGGAAGGAGATGACCGAGCGGATCGTCGGCACCAGCCGGCCTGCGAAGACGAGGACTCCGCCCCACCGCCCGAACGCCTTCTGCACCCGCTTGATGTCGTACCAGTCGAGCGTCAGCCAGCGCCCGTAACGCTGGACCCACAGCCGGAACCGGCCTTCGCCGAGCGACGAGGCGACGGCGAACCAGAACAGGTTGCCGACCATCGCCCCGGCGGTGCCCGCGAGCGCGACGCCGCCCAGGGTCATGTCGCCGGTCGCCGCGCGCGCTCCGGCCACCGGCATGATCACCTCCGACGGGATCGGCGGGAACACCGTCTCGAGCAGCATCAGGACGAAGATACCCGAATAGCCTGCCCAGTCGATGAAGCGGATGACCCAATCGTCCATCAGCCGAGCCGGGCCTCGATGGCGTCCCAGATGCGGCCCGCGGTGTCGGTGCCGTTGAACCTGTCGATCGCGACGATTCCGGTCGGCGAGGTGACGTTGATTTCGGTCAGCCACTTGCCGCCGATCACGTCGATCCCGACGAAGATCAGCCCGCGCGCCTTCAGCTCCGGCGCGAGCGCCGCGCAGATCTCCCGCTCGCGCTCGGTGAGCTCGGTCTTCGCCGCCGTGCCGCCGACCGCCAGGTTGGAGCGGATCTCGCCGGCGCCGGGAACGCGGTTGACCGCGCCCGCGACCTCGCCGTCGACCAGCACGATGCGCTTGTCGCCCTCCGCGATCTCCGGGAGGAAGGCCTGGATCATGTGCGGCTCGCGATAGGCGGTGTTGAACAGCTCGATCAGCGAGGAGAGGTTGGCGCCGTCGCGGCCGACCTTAAACACCGATCCGCCGCCGAAGCCGTGGAGGGGCTTGACGACGATCTCGCCATGCTCGGCGAGGAACTTGCGCGCGAGACCGAGCGACCGCGTGACCAAGGTCGGCGGCATGAACCGGGCGAAATCGAGCACCCACACTTTCTCGGGCGCGTTGCGGACCGCGGCGGGATCGTTGACCACCAGGGTCTGGCCCTGGATTCGCTCGAGCAGGTGGGTGGCGGTGATGTAGCTGAGGTCGAAGGGCGGGTCCTGGCGCATCAGCACCACGTCGGTGTCGCGGCCCAGGTCGAGGATCTCGGGATCGCCGAGCGTGAAATGATTGCCTGGCTCCGGCCGCACAATGACCGGATTCGCCATCGTCCAGACGCGGCCCTCATGATAGCTGAGCGCATCGACGGAATAATGGAACAGCCTGTGCCCGCGCTTCTGGGCGCTCAGCATCAGCGCGAAGGTCGAATCCCCCGCGATGTTGATCGATTCGAGCGGGTCCATCTGGACCGCGACGGTGAGGGACACGTTCTTTCCTTTCGTCACCCCGGACTTGATCCGGGGTCCACCTTCACTTCTGCGCAGAGCAAGAAGGTGGATGCCGGGTCAAGCCCGGCATGACGAAACAGGCTCACCCGATCCAGGCATTCTCGATATGGCGCGGCCACGCCCGCGGCGCGATCAGCACGACGTCGATGCGGATATCGTCGTCCGGCCCGGCATAACGCGGCACCAGCATCTCCGCCGCCGCGGCCACGCGCGACAGCCGATGCTCGTCGATCGCGAAGTCGAGCTCGGCCGCCGTCCTGCGAGTCTTCACCTCGACGAAGGCGACAAGATTGCCGCGCTTCGCCACCAGGTCGATCTCGCCGAGCGGCGTGCGAACGCGCTTGTCGAGAATCCGCCAGCCCTTCGCCCGCAGGAACAGGGCCGCCCGAGTCTCCCCGTCGCGCCCGCTCTTCTCGGCCGCCCGCCGGTCCCGGACCATCAGAACCCCTCCCTTGAAAGGGAGGGGTTGATATCGTTCATCCCCCCTCCTCCTTGATCTCGAGGGCCCTCGCATAAAGCGCCTTGCGATCGGCGCCGAAGCGTTTCGCCACCTCGCCCGCCGCCTTGGCGGCCGGAAGGCGGGCGAGGGCATCGCGCAGCGCCGCCTCGACATCCTCTTCCGCGGCGGGCGGGGCCTCGCCGGGCGGGCCGACGACGACGACGATCTCGCCCTTCGGCTCGAGCGCCGCATAGCGCGCGGCGAGCTCGGCAAGCGTGCCGGTGACCGTCTCCTCGAACCTCTTGCTGATCTCGCGGACCACCGCGGCCTCCCGCTCCCCCAGCCCCTCGGCGAGCGCCGCGAGCGTGGCGCCCAGGCGCGGTCCGCTCTCGTAGAAGACGAGGGTGCCGCGGAAGGCACCCGCCTCGGCGATGGCCGCCGCCTTGGCCCCTGCCTTGGCGGGAAGGAAGCCGTGAAAGGCGAAACGGTCGGTCGGCAGCCCGGCCAGTGTCAGCGCGGCGATCGCCGCGCTGGGACCCGGAATGGTGACCACCTTCGCACCCGCCGCCCGGGCCTCGCGGACCAGCTTGTAGCCGGGATCGGAGATGAGCGGCGTACCCGCATCCGACACCAGCGCCACCGCCTCGCTCGCCATCCGCGCCACCAGCCCCGGCCGCACCCGCTCGGCATTATGGTCGTGATAGGGCGTCATCGGCCGGCTGCTGCCGACATGCTGGAGCAGCCGCGCCGTCACCCGCGTGTCCTCCACCGCGATCACGTCCGCCGCCCCCAGCACCATCGCGGCGCGCGGCGACAGGTCGGACAGATTGCCGATCGGGGTCGCGACGATATAGAGGCCGGGCTCGAGTTTCTGGTCGTTCATGAGGTGTCCGTCATGGCATTGCCGTCGTCCCGCCCGCAAGCGCGCCGCTCGGCGCTCCGGTTCATCGGCCTGGCGATCCTGTCCGTCTCGATCGCCGGCTGCATGCCCCGCGCGCAGCGCCCGGTCGAGCCGGTCCAGCCGCAGCCGGTCCAGCCGATCTCGCGCCTTCCTCCGGGCGAGACGTTGAACCGGGTCGCGGTGCTCGTTCCGCTCACCGGCTCTGCGTCGCAGGTCGGCCAGTCGATCCTCAACGCGGCCAACCTCGCTCTCGCCGACACCGGCGGCCAGCGCATCCGCCTTCTCTCCTACGACACCGGCCCGGGCGCGGCCCAGGCGGCGTCGGCGGCGATCGCGGAGGGGGCTGGCCTGATCCTCGGCCCGTTGCTCGCGGAGGATGTGCGCGTGGTCGCGCCGATCGCGGCCGCGGCCGACGTGCCGGTGATCAGCTTCTCCAACGACGTCAGCGTCGCCGGGGAGGGCGTCTATCTGATCGGCCTCAATCCGGCCCAGTCGGTCGACCGCGTGGTGAGCTATGCGCGCGGGCAGGGGGCGAACCGATTCGCGGCGTTCGTTCCGTCGAGCCTCTATGGAGGCCGGGTCAGCGATTCGATGCGCGTGTCGGTGCGGGCTGCGGGCGGCGAGTTCGTCGGCACGCAGAGCTACCAGCGCAGCACGGCCGCCCTGCGCGAAAGCGCGGCCACGCTTCGGCGGCTCGGGCCGTACGACGCCGTCCTGCTCGCCGACGGCACCCGGACGGCGGTGCAGGCGGTCCCGCTGGTGCGCGGCGACAACTCGAATCTGCGCATCCTCGGCACCGAATTGTGGGCGGCCGAGGCCAATGGCGGCGGCAATGCCCAACTTCGCGGGGCCTGGTATGCGGCCGCCTCGGACACCTTGTTCAACCAGCTGCGCACCCGCTACCGGGCCCGCTACAATCGCGATCCCGTGCGCCTCGCCAGCCTCGGCTATGACGCGACCTTGCTTGCGATCCGCATCGCCGCCAACTGGCCGCTCGGCCGGCCCTTCCCGGAAGGCGAGCTGCGCGACCGCCAGGGCTTCGTCGGCGTCGACGGCGCCTTCCGCTTCGGCCGCGACGGAGTCGCCGAGCGCGCGCTCGAAGTGCGCCAGCTCACCGCCAACGGCTTCACCGTGGTTTCGCCCGCGCCGACAGCGTTCGACTAGGCGCGGACGATCTCGGCGAGAATCGAGTCGAGCAGAAGCAGGCCGTCGGCGGTGACCGTCAACCGGGCCTGATCGCGGCTCAGCAGGCCCTGACGCGCCAGCCGATCCGCCGCCTCCTCGTCGAGAAATGCGGGGACGGGGAGGGCGGTCCGCTCGGAGATGTCGGCAAGGTCCACGCCTTCGCGCAGGCGCAGGCCCATCAGCAGCGCCTCGACCGCGCGCTCCTCACGCGTCAGCGCGCGTTCCTCGACGATGCCGTGGCCGTTGCGGGCAAGGGCGCCCATCCAGTTCTCGGGCTTGCGGTGGCGTTGGGTAGCGGTTCCGCTGCGGCGGCCATGAGCGCCGGGGCCGATTCCGGCATAATCGCCCATCCGCCAATAGGTGAGGTTGTGGCGGCTCTCCTGCCCCGGCTGCGCATGGTTCGACACCTCGTAGCGCGGCAGGCCGGCGTCCGCCGTGATCGCGGCGGTCAGCTCGAACAGCTCCGCGGCGAAGTCCGGATCGGTCTCCGGCAACTCGCCCTTGGCGGCGAGCGCGGCGAAGCGCGTGCCGGGCTCGATGGTGAGCTGGTAGAGCGACAGGTGATCGGTGCCGAAGGACAGCGCGCGGCGCAGCTCGGCTTCCCATGCCTCGACGGACTGGCCGGGCAGGGCGTAGATCAGGTCGAAGCTCACGCGATCGAACACGCGCAGCGCCGTCGCCAAGGCTGCCAGCCCTTCGTCCACGTCATGGGCTCGCCCGAGGAAGGCGAGCGCCCGGTCGTCGAGCGACTGGAGGCCGAGCGACACCCGATTCACGCCCGCGGCGGCAAGATCGGCGAAGCGCGCCGCCTCGACCGACGACGGATTGGCCTCCAGCGTGATCTCGATGTCCTTCGCGACTCGCCAATGGCCGGCCGCCGCGTCGATCAGCGCGGCCGCCGTCGCGGGCTCCATCAGGCTGGGCGTTCCGCCGCCGAAGAAGATCGAGGTCAGCCGCCGCCCCGGCAGCAAGGCCGCCTCATGCGCCAGGTCCCGGAGCAAGGCCTCCCGCCACGCCGCCTGGTCGATGCTCTCGCGAACATGGCTGTTGAAGTCGCAATAGGGACATTTCAACACGCAGAACGGCCAGTGGACGTAGAGGGCGAGCCCAGAAAGCCCCTCCCCTTCAGGGGAGGGGTTTGGGGTGGGGGTGGTCGAGGGCGCGGCCCAGGGGGGGCCCCCCCCCCCCCCCCCCC
>JAEZFL010000005.1 GCA_023417515.1 Pseudomonadota bacterium | reverse complement strand
GGTCCCGACGGCACGAGGCCCGCGGCAACGGGAGGGGGCACGTCCCAGCCCGGCGTCGGCTCGCTGGCCGCCGCCTTCTCCTCGGCCGCGGGAGCCGGAGGCGCGGCCGGCGCCGGCTCCTCGGGCGCGGCGCGCTCGACCGAAGGCGCCGCTTCCTGCTCCATCGGGGGCGGCGGTGGCGGAGGCGGGGCGACATCGAAGGTCTGCAGGCTCTCGCTGACTCCGCGCACCATGTCGGCGCCGAAGCCGCTGATCAGCAGCCAACCGAGCGCGGCGTGAATCACCGCCACTCCGGCCATCGGCAGGAGACGGTCGCGGCGACGATCCGCATAGAGTTCGAACATCGAATACAGGGCCCGATAGCCAAAATGCTTCGCGCCAAATACGTTCGAGGGACGTGTCCGGGTCCTGAACCGGCATCGGCAGCAAGGGTGAGGATCGAATGGACGATGAAAACGGCATCCTGATCGGCAGCAGCTCGGGCGGCGCCCAGCTGCTTCGGCTCGACCGCGCCAACCGCCACGGCCTGGTGGCGGGCGCGACCGGCACCGGCAAGACCGTCACCCTGCAGCTCCTGGCCGAAGGTTTCTCGCGCGCCGGGGTTCCGGTCTTCGCCGCCGACATCAAGGGCGACCTCAGCGGCATGGCGATGCCGGGCAATGCGCAGCAGCGCGCGCACGAGCCCTTCACCGCCCGCGCCGCCGAGCTCGGTCTCTCCGACTGGGCCTATGAGGGCAATCCGGTGCTGTTCTGGGACCTGTTCGGCGAGCAGGGTCACCCGATCCGAACGACAGTGTCGGAGATGGGGCCCCTGCTCCTCGCTCGACTGCTCGGCCTCAACGACACTCAGGAAGGCGTCCTCCACATCGCCTTCCGAGCCGCGGACGACGAAGGACTGCTCCTTCTGAATCTTGCCGACCTGCGCTCGATTCTGACCTGGGTCGCCGACAATGCCGCCGATCTCACCACGCGCTACGGAAACGTCGCCAGGCAGTCGGTCGGCACGATCCAGCGCCAGGTCCTCGCCTTCGAGGCGCAGGGCGCCGACCGCTTCTTCGGCGAGCCAGCACTGGAGATCGCCGACTTCCTCGGCTTGGACGACCAGGGCCGCGGAATCGTCAACATCCTCGCCGCCGACAAGCTCATGCAGAGCCCTAAGCTCTACGCGACCTTCCTGCTGTGGCTGCTGTCCGAGCTGTTCGAGGAATTGCCGGAGGTCGGCGATCTCGATCGGCCGAAGCTCGTCTTCTTCTTCGACGAGGCCCATTTGCTGTTCGACGATGTCCCGACCGCATTGCTGGAGAAGGTCGAGCAGGTCGTTCGCCTCATCCGCTCGAAGGGCGTCGGCGTCTACTTCGTCACCCAGAACCCGCTCGACATCCCGGAGGCCGTCGCAGGCCAGCTCGGCAACCGCGTCCAGCACGCGCTCCGCGCCTTCACGCCCAAGGACCAGCGCGCGGTCGCCGCGGCGGCCGAGACGTTCCGGATCAATCCCGAGCTCGACGTCGCCACCGCGATCACCGAGCTGAAAACCGGCGAGGCGCTGGTATCTGTCCTCGACGACAACGGAGCTCCGACGCCGGTCCAGCGCACGCTGGTCGCTCCGCCGCGCTCTCGCGCCGGACCGATCACGCCGACCGAGCGCGAGGCGCTCCAGTCGACCTCCCCGGTCGGCAGCAAATATGCCGACACCGTCGACCGTGAGAGCGCGCACGAGATGCTTCGCGAGCGCGCCGAGCAGGCGGCTTCGGCGGCGGCCGCCGAGAAGGCTCGGCGCGAGCAGGAGAAGGCCGCGATCCAGCGCGATCGCCAGGCGTCGCGCGAGGCGCGGGAAAGCCGCCGCGAAAGAGGGTTTGCGGACGACATCACCCGTCAGCTCGGCCGCTCGGTCCAGCGCCAGGTCGTCAACCGCGTGGCGGGCCAGATCGTCCGGGGACTTCTCGGCGGCCTGTTCCGCGGCCGCTGACCGTCTCCTAGCCCAGCTTAGAGCCGCTCCACCTTGCGCGCCGCATCGTCGAGGATCTCGGCGATCTGGTGAAGTGTCTCCTCGTCCATGCCTTCGCGCTGGACCCGGTGCCACAGGGCCGACAGCAGGTTGCCGACGGCGCGGCTGATCGGGGCGCCGCCGGCGCGCCGCTCACGGTCGCCATGCTCGTTGAGACGGGCGATCAGGGCGTCGACCTCCTGCTGCCGCTCGTCGAGGTGGGCGCGCCCCTCGTCGGTCGCGGCATATGCCTTGCGGCTGCTCGCCTCGTTCGCCTGCTCGCGGATGAAACCCATGTCCTCGAGCATGGTCAGAGTCGGATAGACCACGCCCGGGCTCGGCGCGTAGCTGCCATGGGTCATCTCCTCGATCGACTGGATGAGGTCGTAGCCGTGGCGCGGCTGATCCGCGATCAGCTTGAGGAGGACGAGGCGAAGCTCGCCCGGCTTGAACATGCCGCGCCGGCCACGGCGCCCGCCGCCGCCCCACTGGCCCCAGTCATTGCCCCAGCCGCTGCCGAACGCGGCGCCGAAGCCGCGCGGCCCGCCCATCGCGAAGATCGCCTCGGGAAAGTCCCACCGGCCCCTGGGGCCGCAGCCATGCATCTTGAACCGCATCACGCATCTCCCTTCCGTGATGCCTCTAGATATATCTTATACGATCGCGGAACAAGAGGCCGCGACATGGTTAACCCCTCCCCTTAAAGGGGGGATCAAGGGGCGGGGGGCGAGCGCAATGCACTCGCAGGCAACGCAGCTGCCTTCAAGAACCGGTACTCGGTGACTCCCCCACCCCAACCCTTCCCCTAAAGGGAGGGGCTAGGCAATTGCTCAGCGCAGGCGGCCGGCGATTCCGGTCAGCGTTTCGCGCAGCGCCGTCGCGCGGTGGTTCGCCGCCGGGTCCTGGCCGGTCACGCGCAAGCTGGCCGCCATCCGCTCGATGCGTCCGGCCAGTGCGGCGTCGGTCCCGCCTGCCGCGAGGCGCGCCGAAGCCTGGTCGAGCGTGCGGTTGAGATCAGCGACCGTTCCGGCGGCCAGCGAGCGGCTGCGCTGGAGTTGGTCGACATAGGCCTTCGCCACGACCGGGTCGGCCGGCCAGCTCACCGGGAATTGCTGCTGCGGATTGAACCGCTCTCCCTGGTCGGCGAGCGCCGCGGCGGCGATCTCGTTGGCGGTGAGGTGCGCGCTCGGCTGCAGCGCCAGGACATCGAGCCCGCGCACGATCTCGGTGCCGTAGATCTGACCCTTGTACCAATAAGCCGACCAATAGCCGCCGAGCACGAGATGATCGGCGCTGATCGGACCACGGTCGAAATAGGCGATCTCCACCGGGTTGGCGGAATCGGTGAAGTCGATCACCGAGATGCCGCCCTGGTACCAGGCCTGGACGAAAATATCGCGGCCCGGCACCGGCACGATCGAGCCGTTATGGGCGACGCAATTCTCCTCCTCGGTCTGCGCCGCCGGAAGCTTGTAGTGGCTTCGGAAGCGCAGGCGATTGTCGACGATGTCGTAGATCGCGTTGGCGCCCCATGTGCGCTGGTCCTGGACCCTGCAGCGCGGCCGCGACCCGCCGCCCCATTCGTCGGTGAACAGCACCTTGGTGCCGTCATTGTTGAACGTCGCCGAGTGCCAATAGGCGAAGTTCGGGTCGACCACCGCGTCGAGCCTGCGCGGGCGGCGCGGATCGGAGATGTCGAAGATGATACCGTTTCCCGAGCAGGCGCCGGCGGCGAGGTTGCGGCTCGGGAACACGGTGATGTCGTGGCACTGGTCGGTGCGGCTGGTGTCCTGAGTGCCCTCGCCATGGCTGCCGCCGCGCCACAGGCCGGCGAGGTTGCCGGTCGCCGGGTCGGCGAACACCGCCGGGCTGTCGACGATCCGCGCACGCGAAGGATCGGCGACCGGGATCTCGATCACGTCGATGCGGAACAGCGAGGTGCGGCTGTCGCCCGGAACCTCGCCGACGCAGCCTTCAAGCTCCTCGCTGCGCCGCACCCCGGAGGTGCCCGAGGCATAGACGATGATCGCGCCATCGGCCGGGCCGGACACGACCGAGTGGGTGTGCGAGCCGCGGCACGTCTGCACCTGGCCGACCTGACGTGGGCTCGCCGGATTGCTGATGTCGAAGATGCGAAGCCCGCGGAACCGCTCCGCGCTGACGTCGTCGGGCACGCCCTGGCGGCCGCAATCGGTACGCCCGCGCCGTTCCTCGACCGACATGATGAGCAGGTCGCCCACGATCGAGACGTCGCCCTGCCCGCCCGGGCAGATCACCGAGCTGATCAGCTGCGGCGCACCGCCTTCGACCAGCCGGTAGAGATTGAAGCCGTGATAATTGCCGGCCGCGAGCAGATCGCCGGAAAAGGCCATGTCGGTATTGGCGAAACTCAGCATCGGCGAGCGATCGCCGACGCGGGGAGTTGCTGCGGCGCCGTCGGCAGGCGCAGGGGCAGGCGTCGCCCCTGGCTCGGCCGGGATCGGCGGCGGCAGATTTGCGGGATTGGCGGGATCGAAGAAGCCGGTTGGCTTGGGCAGGCTCGCGACCAGGGTCATGTTGCTGATCGCCTGCCCGGCATCGCGGAAGCCGGGGGTGAGCACGGCGCGGCGATCGTTGGAGAGCGGAGCGAGAAGAGCGGCCATCCGCTCGATCTCGGCCTGCTGCTCGTTGGTGAGGTCGTTTGCGAACTGGAACAGCACCGGATCATAGGCCGAGCCCGACCGGCGCAGAAGCGCCCGCGCCATGGTGAGCGCGCCTTCATGATGGTGGATCATCCGCTCGAGAAACAGCCGGTCGAACGCCGCCCCGCGCGCCGCCGCGAGCGCCGCCATCTGCTCCGGAGTGGACATGCCCGGCATGTCGGCATGGGCGGAATGGTCACCATGGTGCGCGGCCGACGGATCGGGCACCTGCTGGCCGCGCTCGCGAAGCCAGGTCTGCATGAAGCGGATCTCGTCGGCCTGCGACGCGGCGATCCGCCCCGCCGCCTGCTTGATCGCCGGCATCGTGCTTCGCGCCTCGACCAGCGCTGCCATCTCGACCGCCTGCTGGTGGTGCAGGATCATGTCCTGCATGAACTTGACGTCGTCGGGCGAGAAGCGCGTGTCGGCGATCCGCACCGCCTCCTCGGCGGTGATCGTCCTCGACGGCTGGCCAGGCGCGCCCGGCTGGACGATCGGAACGTCCTGGGCAATGGCTGCGCCTCCGGCAGCGAGAATCGCGAAGGCGGCGGAGCAGCGCAGAGCGCGCCGCAGCGACAACAGGCGATAGGTCGGCAACTTGCAGGTCCTCCCGTTTTTTCTATTTGCGGGAGGCGTAGCACGCCACGGTGCGATGGTGGAACGGGCGAGATGCGGCCGTTTGTGGCTTTTGGGTGTCGCCCGGTGCGACTAGATCAGGCCCATGGCCGACCTGTTCGCCGCCGATGAGCCCCCTGCCCCGCCGCCCGCGCCGGAGCCGGACGAGAGTGCGCCGCTCGCCGACCGCCTGCGGCCGCGCAGCCTCGACGATGTCGTCGGCCAGGAGCATCTGACCGGCGCTGACGGCGCGATCGGCCGGATGGTCGCCGCTGGCAAGCTCGCCTCGATGATCCTGTGGGGACCGCCCGGCACCGGCAAGACCAGCATCGCGCGCCTCCTCGCCGACGCGGTGGGCCTGCGCTTCATCGCCATCTCCGCGGTCTTCTCCGGGGTCGCCGATTTGAAGAAGGTGTTCGCCGAGGCGCGCGAGCATCGCAGGTTCGGCCGCCAGACCCTGCTGTTCGTGGACGAGATCCACCGCTTCAACCGCGCCCAGCAGGATGGCTTCCTTCCCTATGTCGAGGACGGCACCGTCGTGCTGGTCGGCGCGACCACCGAGAATCCGAGCTTCGAGCTCAACGCCGCACTGCTGAGCCGAGCCCAGGTGCTGATCCTCAACCGCCTCGACGCCACCGCGCTCGGCCGGCTGCTCGACAACGCCGAGGCGCTGATGGAGCGTCCGCTCCCACTCACTCCCGCCGCGCGCGAGGCGTTGATCGCCACCGCCGACGGCGACGGCCGCTTCCTCCTCAACCAGGCGGAGACGCTTTTTTCTATCACCCTCTCCCCTGAGGGGGAGAGGATGCATTTGCTCGAGCCCGCCGAGCTCGCCGCCCTCCTCCACCGTCGCGTGGCGGTCTACGACAAGGACCGCGAGGGGCATTACAACCTCATCTCCGCGCTCCACAAATCGATCCGCGGCTCCGACCCGCAGGCCGCGCTCTATTATCTCGCGCGAATGCTGACCGCCGGCGAGGAGCCGCTCTACCTGTTGCGCCGGCTCGTCCGCACCGCGGTCGAGGACATCGGCATGGCCGACCCCAATGCGCTGGTGCAGTGCCTCGCCGCCAAGGACACCTACGATTTCCTTGGGTCGCCCGAGGGCGAGCTCGCCATCGTTCAGGCCACCCTCTATCTCGCAACCGCACCCAAATCGAATGCGGCCTACAAGGCGCAGAAGGCGGCGTGGCGCTCGGCCCGCGAGACCGGATCGCTGATGCCGCCCAAAAACATTTTGAACGCGCCGACCAAGCTCATGAAACAGGTCGGCTACGGCAAGGGCTACACCTACGACCATGATTCCGAGGGCGGCTTCTCCGGCGACAATTACTGGCCCGAGGAGATGCAGCCGCAGACCTTCTACGAGCCGACCGACCGCGGCTTCGAGAAGCGGGTCGCCGAGCGGATCGCTTATTGGGAGGAATTGCGTGCGCGTAAGTCTTAGGGCGCTTTGGGTCGGCGCCGCCTTGCTCTTTGCGGCGCCCGCTGCCGCGCAGGACGATCGGCCCGATTACCGCCGCGCCTTGGCGGCCGGCTACAAGGCCAGCTTCCTGTGCAGCGACCTGTTCAATGCCGGACTGCCCGAGTCCGTGATCGCGCAGGACGACCTCGCCCGCACCTATCCCGAGCTCGAGCCGCTGTTCGGGCAACTGACTGCGGACGTGGACCGCGCCAACCGCCGCGTCACCGTTCGCTACCGCGACGACATGCCGCCGCGCGTCGCGCAATGGCGCCCGCATCTCGGCTGTACCCAGCTTCCGATCGGGGCGCCGATCGGGGCCGTCGCGAGCCTGCCGAGCCTCGCGGCCCGAGGCCCCGACCTCGCGGCGATCGACGCCCAGCCCTGGCCTCAGGGCGACGCCCGCGCCACCGGCCGCCCGACAGGCGATTCCGCCGCGCTCGCCCGCGCCGTCGCCTCGGCCTTCGACCGCCGCACCTATGGCCAGGGCAGCGAGACCACCGCCGTGCTCGTCGTCCAGAACGGCCGTATCGTCGCCGAGCGCTATCGGCCCGACTTCGACATGCATACGTCGCAGCGCACCTGGTCGGTCGCCAAGAGCATCGCCGGCACCCTGATCGGGGCCGCGGTCGAGGACGGCCTCATCCGTCTCGACGCTCCGGCGCCGGTGCCGGAATGGCAGCGCCTCGGCGACCCCCGCTCGGCGATCACCCTCGACCGGCTTCTGCGCATGAACAGCGGCCTCAACAGCGACCATGCCGGCAACCGCACCGACGCCCTCTATTTCGGCGGAGCGACGGTCGCCGACACCATCGCCGGACTGCCGCTGGTCGCGCCGCCGGGCCAGCATTTCCGCTACTCCAACAACGACATCGTCGCCGCGACGCGGGCCTTGAGCCATGTCCTCGGCGATGGCGAGCGGGCGCTGGCCTATCCGTTCAACCGCCTGTTCTGGCGCATCGGCATGACCCGGACGGTCCCAGAGACCGATCCGAGCGGGCACTTCATCATGTCGAGCCAGGTGTGGACCACGGCGCGCGACCTCGCCCGCATGGGCCTCCTCCACCTCGCTGATGGCATGTGGAACGGCGAGCGCGTCCTCCCGGCCGGCTGGACCGAGACAGTGCGCCGCCACGCCGCCGCACAGCCCGCCCGCGGCTTCGGCTACGGCATGACCTGGTGGACGTTCCCCGCCGACAGCGGTCTTCCGCAGGACTCGATCGTCGCGCAGGGCAATCGCGGCCAGTTCGTCGTCGTCATCCCGTCGCGCCAGCTCGTGCTTGTCCGCCGCGGTTTCGACGGCGGTGCCGCCTCCCAGCTCGACATCAGGGCCTTCACCCGGGACGTGCTCGCTGCGCTGGAACCCAGCCGATGAAGGATTGGGACGAGGCCGTCGCCTTCGCTTGCTCCCTGCCCGACGTGGTCATGGAGAAATGGTGGGGCACGCCTTGCCCGAAGATCAACGGCAAGGGCTTCATGTCGCCGGGGCGGGAGAAAGGCAGCTTCGCGCTGATGGTCACCCATCCCGAGAAGCAGATCCTGTTCGAGACCGACCCGGACACCTTCTGGGAGACCGATCACTATCGCAACTATCCGATGCTGCTCGTCCGCTACGGCACCCCCGCCCACGACCGGATCGAGCTGTACATCCAGCGCGCCTGGTGGGACCGCGCCAGGAAGCCGCAGCGCGCCGCGGCGGGAATGACGGAGCGCCCATGAAAAACCGTCACCCCAGCGAAAGCTGGGGTCTACCGCGCTTTCCGCGTCCCCGTAGATGCCAGCTTCCGCTGGCATGACGGTCCCGGCTTTCGCCCGCTTCGCCGCCATCGATTGGTCCGGCGCCAAAGGCCGACGTCACAAGGGCATCGCCATCGCGATGGCGGACGCGGGTGACTCGGCGCCCCGGCTGGTGCGCCCGGACCATGTCTGGTCGCGAAGCGAAGTTCTGGACTGGCTTCTCGCCGAGGCGGCCAAGGCCCCCACCCTGTTCGGCTTCGATTTCAGCTTCGCTCCGCCGATCGCCGAGCGCGGCGAATATCTGCCCGGCCAGCCGGACGTCCCAGTCACGGCGCGCGACCTGTGGGCCTATGTCGAGAGCCATTGCGGCGACGAGGATCTCGGCGCCGCGAGTTTCCTCGAGCAAAGCCATCGACGGCACTTCTATTTCGGCATCGCGGACGGCGTGAAGGCCGGGTTCATGCACTTCCGCCGCTGCGACGCCCGCCTCAATGCGCAGGGCGGGCGAAAGACGGCGAGCGCCTATGACGCGATCGGGGCGGCCCAGGTCGCCAAGGCGAGCTTCGCGGGGATGCGGCTGCTCCATCGCCTCGACGGCAAGGTCGCGATCTGGCCGATGGACCCGCTTCCCCAGCACGGCAGCGCCGTCGTCGAGATCTACACGCGCATCTACCTGCGCCGCGCCGGTATGCCGGGAACCAAGTTGAGGACGAAAACCGAGCTCAATCGCGCCCTGGCAGGGCTCGGAAGCAAGCCGGTTCGGCTGCGCTTCGAGCCGAACGACCACCAGACCGACGCCCTCGTGACGGCGGCGGGCATGCGGGCGCTCGCGGCGAGCGAACCCCGCGCCTTCGCTCCCGAGGGCCTCACCCCCGACCTCGCCCACACCGAAGGCTGGACCTTCGGCATCCTCTGAAAAGAAGAAGGGCGGCGAGTTGCCCCGCCGCCCTCTTCCTTGCTCCGATCCGTTGAGGATCAGAAGCGGTAGCCGACGCCGATCTTCACGCGCCAGACCGACGACGAGACGTTGATCTGGTTGTCGTCGTCGAAGCTGCCACCGGTGAAGCCGTTGACGATGTAGCGACCCTGCGCGTCCACGCCGCTCACGGTCGCCACGTCCTGCAGCCCCGCGAAATTCCGGCGACGCTGGATGTTCCACTCGTCGTTGAGGAAGTTCAGGAAGTTGTCGAACACCGCGAACACGCGCAGCGAGTCGTCCATCCCGCCAATGCCGAGCAGACGGCCCGGCCCCGGCAGTTCCTGAGAGAAGCTCAGGTCGAGATCGTAATACCAGTCGTTGCTGCAGGTGTTGCGCTCGATGGTGCGGCCCTCATAGCCGCGCGCGCACGGCAGGCCCTGCAGGAAGTTGACCAACTGCGTGACCGCGGCCGGGTTGGACGAGGGCGACAAGTTCGGATCGTTCACGCCGGTCGGCACGTAGACCAGGGCATTGTCGTTGCCCGACGCGCTGTCGTTGAACACGCCGCCACCGCCGAAGGTAAGGCTGTACGGACGGCCTGACCGAGCCACGAAGGTGAAGCCCAGCGAGGTCGTCAGATTCTCGAAGAACTCCTCGCGGAAGGTCGTCGCCAGCGTGATGTTGTGCCGGCTCGCGAAGAAGCCGCGCGAGGCGGCCGGATTCTGCCGGTCGAACGCCGCCGTCAGGTCATAGTTGGACCCGGCGGTGGAGTTGTACATGTTCCGCTGGTCCTGGGCGTCCGTGTAGGCGTAGCCGAAGTTGAAATAGACCGAGCCGCCCGGCGTGAAGATGCCCCCGTCGAAATTCTTCGACAGGATGACCGACGCGATATGGCTGCGGAAGCCATCCGTGTTGGTGAGCATCAGCTCGTCGTCGCGGCTGGTGCCGAAGCAGGCCGCGTTGACGCCCGAATAGACCGGCGTCGGATTGGCCGACACCAGCACCGCGGTGCAGCCCGCCCGGGTCGGGTCGATCGACTGATAGATCGGCCGCCCGTCGATGGTGAAGCCGTTCAGGCCCGCACGGATGTCCGGGGTCTGCGACAGGTCCACGATCGAATAGGGGTTCTCGTAGCGGCTGTAGATATAGTCGAGATCCAGGTTCCAGCCGCTGAAGAAGCCGCTGTCCATGAAGTTGAGCTGAGTGCGCAGGCCCAGATTGGCGCGGAGCACGGTCGGGATGGTGATGTTCGGATCGACCGACTGGGTGTCGCCGAGGCCGGCCGCCGCGGTCGCCGATGCTGCCGCCTGGAAGCAGGCGGGCAGGCCGGTGAACTGGCCGTTGACGACGACGTCGATCTGGCCGGCCGGGCAGCCCGGCGAGCGGGTCGTGCCCTCGGCAAAGCCGAAGCCGTTGTTCTGGAAGGCGTTGCCGAACCAGACCAGCGGATCGCCGCCCGAGAAGATGCCGACGCCGCCGCGCACCTGAGTGCGCGAGAAGACGGCGAAATCGTCCAGGTCATAGGTGAAGCCGAAGCGCGGCATCAGCACCGGGTCGAGGTTGCTGAACCCGCTCGTGTTGGTGAAGCCGTAGCGGGCGGCGAAGTTCGGATTGGGATCCGGCTGGTCGCCGCCATACCAGTCCACGCGCACGCCGAGGGTCACGTCCATCCGGTCGTTCACCGTCCACTCGTCCTGGGCATAGAGCGAGTAGACGCTGCGGATGAAGTTCGCCGCGGCGTCGTTGACGTCGCCGGTACGGCTGAAGTTGCCGAACGCGCCGGCCGAGACGTTGTTGACCAGGTTGTTCGGAGTCGTCGTGGTCGAAGAGCCGGTGTTGAGCAAGCCCTGCTCGAGCGCGTCGGCATTGGCGAAGGTCAGGGTGCCGGTCGCGTTCTGGACGAACAGGTTGAAGATGTCGGCCCGGTTGATCTCGGCACCGAACTTGAACTGATGCGCTCCGGCGGAGATGTTGGCGACCGCACGGAATTGCTCGACCAGGGTCTGCAGGTCGTTGGCCGAGCGCGAGATGCCCGGGCCGGCGAGAACCGCGCCGTTCGGCGTGGAGCCCGGATTGTCGATGCCGACGATGATCCGCGGAATCGGGTTGGCCGACTGCGCCTCGCCGCCGCCGATCGGGTCCTGACGGTCCTGGACCTCGGAGCGCGAGTAGCGGATCTCGGTCGAAAGGGTGTCGGACCAGGTCGAGTAGAGGCGTCCCGAATAGTAATTCGAGATCGTGCCGCTGGTGAGGAAGGTGTTGAGGCCGGTGACCTGCGGCGAGTTCTGGCCGGTGAAGAAATCGTCCGGACGGACAGTGCCTTCCTCGAGCCGCTGATAGGTGCCCTCGAGGCGGTGATCGTCGTTGATCTGCCAGTCGAGGCGCGCGAAATAGCGGTCGTTGGTGAACGGACGGCTGCGCACCAGCGGGCCGGTCTCGATTCCATAGACTCGGCTCAGGATCTCCGAGATTCGGTTGAACTCGGCGACGGGCACGCCGGCGAGCTCGTTCGGATAGCCGGCGCCGGCCGGGCCGTCGTCCTGCGACTGGCCGGCTTCCTGATGCTCATAGGCACCGAAGAAGAACAGCCGGTCCGGGATGATCGGGCCGCCGAGCGACACGCCCCAGCGCTTCTCCGGCTCGATCGGAGCGACCGGGCGGCCGTCGACCGACGTGCCGCGAAGACCGCTGTCGGAATATTCGAAGAAGGCGGTGCCGTGGAACTGGTTGGTGCCGCCGCGGGTGACGACGTTGATGGCGCAGCCGGTGAACTGGCCATAGTCGACGTCGAACGGCGCGAACTGGACCTGCGCCTCGCGCACCGCGTCATAGGGCAGCGGGGTCGAGGAGCGCGACGAGAAGCCGGTGTCGTTGAGGCCGTAGACGTCGCCCTGGCTGATTCCGTCGACGGTGAAGGCGTTGCCACGGTCGTTGCCGCCGAGGCAGGAGATGCGGTCCTGGCCCGAGCCGCCGTCGTCGCGGTCGAGGCTGACTCGCGGGTCGATCCGGATGATGTCGCGGACGTCGCGGTTGAATGTCGGCGCTTCGGCAAGAACGGTCTGGCCGAAGGCGGTGCCCGGGCCGATCGCACGCAGCTGCACGTTGGCGCGCTGGCCGGTCACGACGATGACGTTCTCGGCGCCGGCCTCGGCCGAGGCGAGGTTGAACTGGAGCGTGGTCGCGCCCTGAAGGGTGGTGACCAGGTCGCCGACCGTCTGGCCCTGATAGCCGGGCGCGGTCGCGGTGACCGTGTAGGGACCGCCGACCGTGAGTCCGGTGGCCACGAAGCGGCCTTCGCCGCCGGCCTGGATGGTGCGGGCGGCACCGGTGCGGGTGTCGGTGATGACGACGGTGGCGCCGGCGAGCGGAGCGCCGGCTTCGTCGGTCACCTGGCCCTCGATCTGGCTGGTGATCTGTTGCGCCTGAACGGCGAGAGGCGCCACGAACATGGCTGCGGCGGCACAAAGCAGTCTGGTCTTCTTCATTCTACCCCCCGGGGAGACGGTGAAAGGCACTTGGATTTAAATGCGCAAGATGGGCGCTCGCTGGGAATCAGCGATGTCCGGAGGCGCCCCTAAGCGGGCTTTGTTGCATGAATGTGACCCAAGGCAAGGGGTTTGACCCGACTCGCCGCGCGCGGCTGTGCACTTCCTGTGGATGACTGGATTTTGGGCAACACTTGACGCATGGGCGTCACGCGCGCCGGGTTAGCTCAGCTGGTAGAGCAACCGCCTTGTAAGCGGTAGGTCGTCGGTTCGAGTCCGACACCCGGCACCATTCAGGCCGGCATGTCCTTGTCGGGGCCGCCGGAGAACAGCGAGTCCCGCTCGCGCACCAGCTCGCGGTAGGCGATCACGGTCGCCGCTCCCCACACGAGGTGGGCGGCGATCATCATGCCGTTCCGGCGTTCCGGATGATCGGTCGCCGGGCGGAGCAGCCCGACGGTCGGAATCCAGCCGAGATAGCTTCCCGTCCACACCGCGACGCCGGCGGCCGCCCCCGTGACGGCTCCGGCGCGCGGCAATGCGGCCGCGACCAGTGCGCCTGTCGCGGCGCCATAGAGATGGTGGGCGGCGATGGTGAGGTCGCGCGCCGGCTGCTCCAGCACCGCTTCGGCCGTCGTCGAGTCGATCAGCTCGCGCGGCGGCGCGGGATAGCGCTCGCCGGGCGGCAGGCGGCCGTGGAGCTTGCGCATCGCGATGGTCATCGGCAGCGTCGCGACGAAGCCGGCGACGGCGCCGAGAATCAGACGACTGGCAAGGGGCGGCCTATCGCTCATAATATCTCCTGCGGCCGAGTGATCATCAGCCAAAAGATCGCCATCACAGCGGCAAAGGCCGGGAAGCCGAACGCGAACCACCAGCGGAACAGCCGGTGATAAGCGTGCGGCAGCGGCTCGCCGCTCGCCACCGCGGCCTGAGCGAGATTGCGCATCCTGGCCTGCATCCACACGACCGGCAGCCAGAACAGGCCGGTGAACACGTAAAGCGCCAGCGACGCGACGATCCATCCTTCCCACAGCGAATAGCCGACCTCGCGCACCAGCAGAACGCCGGTGACCGGCTGGGCGATGACCGCTGTCGTCGTGAAGACGATGTCGGCGATGACCACGATCCGCGCCGTGCCAGCGATCACCGCCGGGTCGCCGCCGCGGTGCGCCATCAGCATGAAGAAGGCGATTCCGGCGCCGGTGCCGAGCAGCACGGTGGCGCCGATCACATGGAGATATTTGAGGATGAAGTAAGTGGTCATCATCGCTCGTCCAATATTGCCAGAAGGATGAGATTGAGCACCAGGATCGGCCACACCTTCATCATCGGCCCCAGCGGATCGGCCCACAGGTCCGGACGAAGCAAGGTGCCCGACGCGACGTAGCCGAGGGTCACGAGCAGGCCGAGGACGAGGCCGAGCCTGGCGGTGCGCCGGAACAGGATGAGCGCTGCCACGGCGAGGTCGGCGAGGCTTCCGGCGATCACGGTGAGGACGGCGATCGGCGCCGCAGCGCTCGCCTCCATCACGTTGACCGCCCAGCGATAGCCCGGCCCCACCGAGACGATCGCGGTGAGCAGCCAGAACAGGATGAAGGTCGCGAAGGCGACCGGCTTGAGCAGGTAGAGGCGCGCAAACCAGCGCTCCTGCACCGACGCCGGCTCGGCGGCGAGGGCGGCGCCGAGCGATTGCGGCTCGATGCCCGTCGCCGCCCGCCAGGCGCTCCCATCGCCGATCGCGCCGCGAACGATCTCGCGCCGAGCCGTCGAGCGCAGCGGCGGCCGCCAGCCGAACCAGGCGACGAGATCGCCCAGCCGCCACATCAGGCCCATCAGGAAGGCCGGCACCCGGATCCGCCGCGCCGGCTTCCAGCCGAGCCAGCTTCGATAGGCCGACACCACCTCGTCGAACTGCAGCCGCTCAGGACCCGCCAGCTCCAGCGCCACGCGCGACGCCGCGCCCGGCTGGAGCAGCCGTGCCACCGTCTCGGCGACGTCATCGAGCTGGACGATGTCGAGCGGACCGGCGTCCTCGATGCGCGGCATCACCGGCAGCGACGCGAGAGCGCGGAACAGCGCGCTTCCGCCATAAGCCTGGCGCCCCACCACGACCGAGGGGCGCAGGATCACCCAGTCGAGGCTGGTCGCCCCCAGCGCCTCGTCGCCCGCTTTCTTGGTGCGGGAGAAATCGGTGAGGCCGCCCCGGTCCACGCCCATCGCCGAGAAATGGATGACTCGGCGAACGCCGGCCTGCTCGCAGGCGCGCCACAGAGCGGCAGGCGCGTCGCGATGCACTTTCGACGTGGAATCGCGGACACTGTCCTGGAGCGTGCCGGCGCAGTTCACCACGGCATCGATCCCCCGCAAATGCGGCAGCCAATCCTCTGGCCGGCGAATGTCGCGCAGGTCCGCGACGATCCAGCGCGCCACCGGCAGCCGCCGCGCCGCGGAATCGCATGTGCGGGTGAGGCCGACCACCTCGTGACCCGCCGCGACGAGGCGGGCGGTTACCGCCGACCCGATCAGCCCGGTCGCGCCCAGGACCAGCACCCGCATCCGCTTCTCCGTTTACCCGGCGAAACGCCCAAACCGCGCCGCGGCCGCCTCGTTCCATCGTCTTGGGTCTAGGAACCCGGCCTCAGCGGGGCTAGTCGGAGCGCTGACACAAGGAGTTGCAAATGAAGACCCGCGCCGCGATCGCCGTCGCCCCCAACCAGCCGCTCGAGATCCACGAGGTCGACCTGGAAGGCCCCAAGGCCGGCGAGGTGCTGGTCGAGATCATGGCCACGGGCGTCTGCCACACCGACGCCTACACGCTGGAGGGCAAGGATTCGGAGGGCATCTTCCCCTCGATCCTCGGCCACGAGGGCGCCGGCATCGTCCGCGAGGTCGGCCCGGGCGTGACGTCAGTGAAGGTCGGGGACCATGTCATCCCGCTCTACACGCCCGAATGTAGGCAGTGCAAAAGCTGCCTCAGCCAAAAGACCAACCTGTGCACCGCCATCCGCGGCACCCAGGGCAAGGGGCAGATGCCGGACGGCACCAGCCGCTTCCGGCTCGGGAACGACATCATCCACCATTATATGGGCTGCTCGACCTTCTCGAACTTCACCGTGATGCCGGAGATCGCGGTGGCGAAGGTCCGCCCCGACGCCCCGTTCGACAAGATCTGCTACATCGGCTGCGGAGTGACTACCGGCGTCGGCGCGGTGATCTGGACGGCGGGAGTCGAGCCGGGCTCGAACGTCGTCGTGTTCGGCCTGGGCGGGATCGGCCTCAACGTCATCCAGGGCGCGCGCCTGGTCGGCGCGAACCGGATCGTGGGTATCGACATCAACCCCGCCAAGCGGGCCATGGCCGAGCAGTTCGGAATGACCGACTTCGTCAACCCGCTCGAGGTTGGCAACGACAAGGTCGTGGCTGCCATCCTCGACCTCACCGACGGCGGCGCCGATTACAGCTTCGACTGCACCGGCAATACCGACGTGATGCGCCAGGCGCTGGAATGCTGCCACCGCGGCTGGGGGACAAGCGTCATCATCGGAGTCGCCGAGAGCGGCCGCGAGATCGCCACCCGCCCGTTCCAGCTCGTCACCGGCCGGGTGTGGAAGGGCACCGCGTTCGGCGGCGCCCGCGGCCGCACCGACGTGCCCAAGATCGTCGACTGGTACATGGACGGCAAGGTCGCGATCGACCCCTTGATCACGCACACCATGCCCCTCGACGACATCAACAAGGCCTTCGACCTGATGCACGCGGGGGAGAGCATCAGGAGCGTCATCCTGTACTAAGGATCGTCACCCTGAACTTGTTTCAGGGTCCATCTCTCCGACTGCACCGCGGCTCGAGAATGGATGCTGAAACAAGTTCAGCATGACGTGGAGAAGATAATGGACACGCTCTCAGTCACCCGTGCCTATGGCGGCACTCAGCATGTCGTGAAGCATGCCAGCCGGTCGACCGGCACCGACATGACCTTCTCGGTCTTCGTCCCGCCCCAGGCGGACGACGGCTCCCCGTGCCCGGTGGTCTGGTATCTGTCGGGCCTGACCTGCACCCACGCCAACGTCACCGAGAAAGGCGAGTATCGCCGCGCCTGCGCCGAGCTCGGGCTGATCTTCGTCGCTCCGGACACCAGCCCGCGCGGCGAAGGGGTGCCCGACGACCCCGCGGCCGCATACGATTTCGGCCTCGGCGCAGGCTTCTATGTCGACGCGACGCAGGCGCCATTCGACCGGCATTACCGGATGTATTCCTACATCGTCGACGAGCTGCCGGAGGTCGTCGCCTCCGCTTTTCCGATCGACCCCGGACGCCAGGCGATCACCGGCCATTCGATGGGCGGCCACGGCGCACTGACCATCGCGCTCAGGAATCCCGGCCGATTCCGAAGCGTGTCCGCCTTCGCGCCGATCGTCGCTCCAAGCCAGGTGCCGTGGGGCGAGAAGGCGCTCGCCGGCTATCTCGGCACCGACCGCTCCGCCTGGCGCGGGCACGACGCCGTCGCCCTGATCGAGGACGGCGCCCGAGTCCCGGAGCTGCTCGTCGACCAGGGCGAGGCGGACAATTTCCTCGCCGAGCAGCTTCGCCCGCAGCTGCTTGAAGACGCCTGCCGCGACGCCGGCATCCCGCTCGTCCTGCGCATGCAGCCGGGCTACGACCATTCTTATTATTTCATCTCGACCTTCATGGACGACCATCTGCGCTGGCACGCCGAGCGGCTTCGGTAGCGGGGTGCAAGGCTGAGGACATTGCGCTAGGCTCCGCCCGCGCTTGGGGGGAGTTGAGCTTGACGCACCTGGTCCTGACCGGACTCGCGGCGATGGCGGTCGGCCTGGCCGCGCCGGGCGTCGCCTACGCGCAGCCTGCCGCGCTTTCGCCTGCCGACCAGCTCTGCACCGCCGCCGCCGACATGGGGCCGCAAGCGCCCGCCTACCCGACCGACCAGGCACTGACCGCCACCGCCGAGAGGGTCGAGGCACGGCTCGCAGAGCTTCGAGCCCGTGGCGACGCCTCATCGGCCAGCCCCGCCGCGCTCGACGTCGCGCTGGTCTCGGCCCAGGCCCCCGCCCCGCTCGCCCTCGCCCGATATTGCGTGGCGGCGGGCGAGCTGATGCGGGTCAGCGCCGGCGGCAGCCAGCGCCAGGCCCAGACCTTCCTGCTCGCCGCCTACCGCCTGGCGCAGGAAAGCGGCGACCCGCTCGCCTCGCGTGCCGCCTACCGGCTCGCCCTGGTCGGCGCGAACG
>JAEZFL010000162.1 GCA_023417515.1 Pseudomonadota bacterium | reverse complement strand
GCGCTGGCGGACGGCGGCGAGGAGGCGAGGCGGCGGCCCCATTCGAAGAGCGCGCGGCCACGCCGCCCGACAGCGCCTGCGCGGAACTGACGCCGACCGGCCTCGACACGCTCAGCGCCCGCGAAGTCTCGGTGCTCGCGCTGGCCTGCGCCGCGGACCGGGCGCAGCGCGGCGGCGACCTTCGTCTCGCATCTCTCTCCAACCTCAAGCTGGCGCGGCTCGAAGGCGCCTATGCCGAGCTTCCCGGCGAGGAACGCGACACCTTCCGCGCCTTCGCGCGCGAGCGTGCGCAACGCGCGATCGGAGTCGCTCTGACTTTGGAGGGCGATCCCGCCCAGGTCGAGCTGATCGGCCGCCTCGCCGAAGCCGCGGTCGACTATGGCGACACCGGCAGCTCCGCGCTTGCGTCGGCGCTGACCGCACTCGCCGAGCGCCGGGATCCCGCCGCGACAAGCATCGCCGAGTCGCTCCAGGCGCGGCTCGCGTTGGCGCGCGGCGACTCCCTCGCGGCACGCGGTCACGTCCACTCCGCAATACTGGCCGAGAGCCGGCGCCCCATCCCGGCCCGACTGCCGCTCCATTATCTGCTTCTCGCCGAGGCCGACCCGGCCAACCGCGCCGCCCACATCCACGCCGCTTATGTCGCGCTCGACAATCTCCGCCCGCTGCTCCCTCGCCTCGATCCGCTGACCGAGGAATCGAGCTTCTCGCTCTACATGCGCGACGTGTTCATCGCCGCGGCCGAGGTTCAGCTGGAGGGCGCGCAAGGGCAGGACGAAGCCGGGCGAATCCGCCGCGCGCAGGAGATCGTCGAGGCCTACCGCCAGGCCGAGCTTCAGAGCGCATTCGGAAGCGAATGCCTGCCGCCGCGCCAGGCCTCGCGGCTCGACGACCTCCGGCCCGGCGAGACCATCCTCTACCCGCTGCTCCTTCCGGATCGGGTCGAGCTGCTCGTCGTGTCGCGCGGCGAGGGCGACGGCGCGCCGCGCTACCGCCGCCTCGCCCCCAATCGCGGCGTCGGCCGAACCGAGGTCGCGCGGCTGGTCGAGGCGATGGCGGTTCCGCTGAGCTATGGCCAGGACGGCTGGCGCGAGGCGTCGCGCCGGCTCTACGACATCCTCATCGCCCCGGTGGCGGACCGGCTCGGCCCCGACGCGATGCTCGCCATCGTGCCGGACGGCGCGTTGCGCGCCCTCCCGTTCGCGGCACTGCTCGCGCCCGATGGCCGCTACCTCGTCCAGCAGACGCGGCTGAGCACGATTCCCGCCCTCGCTTTCTCGCAGCCGGCAGGAGCAGCGGACGGCGATGCGCTCAGCGTCGTCGCCGCCTCGCTTCAGCGCGAGATGGTGCTCCCGGTCGGCCGCTTCGCCGAGCTCGAAGGCACCACCCGTGAGGCGCAGATCGCCGTCGGTTTCGCCGCGCGCGGCCGGCTCGTCCCCGACTTCACCCGAGCCGACCTGGTCGGGGCGCTGGGCGGCCGGATCGACGTCCTCCACCTCGCCACCCACGCCGCGTTCAACGGTCGCTCCGACCGCGCCTTCATCGTCGCCAATGGCGAGGTCATCCGCCTGTCCGAGCTTCGCGAGATGATCGCCGGAACGCGGCTTCGCGGCGACGCCATCGACCTCATCATCCTGTCCGCCTGCGAGACCGCGGTCGGCGACGACGAGGCGAGCATGGGCCTGGCAGGCGCCGCGGTCCAGGCGGGAGCGCGCAGCGTCATCGGCTCGCTGTGGCAGGTCAATGACGAGGGCACCGCCGAGCTGATGCGCCAATTCTACCAGCGTTACGCCGCCGGCCGCTCGCGCTCCGAGGCGCTGCGCGAGGCGCAGCTCGCGCTGATCGAGCGCGGCGGCGCCAACGCCGATCCCAACATCTGGGCGGCCTTCGCCTTGCTGGGAGCGTGGCGGTGAGGGCCCACCGCCTGCTCTTCGCCTCGCTGCCCGCATTGGCCTGGGCGCAAGCCGCGGCCGCGCAGCCGCCGGGCGAGCCGACCACCATCACGCCCGACGCCGCGCCGCCGCTCAGCCTCGGCACGACTGCGACGCGGGTCGGCAACGTCACCACCATCGACGGCGGCACCCGGGCCGGACCGAACCTGTTCCACAGCTTCTCGCGCTTCGACCTCGGCCAGGGCGACGTGGCGCGCTGGGTTCACAGCGGCGGCAATCCCGCGACCATCGCCAACGTCGTCAACCGGGTCACCGGCGGCGATCCGTCCAACATTGACGGCGAGATCGACTCGACTGCGCTTCCCAATGCCGACTTCTGGTTCATCAACCCGGCCGGAGTGATCTTCGGCCAGGGCGCGCGCCTCGACGTCCCCGCCGCGGCCCATTTCACGACCGCTCAGGCCCTTCACTTTGCCGCGGGCCCGTCCTTCACCGTCGCCACCCCCGGCGGCTCGACCTTCTCGGTCGCCGCCCCGGCCGCCTTCGGCTTCTTCGGAGGACAGGGCGCGGTTTCCGTCAACGGCGTCGGCCCCGCCTTTCTCCCGGGCGCGGGGCGGCTGACTCTCACCGGCAGCGACGTCTCGATCGCCGGCAGCAGCTTCGCAGGCAGCGGCTTCGGAATAGCCGCGGTCGGAAGCGGGCTCGCGACCCTTAACACCGCCGCCCCGCGCGCGAGCAGCGGCGGCGGGACGGCCGCGATCGTCGGCTCCGTGCTTCGCTCCACCGGCAATGACGGCCTCCTCCTGAGCGGTGACCTTGTCGACGTCCGCAACTCCGACCTCGGCACCGCCTTCAGCGCCGGGCCGATCGCAGGGATCAGCGGCCCGATCGACATTTTCGGCCGCGAGGTGACGATCTTCGGCTCGCTCATCTCCGCCTCGACCTTCGGCGCCGAGGATGCCGGCGACATCCGGATCGCCGGCGAGCGGGTGACCATCTCGGGCGCATCGATGGTGGTGAGCGAGACCCGGCGGTTCTCGACCGGCGCGGCCGGGAGCATCCTGATCGCCGGGGACCTGATCGAGGTCCTCGACGACTCACGGATCTCGTCCTCGACTCTTTCCGCGGCGCGCGGCGGCGACATCGGGCTGTTTGGCGACCGAATCGTCATCGACCGGTCGACCATCGCCGCCGACGTCCGCGCCGATGCCACCGGCAGTGCGGGCAGCGTCGACATCGCCGGCGGCGTGCTCGAGCTGATCGACGGATCGTCGATCACGTCACAGTCGGACGGCTTCGGCAATGCCGGCAGCATCGTCGTCGACATGAGCGAGCGCGTGTCGCTGGATCTCTCCAACATCTCGTCGGACGCTCAGGGCCAGGGCGGCGCGAGCGGAATGGTCTCGATCAGCGCCCCGGTCGTCGACCTCCACCGGTCCCGTATTTCCAGTTCCACCGAAACCGACCGCGACGCAGGCATTGTCGGAATCCGGTCCGACGCCATCAGCCTGACCGGCGGATCGGTCATCCAGTCCCGCGCCGAGCGGGGCTCCAGCGGCGACGCCGGCCTCCTCCTGATCCTCTCGCCGACCGGCAACGGCCGGCTGCTGCTCACCGGCGGCTCGGCGCTTCGCTCCGACACGCTCGGCAGCGGCGACGCCGGCGGAATCCTCATCGCGACCGGCGCGGTCGAGCTGCGCGAGGGCGGAATCATCTCCTCCGACGCCGGCTTCGGCTGCACCGAAACCGTCTGCGGCCCGATCGGCTCGGCCGGCGGCATCGCCATCTTCGCCGACCGGCTGCTGATGGTCGACGGCGACTTCCTGGGCGACGGCACACGGATCTCCTCCGACAGCTTCGGCGCCGGCAGCTCCGGCTCGATCGAGATCAGGGTCGGCGACCTCACTATGCAGGGGTTCGCCGACATCAGCTCGGACACGTTCGTGAGCGGACGCGGCGGCGCGCTCTCCGTGTTCGCGGACACCATCGCGCTGAGCGGCCCCGCCACCATCTCGACGTCGACCTTCGGCTCCGGCGCGGGCGGCTCGCTCCGGCTCGACGCCAGCCAACGCATCTCGATCGGTTCCGGCGCCCGAATCCTGTCCACGTCCGGCGACGGCCGCACCGGTCCCGGCGATCCCGAAAACCCGATCACCGGACCCGGCGGCTCGATCACCCTCCTGGCGCCGACCATCGAGATCGTCGACGGGACCGTCACCACGTCGAGCTTCACGTCCGGCAATGCCGGCAACATCATTGTCTCCGGCGATCGACTTCTGCTCGACAATTTCTCGCTCCTGACCACCGCCACCTTCGGCCCAGGCAGCGGTGGTTCGATCATCATCGACGTCGGCGAGCTGTCCCTGCGCGGCGGCTCGGTGATCGACGCCGACTCCTTCTGCCCATTTGACGGCTGTGCATCTTCTGGCGGAGACGCCGGGGACATCACGATCACCGCGGACCGGGTCGATCTGGCCGGATTCGACGATGCGGATTTCGGTCCGGTCCGCTCCGGGATCAGCTCCAACACCCAGACCAATGGCCGGGCCGGCGACATCAGCATTCGCGCCGGCCAGCTGATCCTCAGCCAGGCCGACATCGGCTCCCAGACCGGCGGCCGCGGCGATGCCGGCACGATCACGCTCGACGTCGGCACCCTCATCCTCACCGACACGGCCGCGATCAACACCAATTCGGCGCCCTGCCCACCCAATTGCGACCCATGGTTCGACGCGGGCGATGCCGGCGACATCGCCATTCTCGCCCGCGACATCGCGGTGTCGGGCAACAGCATCATCACCAGCAGCACGAGCGGCTCCGGCGATGCCGGGCTCATCGGCATCGCGGCGGACGGTCGGATCCAGCTGGACCGCGGCCACATCACCACCGTCGTGCAGGAGGGCTCGACCGGACGGAGCGGCATCATCGCCATCGGCGCGGGCGAGCTGGTGCTGCTCGACGGCTCGATCCGAACCAACTCGAACAGCGCGAGCGAGGCGGGCGGAATCCTCATCGAGGCGCCGCGCGTCACGCTCGTAGGCGAGGATTCGGCGATCTCCAGCGCCAACGGCTTCGACGGCGTCGGCGGCGCCGGGGCCATCTTCATGACGACCGAGCAGCTCGCGCTGCTCGGCGGCGCCCGGCTGTCGACCGCCTCGCTCAACGGCGCCGCCGGCACGATCGAGATCTTCATGCCCGATACCGGCCTGCTGGTGCTGCAGAGCCAGGGCACGCCGTCGCTGATCACCACCTCCTCCGGGCCAGGCACCGGCGGGCGAATCTTCATCGCTCGGCCGCTGGCGATCATCACCAATGGCGGGCAGATCCTCGCGCTCGGCCAGGAAGGCGGCGCCAACGTCCAGATCGCGACCGATTTCTTCATCCGCTCGGCGGATCGCTTCAACCGGGTGGCGGTCGACGGCGCCTTCCTGCTCGAGGCGACGGTCGGCGATATCAGCAGCGGCACCGTCAATCGCGACCTCAGCGTGATCGACGCCTCCGGCGTGCTTCGCGGCCAATGCGCGTCGGCGCGCGCAAGCGGCCAGGTCAGCCAGCTCGTGGTGCGACCGATCGGTCCTTATGGCGATCGCAGCGCGCTCCCTCCGCCCGGGACCGGGAACCAGCCGACGGGGGGCTGTTTCTGAAGCGGCGCATGCTCGCCTTCCTGCTCGCCGCAGCCACTCCGGCCGCGCTCGCCGCGCAGCCGGCCGATCCGCCACGCCCGCGCACCGGGTCGGAGGCCCAGTCGCCCGAGCGGCCGACCTATCTGCCGCCCGGCCCGCCGTCGCTCGCTCCGACCCAACCCGCGCCGCTAACGGCCGCCGTTCCGGGCGGGCTCCTGCGCGAGATACGGGTCGTCGAAGCCCAGGTTGGTCCCGACTCGGTGCCTCCCATCGGCTGGCGACCCGCGGAGGATTCGCTGTCCGGGCTGCGCATCGACCATCGGCCGGGCGAACCGCTCGACGCCGACTGGGTGCGCCGCCAGTTCGCCGCCAACCAGGTGCGCGACGCCGGCCGCGCCGTCGCTCTCACCCAGCTCATCAACCGCGCTTTCCTCTCGGCCGGCTTCGTCAATTCCGGCCTGCTCGTGCAGCCGGGCGGCGGGTCGGACGTGATGGTGGTCGAACTCGTCCATGGCAGCCTCGCCGCGCCGCCCGGAGGCCACGCAGTCGAGGTGCGCTTCGTCGGCGACCCGATGGGGCTCAGGCCCGGCTTCATCAGAGACCGCATGCCCTCGACCAGGCGCCGGCCGGTCAACGCCGCGCTGATCGAGCGCGACTTCCGGCTGCTCGCCGAAAATCCGGCGATCCGCACCGTCAACGCCCAGCTCCGCCCCGGCGAGCGGCCCGGCGAGGCGAGCCTCCTGCTCAGCGTGCTTCCGGCCGAGCGGGTCGACTTCTACCTCACCGCCGGCAACAGCCGCTCGCCTTCGGTCGGCGGCGAGCGCGGGGCGATGGGCATGAGCGTGCGCAATCTCTTTTCGAGCGGCGACACTCTGTTCTGGGAGGCCGGCGTCACCCAGGGCGGACCCGACGCGATGGCGGCCTATTCGACGCCGACCTTCGACCCCGAGACGATCCTCAACCTTCGCGCCAGCCACAATGAGGCGGCGGTGGTCGACGCGCCCCTGCTCCCGCTCGACATTCGCAGCACCGAGCGCACGCTGGAGGCCAGCCTCGTCCGAACCCTGCTGCGCCGGCCGCTGACCCCCGCCGCCGAAGGGGCCTGGTCGCCCTCGCAGACGCTCACCGCCGGAATCGGCTATTCCTCGCGCCGCCAGCAGAGCTTCCTGCTCGGCCAGCCTTTCTCCTTCGCTCCGGGATCGGTCGACGGCCTCGCCGAATATGGCGTGGTGAGGCTGCTCGGCGACTATGTGCTGCGCGGAGTCGACCAGGTCTTCGCCGCCTCCGCGACCGGGACGATCGGAATTGCCGGAACCCGCTCCAACATCCCCGGCGTCGTCAGCCCGGACCGCAACTTCCTCGCCCTGCTCGTTCAGCTCAATTATGCCCGCCGCCTCTCGAGCGATGGCCTCGAGCTGCGCGCACGGGTGACCGGCCAGGTCGCCAGCAGCGTCCTCTATTCGGGCGAGCGTCTGTCGATCGGCGGAGAATCCAGCGTTCGCGGCTATCGCGAAACCCTGCTCCTCGCCGACCAGGGCGCGATCGGTTCGATCGAGCTCGCCCAGCCGTTCAGCCTGTCCGGATCGGCCGGCCGCGCCGGCGCCTTCGATTGGGGCGCTTTCACCATCGCCGGCTTCGTCGACGCCGCTTACGCCCACACGCGCACCGTCGCGCAGCCCATGCCCGACACGATCGCCAGCGCGGGCGCGTCGCTGACCTGGCAGCCGAGCGACGCGGTGCAGCTGCGAGTCACCTATGGCTACGCCTTCATGGATGCCGCGCCGACCGGGTCGCGCGACCTGCAGGACGACGGCGTCCATATCCGCTTCGTGCTCAGGCCCTTGCGGCTGCTGCGCGGCCGCTGACGCCTTCGTTCCGGCGTATTCCCTTTGCAAAACACCTTGATCCGTGGCTTGCTGACGCGGTTTTGAGGGCAACGAGGGCAATGTATGAACGGTGACGCGGAGGCCGCGCGCGAGCTTGACCGGCTGCGGACGGAGCTGCTGGAATTCGTCGTCGACGCGGTCGGCGAGCGGATGGCGAATGGCGACTATGCCGAGCTGAGCGACCGCCTCGCCGAGGCGATCGACCGCCGCGTCGACCAGGCCGTCGCAGCCCGCCTCGCCGACACCGACTGGCCCGATCCCGACCGCTTCGTCGACGACGTCCTTGCGGCAGCCGCCGGCCGCTCCGGAGAGGGCGAGCCGGTTCGCTACGCCCGCCGAACCGGAGCCTCCCCGGGCCGCGGCCGGCTCACACCATGGCATATCGCCCTGCTGATGCTCGGTGCGGTGATCCTCGCCGCGGCCGTGACCTATTTCCTGCTCCAGATCTGGAGCGGGACCACCACGACTAACGTCACCAGCCCGACCGAGCCCCAGACCATCATCCTGGACGCCAACGGAACGGAGATCGCACCGGGCAATGCCACGCCCCCGAACATGACCGCGCCGCCCGCTGCCAACGCGGCGCAGAACGCGCAAGGGCCGACACCTTAGGCCATGGCGCTCCCGCCCGACCGCATAGCCACTTTGGTGATCGGCCCGCAGGCCGGGGGGCGCGGCTATCGCGTGCTCGCCCGTAGCGAAGGGCCCAACCTGTCGGCCGCCGCGGAAGCGCGCCTGAGCGAGCTTTCTCTGGTCATCGCCGGCTGGGCCGACGAGGAGGAGCCGGAAGCCGTCGCCCTGATCCCGCTCGCCGACGCAACGACGCCCGCGGTCCTGCTTCGCCTCGCCTATCTCGGCACGGCATCGCTCGGCACCATGGCCTTCGCCAACGGCCTTCTGCTCGACAGCGCCGCCTTCGCCGCCTGCGCCGGCCGGCCCGAGACCTTGCTCCGCCTCATCCCGGCGCCCGACGGCAGCCGCGACTATGCTACGAGCCCCGTCGCCGCGCCGATCGCTTCGCCGCCGCAGCCGGCGCAGGGGCGCAACTGGACCGGCCTCGGCCTCGAATGGCGCGACCGCATGGTCGTCGTGCCGCGCCCGGAGGATGTCGAGCCGGCGCTTCGCTCCGTGCTCTCGTCCATCGGCCCCGCCGGCCCCGGCGCCCGCGTGCGCGGCTGGGCCACGACCGCTCTCCTGCCCTCCTCCGGCAGCTTCTCGCCGGCGCGCGAGCTTCAGCTCCTCGTCCTCCACCAGGGCCAGCGCCGCGCCGCCGGCCTCCACCATCTCCCAGCCGTCGCGACATCCACCGGCTTCGAGGGCGAGCGCGTCTCTTTGCCTCCCGCGGCGCGCGCCTGGGAGCGGCTGAAGTCGCTTGCCGCCGACCCCGATCTCGCCGAGGCGGTCGGTCCGCTGCGCTGGTCGCCGAGCCAGTTCGACCTCCCGCCCCGCGAGGTGATCGGCCCCGCCGCCGACACCGTCCTTCGTCGCCTCAGCGGCGGCACCGCGCAGATGCGCCTGGTCACCGAGATGGCGCGCCCTCGCGGCGAGGACCTCGACGCCCCCTTTGCGCAGGTTGCCCGCGGCCTCTTCGCGCAGCTCGCCGGCCGCCCCGGCCTCGAGCCTCAGCATGCCGCCTTCTACATCAAGGCGCTGGCCGACGCGGCGCCGGAATCGGCCAACGCGATGGGCACGCTCGGCTCCGATCTCCTCCACCCCGGCAGCGGCCGCTGGCTGCGCGGCCGAAGCTTCGCCCGGCTGCTCGAGCTCGGCTATGCCGAAGCGCTGGCCGAGCGCAGCGACGAAGCGCCGGCCCTTCTCGACGGCCTCGGCGCCGACGAGCTCGCTATCCTGCTCGACCGCGTCATGCTCGCCCGCGACGGCCGCCTGCGCGAGCCCGCTCTCGTCTCGTCGATCCTCCGCCTGCTCGCCGACCAGACCGACGCCGACAGCGCCCCCGACTGGCGGAGCGTCTATGCCGCCGCCCTGCAGTGGCGCCTCGCCGAGCCCCCGGCCGAGGACGAAGTGCGGCTCGGCGCGCGCAGCGTCGTGCGCCTCACTCACCGCTTCGCCCGCCCGCAGATGGCGCGCCTCGCGCAGCGCACTTTGCGCCTGCGGGACTCCGCACTAAGTCAGCCAAGGGAAAGGTTGGACGTGCTCGGGGGGGCGTTGGAGTGGGTGCGCCTTGAAGGAGCGTCGGCGTGAAGAGGTGTCCCAAACATTATTGGTTCGAGTTCGACGAGACCCAGGGCGACTGCCAGCTCTGCGAGCGCGAGGCGATGAAGGCGGAGCAGATGACCCCCGCCCACGTCGCGGAATGGCGGGATCAAGAGGCGCAGCCCGAACCGCAGGCGCCCGAGGTGCCGCCGGAACCGGTGGTCGAGCCCGAGATCATGCCGCCCTTCACCGCAGGCGATTCCGTAGAAGCCGACGTAGCCGAGCCCGAGCCGCAGCCGATCGCCGAGCCGCCCCCTCCCCGCCCGGCCGACCCGGTCGAGGATGAGGACACAAGGATCCTCAACCAGCTCACCCAGCTTCGCGAGAACGGCGTGTTCACCGTCGTGCTCGTCGGCTTCTATGCCGGCGGCAAGACTTGGTTCCTCAACCGAGTGAAGCACGAGCTCGGCCGCTGGGGCTTCAACCTGTCGCCCCCGCCCGCCGCCGACAAGGAGCGGGTGATCCGAACGGTCAACGTCGAGATCCACCACGCCCGCCGCCTCAAGGACGACCAGGTCAAGGGCTTCGCGCTGGTGGACATCCCGGGCGAGCGGCTGAGCCGCCTGGTCGCCAAGGATTTCCGCTCGGTCCGCTCGGTCATCGCGGCGATGGACATGTGCGGCGCCCTCATCGTCGCCCTCCCCGCCGACGAGGTGCTTCTCTCGGAGGACATCCATCGCGAGGCTGTCACGCTGCGCGGAGTCGACCAGGTGCTGCTCAACAGGACCAAGGACAATCCAACCCTCCACGCCCTCGCCCAGAAGGCGCGGGAGCTGGTCGTCGAGCATGGCTCGGTCGAGAACGCGCTCGGCACCCAGGGCCTCAAGTCCCTCGAGATCGACCGGATCCGGGCGCTTGGCGACGAGAAGTCCGAAGAGGAACGCTCCAAGCTTCTCCGTCTCGTCGACGAGGTCGCCGCGCTCGAAATCCTCACCCGGGTCCACCGCCTGTCCGAGGCGGACGCCGAGCTGTCGCTGTTCACCCAGGATCTGTGCTTCATGACCGGGCTCATGTCGAAGCTGAAGCGCGACGGCGCCCGCCTCGACGCCCATTATGATTTCGGAGCGCTCGATGCCGGACAGGTCGACGTCCACATCAGCTCGCTCGATTATGCCCGCTTCATGCGGCCGACCTTCGTCGCGATGACCAAGGCCGACCTGGTCAGCCACCCCGATCCCCTGCTCGAAGGCCTGATCAAGCACGGCCGCAAGCCCGACATCGGAATCGCCTATGACGAGGACCCGCTCGACACGCTCTACGAGATGCGCATGTCGCTCGCGACGATGTTCGAGCAATGGTTCGGAACGGTGAAGTTCGACTTCGTCACCGCCTTTCACGAGCATCGCCATTCCGACCGGATCGACTATTCGGCCGGCCATTTCGGGGTGACCTCGGTGTTCGACTGGATCTCCTGGGCGCAGCGCTGGGACGCGATGAGCCGGGGCGAGCGCCGTGCCCTCGTCCGAGCCCGCGCCATCCGCCACAGCCGCGACGGCCGCAAGGACCCGGCCAAGGACTGGGCCTTCATGAACCGCCAGGCCTCGCGCCACGCGGGCGGCGCCCGGTGATCTCGAGCGACCTCATCCCGCGCCCGTGGCGGCGCCAGCTCATCGACTCCGTCTATGGCGCCGAGGACGATAAGGGCCTGCGCATCTACATGGGCGTGCTGTGGGGCGGCTTCCTCCTGCTGACCCTCATCCTGCTCGGCTTCACGCCCTGGGCCTGGCCGGCGGAGCGCGAGGGCCGGGTGGAGAACCTCACGCCGATCACCTGCGAAGCGATCCTCGGCGACGACGAAGCCTCCGACCGCGCGGAGACCAACACCACCGCCAACCGCAGCCGCTCCAAGAGCCGGGCGTCCGAGACCAGCAGCCGAAGCGCCTGCCGAGCCGCTCTGACCGACGCAGAGCGCGCCCAGCTCGGCCGAACCGAAGCGCTCGTCGCCTATCTCCAGCGCGGCGGCGTGACACCACCGCCGCTTAATCTCGAGGCCGACGGCCCGGTCCGCTCTTGGGTCGATTCCAACATCTGCCGTCTCGGCGGTGCCGGTGGCGGCGACCGACGCGCGCTCGCCTGGCACGTCTCGAACGGCGCCGGTGAATGCAGCGGCGGCAACAAGATGATCGCGCGCATGCCGCTGTCGATCCTGCTGTGGCCGTGGCTCGGCGCTCTGCTCACGCCGCTGCTCCTGCTCTGGCTCGGCTACCGGCTGGTGCGCCACACCGTGCATCTGCCCGCGACCCGCCGCGCCTATCGCCGCCTCTACGGCTCCGAGCACAAGGCGCCCTAGTCATGCCGAGCGGGGCGGGCATCGCCTTCACATTGCTGAGCCTTCTCCTGGCCGTCCTGCTGTGGCGAAGCCGGGCGGGCCGCGAGCCACTGTCGCCAGCCTGGCTTCGGCTTCGCTCCGCGATCCCGCCTTTGCTCCTCGTCGCCTGCATCCCCAGCGGCTGGGTCAACGAGCGCTTCGACACATTGCGCCTCTATGCCGAGGGCATGGCGGTGACACAGCTGTCGATGCAGGGCGGCCGCGCCCAGCCGGTGCCGACCACGGGCTGCGAGGCCTATTTCGGCGCCGGCCAGAACCCGGTCTTCGTCGCTGGCCCGGCACGCGGCTGCGTCGACCTCGTCGTCCAGGACCCGGCGGGGGCCGACCTCAACGGCGCCCTCGTCCGCCTCGACCACCAGGCCGGGGGCGATGCCACGCTTCGCCTCGCCACGCTCACCGGCAGCGACGGCACCCTGGTCGCGGCCCAGGACGGCGACGAAGGCCGCACCTATGCCGGCGCGGTCCCGCTCAATGACGGCGACACCCTCTGCCTCAATCGCTGCGAAACGCCGCAGGCGCGCTGGTGGACCTTCCGCGACGACGGCCGCCTCGAGCCCCCAGGCGGCGGCGAGGCGCGCGAGCTGCGCACCCGTCCGGGCCTGTTCGGCTCGATCCAGCCTTATGGTCCCGCCAACCGCATCCACCGTCTCGGCGCGATCCTGTGCGATCAGCCCGACGCCAACGGCAACTGCCCGAACGCCGTCCTCGCCGACCCCGCCCGCGCCGGCGAGGTGCCCCGGCCGGCGCAGAGCTTCCTGTTCCAGCAGGGTGGTTTTCGAGGTCACCAATGGTTCGCGATGCTGCTCGACCCCGGCGCTCGCATCCGCCGCGCCGATGGCAGCGTCGTGAACCCTTCGCTCGCGCAGGCCGAGCCGCTTGCCGAGAATAGCAGCCGCCACGTCGCCATCCTCGCGGTGCGCGGCAATACGCTTCGCGAGCTTCGCTCCTTCACGCTGGGCCACCAGCTGATCGAAGACCCGACCGCGCGCCGCCGCTTCACCCTCGCGCTCGACACGCCCGAGCTGATCCCGATCGGCCATTGCGAGCGGCCGCTGTCGCGCCTTGCCGTCGCGCCGGACCAGGCTTCGCCCGAGGCGTTCGCGATCACGGCTTTCGGCAACCGCCCCGGCTCGGTCATCTCCAGCGCCGCGGCCGGAATGCCGATCGACCGGTTCAACCTGTGCCGCGGCACCAGCTTCGAGTTCCGGGCACCGCTGGAGGGCTCCGCGACCGCCGGCCCGGTCCAGCGCCAGATCGACTTCCGCGTCGACCGGATGGGCATCCCGTGGCTGCTCGTCATCCTCGCCTTCGCCGTCGCGCTCGTCGTCCACGCCTCGGGCGAGACCTATTGGAGCATCCACCGGCTCGACGGCCAGATCCTCGTCCTCGCGCAATATCTTCTCGTCGTCCGCGCGCTCGTCGGCATCGATGGAGTCTTCGCGGACCCGGCTGTCGACTGGCGAACCATCTACGGCGACGTCGGCACGGCGATGATCGCGCTGCCGATGATCCTCATCTCGATCCGCAGACAAGCCGATCTCAGCCTGACCACCGCGTCGGCATTGGCCGGGTTCGTCGTGGTCGCCCTCGCGTCGCTCTGGTGGTGGCTCGGCCCGCCCGACCTGATCGGCCAGTTGTTCGCCTTGCTGGCGCTCGGCGCGCTGGGACTGCGTGTCGCCGTCGCCTTCACGGCGGATCGCCCTGCCCGGCCAACGCCAGCTCCCGCGCCTGTCCCCGCTGCCGCGCCGGCACCGGTCAGGGACGGCTATCTCGAGCGGCTCCCAAGCGAAATCGAAGCCGAGCGCGATCAAGCCTCCCCCCTTGTGGGGGAGGTTGGTGGGAGGCCGGCGTCGTCTGCCGCCGAAGAGACTCCTCCAGCCGCCAACGAGGAAGAAAGTCATTCAGCCGCAGACGCCGCTGGCCCCCACCCCAACCCCTCCACGCAAGGGGGAGGGGCTAGCGAGCGCCCGTTCCTCGCCCGCCTGGTGCTCGACCGCCGGCCCGATTTCTGGCTCTATTTGCTCGGGGCGATCGTCGCCGTGCGCATCCTGCTCGGCCTGCTTGGCTATCGCGAGCGAATCTTCGGAATCGCCTTGAGCGCCGTCTACGTCCCGCTCCTCCTCGCCTGCGTCGGCGCCTTGCTCGCCCAGGCTGAGGCCGCTCCGCCTGACAGGCGCCGCCGCTTCGGGCTCCTCTTCCTCGCCGCACTCGGTGTCGGAGTCGGGCTGGTCGCCCTGGCAATCAACGACATCGGCTTCGCGCTGGTCCACCTGCCGCCCATCGCCGGCGTTGCTCTCTGGCGCATGCGCCGCTGGCGTCGCCGCGAGAGCGCGGCTCCGCCGACATGGAAGGACAGGCTCCCCTGGGCGCTGCCCGCCGCGGGACTCGTCGCCGGCTATCTCCTCCTGTGGAGCATGATCGCGCTTACGCCGCCGCCAAGCGCGGAAGCGCCCCTCGAAGAGCGCGTCGCATATGCGGTCGAGGACCGAAGCACCGATCCCAACTGGCTCCGCCTTCGTGCCGTCTTCGCGCCATCGCAGATCGCCGACATCGGCAACCGCGCCGCCGCAGTCCAGCTCGACCAGAGCCTGCTGCTCGGCGAGCTCACCGGCACCCTGCTCGGCCGCGGCTGGCTCTACCCGGTCGACCTCGGCACCTTCCGCTTCCAGGCGACCCATCTCAGCGACTATTTGAGCGCCTCGCACATCATGGCGCCGTTCGGCCGCCTCGGCGCGGTGGCCTTTCTCCTCGTCCTCGCCGCGGCTGCGGGCGCTGCGGTCTATCACCGGGTCCCCGCCCCCGCGCCCTGGCCGCACCTCGCCGGAGCGCTGGCGATCTGGACCCTGTTCGGCGCCGCCGCCTACATGATCCTCGCCAATTTGCTCCTCGTCCCGTTCACCGGCCGCAACATCTATCTGTTGGCCGCGTCGTCGGGCGGGGATCTCATTGAAGGCCTCGCCCTCCTGCTTATGGCGCGCATCGGTATCGTCTATCGGAGGGCCGGCTGATGGCCCGCATGACGCGCCGCCAGCGCGGTCCGCGCGCCAAGGTGGATTGGGGCCGGCGCCTCGCCACCCTGCCGCTCCCCGCGGTCCTGCTCGGCGCTCTCGGCCTCGCCATCGTCGCGGGACCGGTGCTCAAGCCCAGCATCGCGGGGGCGGACGGCACCACCGACGGCTATGCCGGGATCGTCGCCGGAGCGATCGAACGCTCCTGGCTCTACGCGGTGCCAGACGCTGCGGACGAAAGCGGCGACGTGAACGGCCGCGTCGAACGTGCCCGAGGTCCCGACGTGCCGGCCGAGTTCGACGCCTTCATCGCGGCCTCCTGGCTTCGCGACGACATGAACACGCTCGACCCGTCGATCTGGCGGTTCGACGGCACGAGGCTCGAGATCGACCCGCGTGCCCACCTGATCAGCGGCGCCTATCAGGGCAGCAGCGGCTGGCGCGGCTCGATCCTCTACGCCGACAGCCAAAGCCTCCAGCAGCTGCTCGACGAGCGCGGCGCAACCGCCGCCCGGCTCACCGCGGCGCGCCCCGGCGCGGCCGCCGCCAACCGCACCGTGAACGTGATCGATCCGGACTCCGGGCAGGAAGGCGGCAGTTTCAGCCAACTCACCTTCATCGCGGCGAGCGGCGGCCCGCCGACCGCCGTCGCCACCCTGCGCCGGGTCGGCGACCACGCCATCCTGCGCGTGCCCCGCCGCGATCGTGGCCAGGTCACGGTCAGCGTCGGAGCGACCGAGGTCGCGCCGCGCGGCGAATTCCAGGTCGGCTGGCGGGTGCTCCGGAGCGGCGACACGCTGACCTTCGCCTGGCCCGGCGGCACGCGCCGCTATCAGTTCGTCCAGAGCGAGCCGGCCATCTCCCGCGCCCGCGGCGACGCCGTCCGGATCCGCGCCGCCGGCCTCGCCAATTTCGCCCGCGCGATCGAGTCCGCTGCGGGCGGCGGAAGCCAGTCGCTCCAGACCAGCATCGACAGCCGCCTCCAGGGCGCGACCCAGCAGCTTCTCACCACCGCCTCGACCTCGCTTTACGGCAGCGAAGGCATCACCAGCTTCCGCTCGGCCGCGGTGCTGATGGACGGCCTCACCGGGGAGATCGCGGCGATCCCCAGCTTCCCGGTCCTCCCCGAGCATCTCCACCCCAGCCAACGCGGCTCGCCCGCCCACCGCCGTATGCTCGAGCGCAACAGCAATTTCGTGCGCATGGTCGCCGGCTCCGCCGCCAAGCCGCCGATGGCGCTCGCCATCCTCAACAGCTTCCCGCAATTGGGCACGCTCAGGATTTCCGGCTCCAACCCGTTCCAGACGCTGGCCGGAATCGATCTCGGCACCCCGGTCCCCGACCAGGCCGGCGGCGAGTGGGACTTCCGCACCTTCCTCGCCCGATCGTCGAACAAATATGCCGCGATGCTGATGATCCTCGGCCTGTCCGACGCCGACAGCATCGCCCGCGGCGCCTGCGACGGGCCGTCCAATGAGACCTTCTTCATCGGCGACACGCCACGCAACTGCCGCCCGCCAATGGCCTTCATGGAAGGCGCCCAGCAAGGCCCCAATGGAATGCGCCCGCTCCGTGCCGGCCGCCCCGCCGGCCAGGGCTGGTCGAACAATCTCTACACCCTGTTCTGCGTCAATCCGAACGCGCCCGACGACCGCCCCTCGGTGCCGGACCTCGGCTGCCTCGCCGACGACCCCTCCAACCGCGCGATCTGGCGGGGCTTCGCCTTCCAGCGCCCGCGCCTGCTCGCCGCGGTCAGCCCGGACCGCGAGGGCTTCGGCCTCAACGTCGTCGACGACATCTACCAGGATTATGTGATGACGATCCTCGGCGGCAATCGCGGCCGCTGGACGACGATCAGCCTCGCCCAGTCCTTCGCCCGGATCGTGACCGGCCGGGCGATCACCTCCCGCCTCACCCCCAAGGGCGTCGTGCCGGGCGAGGAAGTGCCGGAGGAGGTGCGCTTGCGAGTCAACGAAGGTGCCCAGGCGCGGGTCATCGACGGTCTTCGCGCGGTCGTCTCCGAAGGCACCGCCCGCGGCCTCGCCGGCGCCGGCTTCCCCGCGACCGCGGCCAACGGCGACCAGTTCCGGCTGTTCGCCAAGACCGGAACGCCGAACGTCGCCTTCCTCGGCGACGATTCCCGCCAGCTCCTCCAGAATTTCGCCAGCGCCGGCTGCGGTCTCCGTCTTGTCAGCCGTGTCCCGCGCCCCGGCGCTCAGCCGCGCGCCATTCTCGCGGTCGGCGATAATGAGTCGCTGCCGGTCGCCCAGGCAATCGCCGCCCGGCCCGATTGCCAGGCGCGCTTCGGCGCCGCTGCCAACCGCCTCGCCGAGCTGGTGCGAACCCTCAACGCCAGCCCCTCGGCGCTGTCCCAGGTGCGCGCAGACGCCAACGGCCGGGTCACCGCCATCCCGCCGCAGATCGCGCTCGGCGAAGGCACCGGCCATGTCATGGTGCTGATGGTCGGCCGCTACCGTCCCGGTGCGGCCGACACCGCGCCGTGCAGCCTGCGAGTCGCAGCGATCAACTTCCAGGCACGCACCGGCGAGAACCGCACGCCGGCGCTCGGCTACGCGATGGGCCTCTTGCGCGGCGACACCAGCCGCACCTGGTTCATGGGCGCGCCCTGCAGCCGAGAGCGGGGCTCATGAGCCGCCGCGCCCGCCGCGCCGCCCGCGCCGGAATCGCCGCTCCCCCGGCGCCGCGCATGCCGCTGCTCCCAGCCGCGGTGGGCCTGTCCGCGATCGCCCTCCTCGCCACCGCCTGGACGACGAGCTGGGCGCCCGGCGAGGGACAAGCCGCCGAACCGCCGTCCAGCTTCACCCTTGAAATCCCCGCTGCCCGGCAGCGCGTGATCAACAGCTGGGAGCGCTTCTTCATCTGCTACGACCTGCTCGACCCGCAGATCGTCGACCTCACGCTACGCGCCAACCAGCGCGCCACCGGCTCGCTCGATTTCCCGGGCGAGCGGGTCGAGGTCCAGCTCCCCGGTCCCCATGCCGATGATGCCGCGACCACTCCCGCCGGTGGCGAGGACGAGCTCATCCGGGCGCGCCAGTCCGTGCTCGAATCCGCGGTGCCCGCGCGCATGGCCCAGATCCGCCAGCAATGCGCCGGCGGAACCCCCGGCTGACCGGCGCGATTGAGGCGGCATCCCCATGCCTGACCAGCCCAGCTTCCTCCCTCCCGGCCCGCTGCCGCTGATCGGACCCGATTTCCACGTCATCAGCGCCATCGGCCGGATCGGCGACGGCCTCGTCTACGCCGCCCGCGACGGCCTCACGCGGGTGCGCCTGCGTGAATATGCTCCGCCCGGCGTGGTCCGGCGCGGGCCCGACGGCGCGCTCGAGCCGGCCGACGAAAGGTTCGCCGACGCCTGGCGGGACGGCCTCGCCCAGTTCCTCGCCAAGGGCGAGGCCCTCGCCGGCATCCGCCACCCCGGCATCGCGCCGATCCTTGAAACCAGGCCGGGCGGCTATTCGATCGGCGAGCCGGTCGGCGAGCCGCTCAGCGCCGCGCTCGCCCCCGGACTCAAGCTCAGCCCCTATGAGGTCCAGCTCTTCGCCCGCGACCTCGCCGCCGCCTTGGCCGAGATCCACGCCCGCGGCCTGACCCATCTCGACATCGGCCCCGATACGGTGAGCATCGCCAGCGGCACCGTCCAGCTCACTGAATTCGCCGTCGACGACCGCCGCTTCCTAGCGTTGCTCGAAAGCCAGCGGGGCCTGGTCCGCCCCGGCTACAGCCCGATCGAGCTTCACGACGGCACCCTCGCCGAGCCGCTCGGCCCTCCGGCCGACATCTATGCCGCCTCGGCCCTGGTCTTCCGGCTGATCGCGGGCCGGGACCCGGCCCCCTGGCAGGACCGCTGGCGCGACCCTGGGGCGTCGGAGCTCGCCGACGGCGATGCCTATCCGTCCGCATTCCTCGCCGCGATCCGCCGCGGCATGGCGGTCGAGCCGGAGCAGCGCTTCGCGGACGGCGCGTCATGGCTCGCCGCGATGGGACCGCCGCCCGCTGCGCCGATCGCCCCGCTGACCCGGGACATTCCGGCCGCTCCGCCGCCCCCTCCGGCCGAACCGCCGCCACCGGTGTCCGTCGCGCCGCAGCCGCCCCGCCGCTCCTGGGCGACTCCCCTCCTCGTTTTCGCCGTCATCCTGCTCGGCGCGGCGGTCGGCGCTCTCTATGCCTGGCAGCAGGGCTGGTTCGCCCCCACCGCCACGGAAGAGCCGACCGAGAATCGCAGCGTCGCCCGGCCCGAGCCCGATCCGCCGCGCGAACCCGAAACGCCTGCACGACCCGAAATCCGGCCCGGCGGAACCGTCTCCGGCCTCCTCACGCGCAATGACGAGCGCGGCTCCGGCGGCCGCTACCAGGACAGCTTCACTCTCGCCGGCCGCCGCGGCCAGAGGCTTGAGCTTCGCCTCGGCTCGGCCGACTTCGACCCGCTCGTCGAGATGAGCGGCCCCGGCTTCCGCGCCTCCAACGACGATGATCCGGACGGCGGCACCCGCGACAGCCGCCTCGCCGTCACCCTGCCGCGCGACGGCACCTATGTGATCACCGCCACCAGCTACACGCCCGGCGCGACCGGCGCCTATCTGCTCGAGCTGCTCGAACCCGCCCCCGAGCCCGTGCGAGACGTCGTGACCATCGACCTCAGCCTGGCGTCCCGGCTGGCCGGCGAATGGCGCGCGGTCGGGGATGCCGATTGCGAGGAGCCGGCGGTGAACACCGTTCTGGGCGATCGGCTGATCTCCCGGATCGCCGGCGACACCTATCGCCATCGCATCGTGGAGGCGCGCGGAGACACCGTCCGCACGATCGTCGTGGATGGAAGGCTGGAAGGCCGCGAATTCGCGTTCAGGCTCGGCCCGGACGGCCAGGCCTACGAAATCGCCGGCGAACGCTGGGTCCGCTGCTGAACGGACCCGAAAGTGGGTTGCGCGCCCCGCAAAGCCTGCCGTACCTGATCCATGGCCTGGCCGCTCCGCGAGTCCGGCCGGGTCGCCTAAGCTTGCGCGCTACCATCACGGGGGAATCAATGGAGCTTCAGCAAGGCGCGAACACGTCCGTTGGCAACGGCGCCCTCACGGTCATGGTCGAGCTCTCCGCTCCCTCAGGCCTCGATTCCGACGTCTCCGCCTATTTGCTCGGCGACAGCGGCAAGGTCCGCGGCGATCATGACATGGTCTTCTACAACCAGCCGAGCGGCGCCGACGGCGCGGTGAAGCTGGCCGACAAGTCGGCAAGCGGAGCCAGCTTCGAGGTCGACACCGCGCGGCTCCCCGGCGACATCGCCAGGATCGTCTTCTGCGTCACCATCGACGAGGCGCAGGCTCGCAAGCAGACTCTCGCCCAGCTCAGCAATGCGCGCATCGTGGTGAAGCGCGGCGGCGACACGGTCGCCAGCTTTGCGCCGGCTCTGTCCGGCGCCAGCGAAGCCGCGATGACCTTCGGCGAGCTCTACAAGCGCAACGACGAATGGAAATTCCGAGCGGTCGGCCAGGGCTTCAACGGCGGCCTCGCGCCGCTCGCCCGCTCCTTCGGCATCGACGTCGCCGACGAGGCTGCTGCGCCTGCGCCTGCGCCGGCTCCCGCTCCCCCCCCAGCCCCCCCCCCCCCCCCCCCACCCCCCCCCCCCCCCC
>JAEZFL010000161.1 GCA_023417515.1 Pseudomonadota bacterium | reverse complement strand
CCGCCGCGCCCGCCGCCGCCGCCGCCGGGACCACGCGGCCCCTGTCCGGCCTGCTGGCCGCCCTCGCCGCCCTGCCGGCCTTCGCCGCGGGCACCGCCGAACGGCCCCTGGCGTCGCTGCGGCTGCGGCCCCCATGGGGTCGAGAAATCGACTCCCCAGCGGATTTCGCGCCGCTCCGCGCGGGCGAAGTTGATCGGGCGGGTGTCGAGGCTGACCAGCCGGCCGTCGGCGTCGCGTACGAAGCGCTCGGGGAACACCGCCTCGACCTCGGCGGTCGCCGCCGGGAAGTCGCTGATCGGGTTGTCGATGACGCTGTCGACATAATTGGCCCGCAGCGACAGGTTCGGGTTGCCCTGAAGCGGCCGCCAGTTGACGCCGAGGTTGATGACCCGCCGGCTGTCGGCGCTGAGGTTCGGGTTGCCGCCGTCGATTCGGGTGATGTCGACGCTCTCGCCGCGCACGAAGTCGAACACGCGCACGTTGGGAGTGGCGATGACCGGGTTGCCGAGCTGGGTGATGCTCGGTGCGCCTTCCTCGTGGGTGACCGAGCCGATGAAGCTCAGATTGCCCGTCGGCCGCCAGTTGAAGCCGTAGCCCAAGGTGGTGAGGGTGCCGAAATCCGACAGCTCCTCGGCGCCGACGTTCACGTTGACCGACAGGTCGCCGATCGCGTCGAGGACAGCGTTGCGGCGGCTGGCAATGGGGATGTCGAAGCTCGCCTGGCCGTCGAGCCGCTCGCGCGACAGCGAGGTTTCCTGGAAGATGCCGCCGCGGGTCGACTGGCTGTCGAACGTGCGCAGCTCGCCTCCCAGCCGCACGCTCGCATTCACCCGCCCGGCGGGCAGGCTGACGACGGGGCCGTTGAGCACCAGCTGCGCATCCGCCGACTGGTTGACGGACTCGGCGACGTCGGGCGCGACTCCGGCGAGACGCTCGGTCTCGCTGTCATTCTCGACCCGGTCGTAATTGGCGGTGAAGTTCCACCGCCACGGCGCGATGTCGCCGTTGAGGCCGAGGCCGACATGATTGTTCCAGGTCTCGCCCTGGCGGGTCAGCGGAGTGCGGCTGTCGGGGTCGTTGGACGGCAGCCCCAGAAGGCTGTCGCTGCGCGAATGGGTGAATCGCGCATCGACGGTCGCGGCGACGTTGCCGAAGACGTTGCGGCTGTGGGTGCCGTTGAGCTGGATGCTCTCGTTGGCGCCGACCAGGGTGCGGAAGTCGCCGAGGTCGATGTCGCCGCCCTCGATCGTCTGGATGATGTCGCGCTCGCTTTCGAGCAAGGCCGACTGGTTCTGATATTCGATCCCGAACTGGGTGCGGGTCGGGCCGGCGATCTCGAGATAGTCGACATCGACCTCGCCGATGGCCCGGCCTCCGGCCGTCGCCACGCCGCCCTCGAGCTCGACCGTGGTCGCGTCGAAGCGGCGCCGAAGCACCAGGTTCACCACCCGCTGGTCGGCGCGGTAGCCGTAGCGAAGCGCCACTTCCTCGGGGAAAATCTCGACCCGGGAGATCGCCTCGGGCGGAATGTCGCGGACCTCGGAGAAGCTTGAGATTCGGCGACCGTTCACGAGGACGACGGGACGGCCGCCGCCACGGCCGCGGCCGCTCGCGGTCTGCGGCGCGAGCGCCTCAAGCAGCTCGTTGACGCTGCTCGCGCCGTAGGAGCGGATCTCAGCCGGGCTCAGCGTGACCTCGGCCGGGATGTCGCCGAGCACCGATCCGCGCGGGCGCTGGCCGGTGACGACGATCTCGCTGTCCTCCTCGAAGACGAGGTCGTCCTCGTCCTGCGCTTCCGGCTGGACGTCCGCCGCCATCTCGGCGGGACTCTCCTCCGGCGCAGGCGTGGGCGCTTCGGCCTCCTGGGCGAAGGCGGCGGTCGGGACGGAGCACAGCAGGGCGGCGATCAGCGGGCGGGAGAATGGCACGAGGAACCCTTTTTACTAATCCGGCTCCCCTGACGCCGGCACTTCATCTTGGCGCCGGCCCTAACGACGCTTTGTCCCAAAAGTATCCCCGCCAGATGCGAATTGGTCGCAGCCGCTCAATGCAGGCGCCACATCACGCTCTGCTCGATCGGTGTCCACAGCCCCATCCGCACGCCCGCCGCCCTCAGCGCCCGGCCAGTCCATTCGTTGCAGGTCATGATCGCGCTGTAGCCGCCATTCGCCTCGTAGAAGGCGTCGTTGGTGTAATAGCCGCGCCCCGGCACCGGGATCGTCCGCCCCTCGGCGTCGAGCCGGAAACGCGGGCGGATATAGTCGACCAGCCGGCGATATTCGTCCGCCGTGAGCGTGATCGCCTTCTGCTCGCCACTTTCGCGCGGGTCCTGGACATGGTCGACATGGACGAGCGTCCGGCCGAGCCCGGTCGCGGCGTTGAACGCCGTCGCCAGCGACAGCTCCGCCCAGCTCGGCGTGTTGAGGTAGAAATCGCGGTGGCCGTAGCCGACGATGATGTAGTTGCCCCGCGCCGGCACGCGCAGATGCTCGGCGGGGACGTAAGGCCGCCAGTCCATGATCTCATTGTGCAGCGGCATTCCGATCCCGGTGTGGACGCCGTTGGTGTTGACGAAGATCGTCACCCCGCGGTCGGCCTCGCGCCATCCCCAATTGGCCGGGATCAACCCGAGGATGACGAGCGCGACCAAGTAGAGCAGCGGGACACCGGCCAGCACCAGCAAGGTGCGCCGCAGCAGGCGAAGCGATGTCCGGAGGGCGGCGGTGCGGTCCACCCGCCTTTCTTATGACATTCCCGCGAAAGCAGGAAAGGCACGCGCGGAAGCGCCTTCGACAATCGGCCGAAAGCGCTTATGGGTCGCCGCAATGTCCCCACGTGGCCGGAATCTGGCTCTGTTGGCCTTGCCTGTGTCGATCGCCGCCGCGATCCTGCTCGTCTGGCTGGCCGGTGACGTGCTGACGCTCGGCGAGCTCAAGCGCCGCCAGCTGGAGCTTCAGGCGCTGATCGGCGCCGAGCCGGTGGCCTTCATCGCGGGCTTCCTCCTGATGTTCGGCCTGGTCGCAGCGGTCATGCCCGGCGCCGCCGTCCTCAAGGTCGCCGCCGGCGCCCTGTTCGGCCTGTGGGGTGGAATGGCGGTGGCGCTGGGCGGGACCCTGCTCGGGGCTGTGATCGGCTTCCTCGCCTCGCGCTACCTGATGCGCCACTGGGTCGAGCAGCGCTTCGCCCGCCACGCGGCGGTCATCAACCGCGGCCTGGAGCAGGACGGGATCGTCTATCTGCTCGCGCTTCGCTTCAATCCGCTCATCCCCTTCTTCCTGATCAATTTCGCGATGGGCCTGACCCGCATGCGCGCGACCACTTTCACCATCGTCAGCCTGATCGGCCTGCTCCCGGCAAGTTTCGTCTACGCCAATGCCGGCACCGAGCTGGCCCGGATCGAGCAGCCCTCCGACATCCTCTCCACCCGGCTGATCGTCTCGCTCGTGCTGCTGAGCGTGATGCCGGTCGCCGGCCGTTGGCTCGCCCGGCGCCTCGCGGGAGCCGCACAATTGCCGATCCGCTGGAGCCGGCATAGGGCTCAGCCATGACCCTTCCGCCCTACGCCCACACCTTGTCGATCAGGGTCGAGGACGGTCCCGACGGCCTGCCGCTCTACCGCATGCCGTTCGGCGACAACGTGCTCGGCCGTCCCGGCTTCCTCCATGGCGGCGCGATCTCCGGCCTGCTCGAGCTCGCCGCGATCGGCACCGTGCTCCGCGCCATCGACGACGAGACGGCGGAGGTGAAGCCGATCAACATGACGGTCAGCTTCATGCGCGGCGGCACCGAGCAGGACACGTTCGCGACCGCGACCGTCACCCGCCTCGGCAACCGGGTCGTCAATGTCGAGGCGCATGCCTGGCAGGACGACCGGTCGAGACCTATCGCCTCGGCCCAGCTCAACCTGCTGGTGCGGCGTTGAATATTTTCCCCGCGATTTCGCGGGGAGGGGACCGTCCCCGGCAAAGGCCAGGGAGGACAGGTTTTATCCCCGCGGCATCAGCGCCTCGGCCGCGACGACCATCGCCTCTACGCCCGCCGTCACCGAAGGCTCGGGCTGGATCCGGAACAGCGGCGAATGATGCCCGGCCGCGGTCGCCAGCTCGGCCGGCGGGGTGCCGCCGACGCCCATATAGACGCCGCGCACGCCGGTGTCGGGCGTGACGAAATAAGCGAAATCCTCCGCGCCCATGCCGGTGCGCGGCGCCTCGAACAGGCGGTCCGGGCCCATCCGCTCTGCGATCGCCTCGCGCACCCGCCGCGCGGTGGCGGGATCGTTGATCGTCGGCGGCGTGGTTTCGGTCGGCGAGGGAGTCACCACCGGCAGCCGGTCCTCCGGCACCCCGTGCGCCAATGCGGTGCCGCGCGCGACCCGGGCGATGTCGGCGAGAAGCTCGTCGCGCACCGCCTGGTTGTCGGAGCGCACGGTGAGCGCGAGGTCGACATGCTCGGGAATGATGTTGGCCTTCACCCCGCCATGGATCGAGCCGACCGTGACCACCGCGCCTTCGAGCGGGTTGATGCTTCGGCTGACGATCGACTGCAGCGACACCACGATCTGCGATGCGACCAGCACCGGGTCGATCCCGAGATGGGGATAGGCGCCGTGGGTGCCGACGCCGTTGACCCGGATCGTGACCGTGTCGGAGCTCGACGCGACGATCGTGTCGGCAACCTCGATCCGGCCGGCCGGCCCCTGGGCGTCGACATGGAAGGCGAGCGCGTAATCGGGCTTGGGGAAGCGGGTGTAGAGGCCGTCCTGGATCATCGCCCGGGCGCCGGAGATGGTCTCCTCGGCAGGCTGGGCGATGAGCACCAGGGTGCCCGACCAATGCCCCCGCCGCGCCCGCATCTGCCGCGCCGCGCCGACCAGGGCGGTGATGTGCACATCGTGGCCGCAGGCGTGCATGACCGGCTGCTCGACCCCGGCCATGTCGGTCTGACGCACGGTCGAGGCATTGGGCAGGCCCGAGCGTTCCTGAAGCGGCAGCCCGTCCATGTCGGCGCGCATCAGCACCGTCGGACCGGTCCCGTTGCGCATCACCGCGACGACTCCGGTGCCGCCGACCCCGGTCGTCACCTCATAGCCGAGCAGACGCAGCTCCCGCGCCATGCGCTCCGCCGTGCGGGTCTCACGCCCGGACAGTTCCGGGTTGCGATGAAAGTGGTCGAACAATTCGGCGAGATTCTCCCGATAATCCTCGGCCACCGCCGCGCGCAGCTCGTCCTGCTGGGCATGGACCGGCGCTGCGAAGGCGACCAGGCTCGCCGCGGCCAGAAGCATCCTCTTCATCGCAATCCCCCTGTTCTGAATCCCCCTGTTCTGAATGGGCGAGGCTATCAGTATCCCGACAGCCGCGCCACGCGCTCGGCGTGGTAATTGGCGTCGCCCCACAGCTCGCCCAGCGCGCGGTCGCGCTTCATGTACAGGCCGATATCATGCTCATCGGTCATGCCGATGCCGCCATGCATCTGCACCCCTTCCTGCACGGCCAAGGTCGCGGTGCGCCCGGCCTTGGCCTTGGCGACCGAGACCATGAGCTCCGCCTCCCCGTCGCCGTCGTCGAGCAATTGCTGGCCCTTGAGAGTCGCCGCCCGCGCGATCTCCAGCTCCGAATAGAGATGCGCCGCGCGGTGCTGGAGCGCCTGGAACTCGCCGATCAGCCGGCCGAACTGGGTGCGCTGCTTGAGGTAATCGACGGTCATGTCCATCGCGCCCGAGGCGACTCCGACCATCTCGGCGGCAGCGCCCGTACGCCCGGCGTCGAGCAGGCGCGTGAGCAATGGCCAGCCGCCATCGACCGCGCCGACCACCGAGTCGGCATCCACCTCCACATTGTCGAACGTCAGCCGCGCCGCCATCGCGCTGTCGACCAGCCGCTCGGACGCGGCCGACAAGCCGCCTGCGTCCTTGTCGACCGCGAACAGGGTGAGCCCGTCCGTCTCGCCGGCCGAGCCGCCGGTGCGCGCTGCGACGAGGATCACGTCGGCCGACCCACCCTGCACCACGAAGCTCTTGGCGCCGCTCAGGCGGAAGCCGTTGCCCGACCGCTCGGCCCGCATCGCGATCGCCTCGGGCCGATGCTTGCGCGCCTCGTCGACCGCAACCGCGGCGACAATGTCGCCGCTGAGGATGCCGGGCAGCCAGCGCTCGCGCGCCGCGCTTCCCTTCACCCCCTCGACGAAGGCCACCGCGCTCACCAGGAACGGCGACGGCGTCAGGTTGCGCCCGATCTCCTCGAGCACGATCCCCGCCTCGACATGGCCGAGACCGAGCCCGCCGTCCGCCTCCGGCACCAGGATGCCGGTGAAGCCCATCTCGGCGAACTGCTTCCACAGCCCATGGCCGAAGCCGTCCTTGCAGCCGCGGTCGCGCCAATGCCTGAGCTGCTGCTTGATGCTGCCCTGCTCGGCCATGAACTCCCGCGCCGTATCGCGCAGCATCGCCTGATCGTCGGTGAGATAGAGCGGCATTACCCCCTCTCCCCTTCAGGGGAGAGGGTCAGGGAGGGGGGGAGTCCCTGCTCTCGCTGAATCGTCAGCAACACGCCGTCCAGATTCGTCATCACATCCTCGTTCGTGAACCGGAGCACCTGATACCCTCGCTCCTGGAGCGCCTGCGTGCGCCTCGCATCATAGGCTTCCTGTCCGCCATGCGTGTCGCCGTCGACCTCGATCACCCAACATTCTGGGCTTGCGGCAGGCATAGTCGGCAATTGCGCTCCCAATCACGACTTGGCGCCGGAAATTCGCTCCTTCCAGGCGCTTTGCACGCAGCGCATGCCACAACCGCCGCTCCGGCTCGGTCAACTCCTTGCGCATCGCCTTGGCGCGTTCGAGCAGGACCTGGTCTGGCACAATCTTCTCCCTCTCCCCGCTTGCGGGGAGAGGGCCGGGGAGAGGGGGACTCCCCGACCCGTCCGATGTTCGAGAGTCTCGCCCCAGACCAAAACCCCCCCCCCCCCC
>JAEZFL010000160.1 GCA_023417515.1 Pseudomonadota bacterium | reverse complement strand
GGGGGGGGGGGGTGCCCCCCCGCCGCGGCCCGCCCCCGCCCCCCCCCCCCCCCCCCCCCCCCCCCCCCCCCCGGGAGGGGAGGAGGGTCAGACCGCGCGCTCCATCAGCAGCTTCTTGGTCTCGGCGATGGCCTTGGCGGGGTTCAATCCCTTGGGGCAGGCGTTCGAGCAGTTCATGATCGTGTGGCAGCGATAGAGGCGGAACGGGTCCTCGAGCTGGTCGAGGCGCTCGCCGGCCATCTCGTCGCGGCTGTCGGCGAGCCAGCGATAGGCCTGGAGCAGGATCGCGGGCCCCAGGAACTTGTCGGCATTCCACCAATAGCTCGGGCACGAGGTCGAGCAGCAGGCGCACAGGATGCACTCGTAGAGGCCGTCCAGCTTGGCGCGGTCCTCCGGCGACTGAAGCCGTTCCTTGCCCGACGGCTCGGGAGTCGCGGTCTTCAGCCACGGCTCGATCGACGCATATTGGGCGTAGAAATGGGTGAAGTCGGGGACGAGGTCCTTGATCACGTCCATGTGCGGCAGCGGCGTCACTCGAACGTCGCCCTTCAGGTCCTCGATCGCGGTGGTGCAGGCGAGGCCGTTCCGGCCGTTCATGTTCATCGAGCAGGAGCCGCAAATGCCCTCGCGGCACGAGCGGCGGAAGGTCAAAGTCGGGTCCTGCTCCGACTTGATCTTGATGAGCGCGTCGAGGACCATCGGCCCGCACGCCTCGGTGTCGATCTCGTACGTGTCGTAGCGCGGATTCTCGCCGGCGTCGGGGTCGTAGCGGTAGATCTTGAACTTGCGCGCCTTCGCGGCCCCCGCGGGGGCCGAATAGGTCTTCCCCTTCTTGATGGTGCTGTTCTTGGGAAGGAAGAATTCGGCCACTGCAGGTCCCCCGCTTTCTCGAGGCACGCGATAGCGCCAGAAGCGCGCCTGCTCAATGGGCTAGAGCGGGCGCGCTTCCCCGGTCTCACTCGCTCGGCTGTGCGGCTGCGACCTCCCCCGCGACCCGTCCGCCCCAGTTGAGGTTGCGGGTGAGGTACATGGTCGCGGCCAGCGCCGCGAAGAGTAGGAGCGAGCCGATCAGCAGCGAATAGGCCTCGAGGCTGAGCAGCAAATAGAGCGCCGCGTAGAGAGCGGCGAGCAGGCCCGCCACCAGCATCGCCCGCCGCCGGCTCTTGAGAACCGCGGCCGAGTAGAAGGTGATGAGGCCGGTGATCGCCGCCGCCGCCACGACATAGGCGAGGGGGAAGCCGATCACCTCGGCGAAGGCGAGCAGCATCACGAAGAACAGGACGAGGCCCGCGCCGACCAGCAGATATTCCACCGCCGACACGCGGACCCCGCCGACGATGTCGAACATCAGGAAAGCGAGGAAGGTGAAGCCGATGAACAGGAAGCCGTATTTGGTCGCCCGGTTGACCTGGTCATAGAGGTCGACCGGCTGGATGAGGTCGATCTGCGCCAGCGCAGTCCTTCCGGCCACCGCATCGGCAAACGGCGTTTCAGATGGAGGCGCTTGTGCCGCACGATCAATGTCCGCGCCGATCAGATTGTGGCCGAGGGCGAGATTGCCCACTCGGTAATTGGCGGTGAAACCCGAGTCGCCGACCTCGTGGGCAGCCGGAAGGAAGCCGCCGCCGAAGCTCGGGTGGGGCCAGATCGACCACACCCGCCAGCTGGTGTCGCCGGCCTGCGGAGCGAGTGCCAGCGAACGGTTGCCGCGCAGGTCGAACTGGAAGGCGACCTCGATCGGCCCGGCCGCCAGCGATCCGGCGTCGAGCCAGGCGAAGAAGCCGGGTGACCTGCTCTCGCCGGTGCCGCCGCCGGGGTGGAGCGGCAATTGGTTGCCGGCGACCGTGACCCGCGGATTGGCGCCGAGGCCGCGCGGGTCGGACAGGCCGAAGCGCAATTCGGCGCGGGCGAGGTCGAGCCGCGCCGGGTCGGCTCCGTAGCGCTGGATGTCGCGTGGAAGTGCAAAGCGCGCGCGCCCCTGCATGGCCGCTTCATAGATGATGACTTCGTAGATCGAGCGGCTGCGCTGCTCCGGCCGAAGCTCGGTCTCGAGCTGGACGATCTCGGGCGACAGGACCCTGGTTTCCCAGCGCTCGACCGACCGGGTCAGCGGCTGGCCGTTGACCGTCTCGGTCTCGATGGAGGTGCTTCGGTAGGGGATGACGAGCAGCGGCCCCGAAATGACCTGGGGGCCGCCCCAGCCTTCGGCGATCGAGCTTTGGGCGACGTTCGACTGCTGTTGGCGGTCATAGACCAGCGCCCATACGGACAGGAGCGGGATGGTGAGGGCCATCGCCACGGCGATGGTGATGAAGAGCCGGAATGCCGGGGAGCGGGTGGCGGCAGCGACGGTATCCATTCGGGCGCTTTTCCTGCTGTTGGACATGTCCCGCTCCTGCCTCACCCCGCCGGTGAGCGGCATGAGCGACTTGTGAGGCTTTGCTGAAAAGCGCCCATTATCCCCGCGTCCGCACGCCAGCAGCGAAAGGAGTTAGATGACGTCGAGTACAAGCCCCAGCTCGCGCGCTTCCTCGGCCTCGATATACCAGTTTTCGGGGGCCTTCGGGCGAAGCTCCTCGAAATCGATCTGCGACTGCTCGACGAGCAGCCGGAAGCCTTCTTCCTCGATCGCGATCGACTGCTCGACCTCGTTCAGAACGGCTTTCAGCTCGGCGGCGCAACGGCGCAGCGGCCCGTTGAGATTGATCGTCCGGATGAGCAGCCGCTCGTGGATCATGATCCGGGTGCCGCGGGTGAGGAAGCGGTTCTCGCGCCGGAAATAGCTCATGAAGGTCGCTCCGGCCGAATAGACCGCGACCTTGCCGAGAAAGATGGCGTCGCGGCCCTGATAGGCGCCGAGCAGGCGGATGTCCTCGCCCATCGCCCGGGCGACCTCCGGATTGCCGCCGAGGGTGGTGATCGAGATAACGATCGGACCCTCGGCCGGGGCGGAGGCGAGGCCGTCCTGGAATTGCCGGTACATGTCATAGTCGACGTCGCCCATCAGGCGGATGTGAGGGCTCGCGAGCAGGGGGTAGCGGTTGGGATCGGCCATTGCCGGCCAAGACGTTTCACAGGCGGAAAGGTTCAGCGCCGCTTTTCACCGTGATACCCGCAGGGCTCCGGGAACGGCCGTTTCAACATCTTTCATTATCAGGCTGTGCGTCGGTCGCGTGTCCCAGTGGCGGCCGGGCGAGTAAGGCGGCGGGACGTGCACCATTCCCCCCTTTGGCGGCGCGTCCCGCCGCACCTGCTTTCCAGCCGTCAGGCGAGCAGGTGCTTCTGGATCTTGCCCGCCGAGGTGCGCGGGAAATCGTCGACGAAGCGGAAGCTCCTGGGCACCTTGTAGGGCGCGAGCCGGGCGCGGCAGAAGGCGCGCAAATCCTCGGTCGGAAGCTCACCCGCGCCGGGCGCGAGCTGGACATAGGCCTCGCCGGTCTCGCCCCAGCGCGTGTCGGGCACCGGCAGCACGGCCGCATCGACGACCGCCGGGTGGCAGGCGATCACTTTCTCGACCTCGGCCGGATAGACGTTCTCGCCGCCGGACACGAACATCTCCTTGCGGCGGCCAGCCACCCAGAACAGGCCGTCCGAGTCGCGCCGCGCGAGGTCGCCGGACCTGAGCCAGCCGTCCGGCGTGAACGCGGCGCGCGTCGCTTCCTCGTTGCGCCAATAGCCCGGAGTGATGGCGGGTCCAGCGAAGAGAAGCTCGCCGACCTCGCCGTCGGGCAGGTCGCGCCCCGCCTCGTCGACGATCCGGGCGCTGCACAACAATTGCGGCCGTCCGACCGACCCGATCCGATCCCACGCATCAACCGGCGCCATCAGCAGCGCCATCGGCCCCGTCTCGGTCATGCCCATGCCGTTGCACAGCCTGATCCCGCAATCGCGGTAGCGCTCGGCAAGCCGGTCGGGCAGCGCGGCGCCGCCACAGGCCCAGTGACGCACTCGGTCGAGCGGGGCGGATTCGAAGCCCGGATGCTCGATGAGGTCGTGGAAAATGGTCGGCACCCCGAAGACGAGGTCGGCCCGCTTCTCCGCGATCAGGCGGACCAGGGCGCCCGCGTCGAAGCCGGGCATGACGAGCACCCGGCCGCCGGCGAGCAGGGTCGGAAGCGCGTAGAGGTTGATTCCCGCGGTATGGAAGAAGGGCAGGAAGGCGGGCACCCGGTCGGCCGCGCCCAGGCCGGTGGCGCTGCCGACATTGGCGAAATTGGCGAGCACCATGGCGTAGGTGTAGATGACGCCCTTGGGCCGCCCGGTCGTCCCCGACGTGTAGAGCAGGTACCAGCTATCGCCTGCCGGCCAGGTCGCTCGGGTCTCGATCGGCCTGGCGCTGGCGAGGAGGTCCTCATAATCGCCGTCCAGGTCGAGCGTCTCGGGGGCCGCGCCCAGGCCGGCGACCAGCTCGCGGCACTCCCGGTCATGGCACAGCAGGTCAGGCTCGGCGTGCGCGATCAGCCCGTCCAGCTCCGCCGCCGGCATCCGCCAGTTCAATGGCACCAGCACCGCGCCCAGGCGCGCGCAGCCGAACAGCAATTCGAAGAAGGCGGCGCGGTTGCGGCACAGGATCGCGACCCGGTCGCCGGCCCTCACCCGCCGCGCCGCAAGCATCGCCGCGGCCCGGGACGCGCGCCGGTCGAGCTCGGCATAAGTGAGCGTCGCGCCGCTCGCCGTCTCCTCGAGCGCGACCGAGTCGCCGGACAGCGCCGCCCGGCTTGCAAGCAGGTCGGGCAGGTCGCGGATCATCGCACTGCGAGCCCTTCCGAGATGAACCGGATCGTCTCGTCGGCGACCTCGTCAGGACTCAGGTCCTTGTTCCACAGGCCGTAGCGCATGCCGAGGAACACGCTCATGCCGATCAGCATCCAGGCGCGCAGCTCGTCGGGCCCGTCGCTGATCTCGCCGCGCGCGCGGGCCGCCGAGAGGTTGCGCCGGTAACCGTCGACGAAAGTCAGATAATGCTGGCGGTAGACGTCCTCGGCGACGAACTGCGCTTCCTCGATGATCCGGTAGAGCTCGGGATGCTTGCGGGTGAAGGCGATGAAGGCGGCGAGCCCGGTCCGCTCGGCCGACAGGCGGTCCGGCGCGTCCTTGACCGCCTCGGCGACATGGCTGCGCACGGTCTGGCTCATGTCGCGGACGAGCGCCCGGAACACCGCCTCCTTGGAATCGAAATAGGTATAGAAGCTGCCCAGCGCGACTCCGGCGCGGGCGGTGATTCCGGTGATCGCCGCGTCGTGATAGCCGCGGGTGCCGAATTCCTGCGCGGCCGCCTCGAGAAGCTTGCGCAAGGTGCGCCGCCCCCGCTCGGTGCGCGGCGTCTTGTCGGCGATCGCCTGGCCTTCCTGCATCTTCCCTCCCGAAACCCCGCGGCGGTCCGGCGCCTGCGCGCAAGGCCGCCTCTCCCCCGACTATGTGGCGCGAGGCGCGGGACGAACCTGCCTCCAACGCCCCCGCGACTCAAGCTGAATCACGGTTCAGCCCTCAACATGAACCTTGACTCAGGTTTCGGAGAATTGCACAAGCCGCCGTGAAAGGGCCGAGACTCCGAACAGGAGCGCAGCGCCGGGAGGGATCTTGGAAGCATTCACCGCATCTGACGGCGGCGTGATCGCCTATCGCGACGAGGGCCCGCGGGATGCGTCGGCGCGTCCGCTCCTGCTCCTGCACGGGCTGATGGCCCATGGTGACTTCTTCCGCGAGCAGGCCGCGCTTGCGGACCGTTTCCGCCTCATCATCGTCGATCTGCGCGGCCATGGTCGCTCCGACGCCGCCAACGTCACCGTCGAGAGAGCGGCCGCCGACATTGCCGAGCTGGTCGAGGCGCTCGACCTCCATGACGCGATCGGAATCGGCTGGTCCCTCGGCGCAACCATTCTCTGGCACGTCCTTGCCGGGCCGGCCGCGAGCCGCTTCGCCGGCGCGGTCGTCGTCGACATGACCGCCCGCGTGCGCAACTCCCCCGACTGGGATCTGGGCCTCTCGCCCGAAGCGTGCGAGGCGCGCTCCGCGGCTATCCGCAACGACTATGCCGCTTTCGCCTCGAATGCCGGCCAGGCGATCTTCGCTCAGCCGATCGCGGAGGCTCAGCGCGCCACTGCCGCATGGGCGAGCGCCGAATTCGCACGCAACGATCCGGCTGCGATCGCCGAATTGTGGGCTTCGCTCGAGCAGCAGGACCTGCGCCCGCTGCTCAGCGAGATTCGCCACCCGACGCTGATCGTCCACGGCGCGCAGAGCCAGCTCTACGGCGCCGACACCGCCGACCATCTGGTCGCCGCGCTGCCCAATGCGCGCGCGGTCCGCTTCGCCCGGTCCGGCCACGCGCCGCACCTCGAGGAGCCGGTGTTGTTCAACCGAACCGTCATCGATTTCGCGGCGAGCCTGCCGCCAGTCACCAGCACGAAGACCGATTTTCGAAACAGGAGGATAGGATGATGTTGAAGCAACGGATGCTCGTGGGCCTGAAGCTCGGCGTCGCCGCCGGCGCCCTGCTGGTTGCCGCCCCGGCGCTCGCCCAGGACGAGCAGCCGGTTCAGGACCTCCCGTCCAGCGAGGCCGCGGTCGACGAGGCCGAGCAAAGCGAGAATTTCATCACCGTGACGGCGCGTCGCCGCGAGGAGCGGCTGATCGACGTTCCACTGGCGATCACCGCTTATACCGGCGACGAGCTCGAGGCCGCGGGCGCCCTGGATATCACCGATATCGCCGACACCACGCCGAACGTGACGATCGAGGCGTCGCGCGGCACCAACTCGACGCTCACCGCCTTCATCCGCGGAGTCGGCCAGCAGGACCCGGTCGCCGGCTTCGAGAGCGGCGTCGGAATCTATGTCGACGACGTCTATCTGAACCGCCCGCAGGCCGCCCTGCTCGACATCTATGACGTCGAGCGGATCGAGGTGCTGCGCGGGCCGCAGGGCACGCTCTACGGCCGCAACACGATCGGCGGCGCGATCAAGTATGTCTCGCGCCGGATGGCCGATACGCCAACCCTTCGGGTTCGCGGCACGGTCGGCAATTATGACCATGCCGACCTCGTCGTCGGCGTCAGCACTCCGGTGGGGGTCCCCGCGGTGCGGGTCGGGGCGACCGTCGCCCGACTGTCGCGCGGCGGCTTCGGCGAGAATCTCACGACCGGCGACGCCAATTACAACCGCGACATCTGGGCCGGCCGCGCAGCGCTTGAGATCAACCCGGATTCGGGCCGCGTGTTCGTCCGCCTGTCGGGCGACCTCACCATCGACGACAGCAACCCGCGCGGCGGCCACCGGCTGATCCCGGGCCTGGTCAGCGGCATTCCGGTGCTTCCGGACGTGTTCGACACGCGCGGCGGCCTGCTCGATCCCGACCAGCGCGTCGAATCCCACGGCTTCTCGCTCTACGCCCAGGTCGAGCCGACCGACTGGCTGACGCTTCGCAACATCACCGCGCTGCGCATGGACGAGAGCGGCACTCCGATCGATTTCGACGCTCTGCCCGCGGTCGATGTCGACGTTCCCGCGGTCTATGAGAACGAGCAGTTCAGCCAGGAAGTCCAGGCGCTGATCGACGTCGGCAACGTCAACGCCCTGCTCGGCTTCTATTATCTGAACGCCAATGCCCGGACGATCTTCGACGTCCGGCTTCCCGGCACGGTCACCGCGCTCACCTTCGGCGACGTCGACACCGAGACCTATGCCCTGTTCGGCGACCTGACCTGGGACATCAGCGACCAGTTCAGCGTCTCGGTCGGCGGCCGCTACACCTGGGACGAGCGCACCTCGGACATCGTGCGCAACCTGTTCATAGGCGGCGGCTCGCCCTTCTTCGGCGGCCCCGGCACCCTGCTCCTGCCGCAGACCGACTTCAGCGGATCGGCGAACTTCGAGGAGTTCACTCCGCGCGCCTCGGTCAGCTTCCGCCCGCGCGAGGACATGAACATCTACGCCGCTTATTCGCGCGGCTTCAAAGGCGGCGGATTCGATCCGCGCGGAGTCGCTACCGCGTGCCGCACTCCGACCGGCGGAATCTGCACGCCTCAGCAGGTCTACGACTTCTTCAGCTTCCAGCCGGAGACGGTCGACAGCTACGAGCTCGGCTGGCGCGCGTCCTTCTTCGACCGCCGACTGAACTTCAGCCTGGTCGGCTTCTACGCCGATTATCAGGACGTCCAGATCCCGGGTTCGGTCGGCGCCGTGATCGGCGGCGTTCAGCAGTTCATCGGAATCACCACCAACGCCGCCGCGGCGACCTTCAAGGGCATCGAGTTCGAGGGCAATGCGGTGCTCGCCCGCAATCTCGGCCGCGATGGCGACTCGCTGAACTTCAACTTCATGGTCGGTTATCTTGACGCCCAGTTCGATTCCTACATCGACTCGCGCGGCCTCGACGTGGCCGACCGCCGGGCGATCCAGAACACTCCGGACCTGACCGCGAGCGGGACTCTCAACTACGGCATTCCGCTCGCCGGCGGCATGCTTAACGCGATGACCACCGTGTCCTATCGCGGCGACAGCCAGCAGTTCGAGCTTGCCGTGCCGGGGCTTGACCAGGACGCTTATGCGTTGTGGGACGCGAGCCTGGTGTGGCGGTCGGACAATGACCGCTACTCGATCGGCCTCCACGCCAAGAACATCACGGACGAGCGCTACATCGTGTCTGGATACAACTTCCTCCGCCAGAACCCCGACACCGGCCAGTTCATCCTCGCCAACGGCCAGCCCGGCCTCAGCTCGACGCTCGGCGCCGAGGGCGTGCTGACCGCTTATTACGGCAATCCGTTCCAGGTCTTCCTCACCGTCGGCTTGAACTTCCGGTGAGCGACCAGGCGAGGAGCGGGATGGGGGCCCCGGCGCATACGACCCCTGGCGGACGCGTGCTGGCGATCCTGCTCCTCGCCTACATCTTCAATTTCATCGACCGCCAGATCATCGGGGTGCTCGCGGTCCCGATCAAGGCCGAGCTCGGGCTCGACGACGAGCAGCTCGGGCTGATGGGCGGGATCGCCTTCGCGTTGTTCTACTCCGGCCTGGCAATCCCGATCGCCTGGCTCGCCGACCGCAGGAACCGGGTCAGCATCATCGCTTTCTCGGTCGCCTTGTGGAGCGGCTTCACGGCATTGTGCGGCCTCGCGCAGAATTTCTGGCACCTGTTCCTGGCGCGAATGGGCGTCGGCATCGGCGAGGCGGGCGGAGTCGCGCCGTCCTACGCCCTCATTTCCGATTTCTACCCGAAGGAGCGCCGCGCCCGGGCGCTTGCTTTCTTCTCGCTTGGAATCCCGATCGGCTCGGCGCTCGGCGTGTTCTTCGGCGGCTGGATCGGCCAGTATCTCGACTGGCGCTGGGCCTTCATCATCGTCGGCCTCGCCGGCCTTCCGGCAGCCTTGCTGGTCAAGCTCGGAATCCGCGAGCCGGTCCGTGGCGGTTTCGACAGCGCCGACGGCCAGGCCAGCGAGCCGGCGCCGCCCTTTCCGACCGTCGCCGCGACGCTGGCACGCAAGCCGAGCTTCTGGCTGCTGTCGTTCGGCGCCGCCTCCGGTTCGATCCTCGGCTACGGCCTGATCTTCTGGCTGCCCTCCTTCTTCACGCGCAGCTTCGATCTCGAGCTGTCGCAGGTCGGCTGGTTCTATGGCTCGATCGTCCTCGTCGGCGGCATGGCGGGGACCTGGCTGGGCGGCTGGTTCGCCGACCGAACCGGGCCGGACCGCCCCGCTTCCTACGCGCTCATCCCGGCGATCTCGTTCCTGATCGCCGCGCCGATCTTCGCCATCGGAACGATGACCCATTCGCTCGTCATCGCCTGGATCCTGTTCGCGATCGGCCAGATGCTGGCGCTGGCCTGGCTGGGCCCGGTGATCGCCGCGGTCCAGCACATCGTTCCGCCGAACATGCGCGCGACCGCCTCGGCGAGCTTCCTGTTCATCAACAATCTGATCGGGATCGGATTCGGAATCTGGCTGCTCGGGCGAATCTCCAAGGTGCTGACTGCCGCTTATGGCGAAGAGTCGCTGCGCTACTCGATCCTCTACGGCCTCGGCTTCTACTTGCTGAGTTCGCTTCTCTACTTCATCGCGGCCAAGCGCTTGCCAAAGGACTGGCACCGGTAAACAGTCCGGCTCGATATTGGGGAGGTTCATATGTTTCGGCGGCAGTTCCTGATGGGCTTGGCCTTGCTGTTCGGCCTGCTCGCGCCCGCCACGGCGCAGGCGCAGTTCCGGTCGGGCCGAATCGCCGTCACGACCACCGGCTCGGGGCCGGACGTGGTCCTCGTCCACGGCCTCGGCTCGTCACCGCGGGTGTGGCGCGGCCTGATTCAGGCGCTGCCCGGCTATCGCTATCATCTCGTCCAGGTGAAGGGCTTTGCGGGGGTCCCCGCCGAAGGCAATGCCGGCGACGGCCCGGTCGCGGCCCCGGTCGCGGAGGAGATCGCGCGCTATATCGGCGAGGCGATCGGGCGTCCGGCGGCGGTGATCGGCCATTCGATGGGGGGAACGATCGGCATGATGGTCGCCGCCCGCCATCCCGAGCGCGTCAGCCGGCTGATGGTCGTCGACATGCTTCCCTATCTCGGCGACATGTTCGGCCCCGGCCAGTCTCCCGAAGCGCTCCGCGCGGTCGCCGAGCAGATCCGCGCGGGAATCGCCGAAGGTCCCATGGACGCCTATCGCGCGCGCAACGAGCAGACGCTGGCGACCATGATCGCCACCGAGAGCGAGCGCCCCGCAGCCATCGCCGATACGATGGCGAGCGACCGCTCGGTGTCCGGCCGCTCGATGTACGAGCTCATCACGACGGACCTGAAGCCCGAGCTCGGCCGGATCACCGCCCCGACCACGGTGCTGTACGTGACTCCGTTCGGCGCGCCGCTCACCGACGCGCAGATGGATGCCTATTACCAGCTGTCCTATCGCAACTTGGCGGGGGCCCGGCTCCAGCGCGTTCCGAATGCGCGCCACTTCATCATGTACGACCAGCCGGACCTGTTCGTGCAGGAAGTGCGGACGTTTCTCGGCGCCCCTGCGCGGAGCGGCGAGCGCGGCTAGTTAGCTCGCGAAGCTGGGGTCGAGCCGGTAGGCCTTGCGCAGCAGGGCCGGCCAGGCGAGCGCCTGGGCGACCACCTTGAGGCCGACCTTGCCCTGCTGGGCGGTGACTTCGGGCGAGCCCTGCGGGGGATGGCCGACATTGGCCTCGCCGGCGGCGAGCGCCATCACCTGCGCCTGGCAGGCGCGCTCCAGATAATAGAGCTTGATGAAGCATTCGCCGACGCTCGCGCCGGTGGCGAGGGTGCCGTGGTTGCGAAGCAGCATCAGGCTCTTGTCGCCAAGGTCGGCGACCAGCCGCTCGCGCTCGTCGAGGTCGACCGCGACGCCCTCATATTCGTGGAAGGCGATCTCGTCGCGGACCAGCATCGCGGTCTGGGTCAGCGGCAAGAGGCCGTCGCGATGGGCCGACACCGCCTGACCATGCGGCGTGTGGAGGTGCATCACGGCATGGGCGTCCTCGCGCGCCATGTGCAGCGCCGAGTGGATGACGAATCCGGCCGGGTTGGTGATGAACGGAGTCGGCTCGACCGGGTTGCCGTTGACGTCGACCTTGACCAGCGACGATGCTGTCACTTCCTCGAACATGAGGTTGTAGGGGTTGAGCAGGAAATGATGCTCCGGCCCGGGGACCCGCGCCGAAAGGTGGGTGAAGACGAGGTCGTCCCAGCCATAATAAGCGATCATTCGATAGGCGGCGGCGAGGTCGACCCGGACGTTCCACTCCTCCTCGCTGACCCGGTCCTTGAGCGACGGAATCTCCACCGAGGCGAGCGGACTCAGCTGCTCCATGCCGCGGTTGATGGCGTCGACCCGTCCCATGTCCGTCTCCTTGTCTCTCAGCCCGCCACCCGGTCGGGATGGGCGGCGGCGAAGGCGTCCAGCTTGTTCGCCTCGGAATCCACCCGCACCAGCAGCGGATAATCGTCAAGCGGGACGTCGAAGCGTCGCGCATTGTACATCTGCGGTACCAGGCAGACGTCCGCCAGTGTCGGCGCGTCGCCGAACAGGAAACGGCCGGCGCGGGGGGCGGCGAGCACCTCCAGTGCGGCGAAGCCTTCGGCGATCCAGTGCCGGTACCAGTCGTTGCGGACCGGCTCGTCCTGGCCGAGCTCGTTCTTGAGATAGTTGAGCACCCGCAGATTGTTGAGCGGATGGATGTCGCAGGCGATGAGCAGCGCCATTGCCCGGACATGGGCCTGGTCGGCGGGATCGGCGGGAAGCAGCCGCGGCTCCGGGCGAACCGCCTCGAGATAGGCGATGATCGCCAGGCTCTGGATCAGCTTGAGCCCGTCCATCTCGAGCATCGGCACGAAGCCTTGCGGGTTGCGCGCCCTGTATTCGCCGGCGCGCTGGTCGCCGGCGCGAAGGTCGACGCTGACGCTGTCATGCTCGACACCCTTCAGCCGAAGCGCGATTCGAACGCGGTAGGAGGCGGAGGAACGGAAATAATCGTGAAGCAGCGGCCGGGCCATGCCGGCTGCTTAGCGCGCGGCGTTCGTTCAAACCACCACTGTCATTCCCGCGAAAGCGGGAATCCAGCTGCCTTCTACGAATCGCAAAGGAGAAGCTGGATCCCCGCTTTCGCGGGGATGACATGGGGGGCGGCATGGAGGCCGCCCCCCTCGTTCAATAGCTCAGGCCGTACCAGCCGTGGACGCGCTCGCCGTAGGCGGTGTCGAAGCGCGGCTCGCTGTTGCGGTCGAAGCTCGGCGCGCGCTCAAGGTCGCGATGGGTCATCTCGACCCGATAGCCACCGATCCGTGTGTCATATTTCAGAAGCTTCCAGGGCATGGGATAATAGCGCGTGCCCATGCCGAGGAAGCCGCCATAGCTCATCACGGCATATTCGACCTTGCCCGAATATTTATCGACCATGAAATTGTAGACGCTTCCGAGCCGGTCGCCGTCGAGGCCGTAGACGGCCGTGCCCTCGACCTTGTTGGAGGCGATCAGCCGGTCGGTCTCGTCGATCGGCAGGCCTTCGCGACGGTCGTCGCGGCCGTAGCGTTCGCGTTCGTCGTCCCACGGGCGCCGCCCGCGTTCCTCGTCCCGGCGCGAGCGTCCGCGGTCCTCGTCGTGCGACCAGGCGCGGCTTCGCCTCTGCTCGCGGCGGCGGTCCTCGTGGGGATCCCACAGATCGCCCCAGCCGCCGCGTTCGCGCTCGAGCTGGTCGTCTCGGCCGCGCCAGTTCGATCCGAACATCGAGCGGCTGTCGCCGCCGCGCCCGTAATCGTCGCTTCGGCTGCGCCCGTAGCTGCGGCCGCGGTCGATATCCTCGGTCCAGCCGCTGCCGCCCCTGTCGTCGTCGCGATAGCGTCTGTCAGCCATCATCCTGCTCCTTGATCATTCGTGGTTGGTGGCGGGCGGACGGCATCGCGCCGCCCGCCCGTCCTCGTTCAGCGCGACCGCGAACGGCTGCCGCGCGTGCTGCTGCCTGCGGTCGCCGTCTCTGCCGTGCCGCCGCTGCTCCCTGTGCTTGAGGTGGCGGCCGACGCATTGCCGGCGCCTGCGGTGGTCGCTCCGGCATTGCTGCCGGTGCTGCTCTCGGTGCTCGTTCCGCTGGTGCCCGACCCCATCGAGTGGGTGCCGGCCGATCCGCTGGTGCCCGATCCGGACATGGTGGACCCCGACATGCCGGAGCCCGACATGGTCGAGCCGGACTGCCCGCCCATCTGGCCCGTCTGGCCGGCCTGCCCGCTCATCTGGCCGCCTTGGCCGGAGCGCGACTGGCGGAAGCTCGAAAAATCCTGCTCGAACTGCTGCTGCCGGTGGCGGCAATATTCGTCATATTCCCGGTCGAGCTGGGCGATCTGCTGGTCGCGCCAGCGCCGGTAATTTTCGTCATGGGGCGTGCTTCCGCGGCTGCCCTCGCCGAAGCCGCGCTCGGCCGAGCCCATGACCTGGCCCGACTGGCCGAACCTCAGGCCGCCATAGCCTTCGCCGGACGAGCCGCCGGAACCGAAGCTCTGGCCGGATTGCCCGAACGCCGACTGGCCTGAGGAGGACTGGCCGCGGGTGCGCTCGTAGCCGCCGAAGCCGCCTTCGCCATAACCGCCGCCGCCATAGCTGCTGCGCCCGTAATCCTGGTCCTGCCCGCCTTGCCGGCGATAGCTTGACATGTCGCCGCGGCCGAAGCCGCTGCTGCTCTGGCCGAAGCTGCCGCGGCCGAAGTCGCCGCCGCCCGAGCCGCCCTGGCCGTAGGAGCCCTGGCCATAGGAACTCTGACCATAGCTGCTGCTTTGGCCGTAGCTGCTGCGACCGAAGTCGCGATGATCGTCGCGGTGCGACATCGGACGGCCGGTCCACTGGTCGTCATGGCTTCGCCAGTCGCCGCCGCCGGTGCCATGCTCCTGCTCGTAGCGGCGCGCGTCCATCTCGCGCCTGCGCTCGGCTTCCTCGTCGCCGAACCAGGAACGCACCTCGTCGCCGGCGCGCTCGAAGAAACCGCGGTCGTCGCTGCCGCCGCGGCCGTGTTCGCGGTGCCAGCCGCTGCCGCGGTCGTCGTCGCGGACCCAGCGGCCCTGTTCGCGGCCGCGCCAGCCACCGTTGTCGTCGTCGGAAAAGATCGAGCTGCGAGAGCGCTCGTTGCCATATCGATAGTCGGCCATGTGACGTGCCTCCTCATAGGTCCGGATTGGAAAATATGCTCTGGATCAACGGTCGGGCGCCGCTGCCCGTTCCGATTCCGCGAGGAGGAGTGGGGTCGGAACGGCTGTGCCGTGCCCGCCGCCCGACCAAAGGTTCAGGGGCCGAAATCGGCGCCCTGCCGGCGCTCCGCACGCTTCTGTCGGGCGCGCTGAAGGGCCTCGCTGCTTGCGCCCGGCGCTCTCAGTCCGAGCCCCTCGGCGACCGCCGCGTCCCAGCCATAAGCGTCGGGGGCGAAGGTCACCTGCCCGTTGTCGAGATAGGCGGTGTGGTAGAGCAGCCGCACCGGGATCCGCCGATCGAGATTGATGTAGGTCGGCGCGATATCCGCTCCGGCCCCCCGCCGGTTGCCGCTGCTCAGGGCGCGCTCGAACTGTTCGAGCTTGCCCTCATGCTGGGCGAGCAGCCGCGCGAAGCCGAGCGCGTCCTGAACGCGGACGCAGCCATGGCTGAGATGACGGTCGGGCCGACCGAACATCTGTTTGGCAGGCGTGTCGTGGAGGTAGATGGCATGGTCGTTCTCCATGTCGAACTTGACCAGGCCGAGCGCGTTCTGCGGCCCCGGCTGCTGGACCAGCCGGCCGTTCTCGCGGACCATGTTGCGCCGGGCGAGCTGGGCCGGGCTGAGGCTGGCGAGTTCGTCCTGCTCGATCGAGTCCGGCACCGTCCAAGTCGGGTTGGCGACCAGGCGGAAGATCGGCGAGCCGAGCTGCGGAGTCTCCCAGCCGGGTTCGCCGGTGACGACCACCCGCTGGTCGGCGAGGTTGCCGTCGCGATAGTAGCGCAGGAAGGCCGCTGCGGTGTTCACGTCGATCCGGGTCTGCGGCGGCTGGCGCTCAAGCCAGCGCCGCCGCTCCATGTTCACCGCCAGGATGACGGCGCGGTCGTCCGGCGCGACCTGGTCCGCCTCGACGCGCCGCTCGTCGTCGTCCGCTTTCGCCTTGGGCTCGTCGGCCTGCGCATTGCCCTGAACGTTCTGCTGGCTGGCGGCCGGTTGCTGCTGCGGTTGGTGTTGCTGCTGTTGCGCCTGGATCATCTGCACATAGGCGGCGGAGAGCGCGCGATACTCCGCGTCCTGCGGCGCCTGGCTCTCGATCCATTGACCGGCATTGTTCGCCGCCACCGCCTCGGCGAGGCCGCGGGCGACGTCGACCTGGTTGCGCGGCACCTCGTAGACCGGGGTCAAGCGCCTGGGATCGGTGGCGCCATGGGCGAGCGTGCCCGCATAGGTCAGCGCCGCCTTGGTCAGCGCCACTTCGCGCTCGACCGGCGAGCCGGCCGACTCGACGTCGCGAAGCAGGGATTCGGGGTTGAGGCCATGGCGGACGGCGCCGCGGAGCGTCTCGACCAGTTGGTCGCCGAGCTCCTGGTTCCAGGCGGCCTGCCACTGCCGGGCCTCGTAGAAGCGGCGGACCTCGCCATCCTGCGCAGCGCCCTGGAGGGCCTCCGCGGTCACGCTGGCCGGGCCCGCGCCGCCCCCGCTGTCGATCAAATTGCAGCCGCCGGTCGCGACGGCCATCGCCGCCGCGGCCGCGAGCCAGCTATTTTTCAGACGCACAAGCCGCTCCGCTGATTGATAAACTTCGGCTGCGGAACGTACCGGGGCGCACTTTGGCTCCGCGTTAACCATCAGGCTTCAACAATGCCTAAGAGGCGCGAAGGCATAAGGCTTTCAGGAACCGGCGGAGAACATATGCACAAGGGTCAGCTGGCGGTGCTGCCGGCAGCGGAAGGGCGCCGTACCGAGCGGCGCATGGTCAATCTGGCGGCAAGCCTGCGCGAGCCCGGCGCGGCCGTCGCCGATGCCGAAGTGCGCAACCTCTCGACCGACGGCTTCATGGCCGAATGCGACATGGCGCTCGAGCAAGGCCAGCATCTGTTCCTGAAGCTGCCGGGCATCGAGGCTCTGGCCTGCAAGGTGGCATGGGTCGATGGCGGCAAGGCCGGGTTCGAATTCACCAGCCCGCTTCACCAGGCGACGCTCGACCAGCTCACCGCGTCGACCCGCAAGGTGCCTCCGCGCAATCATTTCGGCGTTCGCCGCTAGACCGCAGACGCGCCTTTCGGGGCGTCGACCTTCTCGCTCGGCAGCGGCGGCTGCGGCGGATCGACCGGAATCCCGCGCAGCAGCGGCAGAGCGGCGGCCAGGACGATCGCGGCGAGCGCGGCAATCAGCAGGATCGAGCGGAGTCGGCGGGTCATCGGGCCGCGGGTCATGCCCCGCCGCGCCTTGCACCCGTCTGAACGGACGAGCGCCCTCCCGGCCTGCGTGTCGGGGAGCGAGGCGGCGGAATCGATGGAGAAGGTGGTGCCGTTGAAGGGACTCGAACCCCCGACCCACGCATTACGAATGCGTTGCTCTACCAGCTGAGCTACAACGGCGCCGGTGGGGCGGGGCCTTACCAGCGGCCCTGCGCCGACACAAGCGGCCAAGCTTTTCCATCGCCTTAACCATATCTCAACCACGCGCGGTGCAGGTTTCGGCGCTGGAACGCTGTGGGACGACGGCCGGATGGACAGCTTGCGCGGGTTTGACGAGGACAGTGGCTGGTCGCCGCATGGCGACGACGAGCCCGCCATCGAGCGCCCGCCCTCGATCGGCTTCGACGAGCGCCGCATGCATGTGCGCGCCTACAATCATTGGGTGTCGCTGCTCGACGGCCGGCCCTATCCTTCGATCGAGGACCTCAGACCCGAGAAGATCGGCGATTTCGGGCCGCACAGCGTGTTGCTCGACTTCACCGAGGATCGGGACGACCCGGCCATCGCCTTCCTCGGCGCCGAGCTCAAGGCCGAATGCGGCATCGACTTCGGCCGCCAGCGGATCAGCGAGGTGCCGGCCCGCTCCTTGCTGTCGCGCCTCACCGACCACTACATGCAGATCATCGCCAACCACGCGCCGATCGGCTTCGAGGCGGAATTCCTGAGCCACCGCGGCATCAACACGCTCTATCGCGGGATCCTGATGCCGCTGTCGTCCAACGGCGATGAGATCGACTTCATCTATGGAGTCATCAACTGGAAGGACCTGGCCGACAACGGCACCGCCAACGGCCTTGCCAGCGCCATCGACCGCGCCATCGCCAAGGTGCCGGAGCGGAGCGACCTGCCGGTCTGGGCCGACGGCCCTCATGCCGAACATGACCAGCTTCCGGGGAATGGCGACGAGCGCGACGGCAGCACCCTCAGCCTGTGGCCTGACGGCGATGGCGACGGCGACCTCGACGAACTGCCCGCCGACGCCGGGCTCGCCGACCGGCTCGGCCACGCCCGGGCCGGCGCCGAATATGCGCGCTCGGCGGACCATCGCAGCCGCACCGCCCTCTATCGCGCGCTTGGCCTCGCCTTCGATTTCTCGCTCGCCGCCGACGCCGCGCCGGACGAATATGCCGAGCTTCTCGACGATGCCGGCCTGAAGGGGCAGCAGCGCGCGCCGATGACGCCGCTGATCAAGCTCATCTTCGGCAGCGACTATGACAAGAGCCGAATTACCGAGTTCGCCGCCGCCTTGTCCTGGGCGCGCCGCTCCGGGATCGAGCTCGGCGGGTTCGCGCAGGTGCTCGAGCAGTTTGACGGCGGCCTCAAGGGGATCGTCGCCGCCGAGCGCGCCGCGCGCCGGCCACAGCCGAAGCCCGACCGCGCGGCCGAGCGCCGCGCCCGCTTCGAGGCCGCACCGGCCCTGGCCCTGGTCGACGGCGTCGACGCCGGCGGCGCCGAAGCGGGGGAGATCGTCCTCCTCGTCGCCCGCCGTGAGGACGACGGCCGTCTCGCCGTCATCGCCCCCGCGCTGCGCGACGGCAAGCTGGTCGACAGCGCCATCGCCCGCGCCTCCGACTGATCTCATCCATCGCGACTGCGAGGGGTGGTTTCCCCCGCCCGCCCGGCAATCGCGACCCATGAAGGCCAGCCTTGAAGCGCCCGCTCGGGCAGGTCTATAGCCGCGTCGAATGGAGAGACGCCGCGCGCGTCCCCAGCGACTTTCGGGAGCGGCCCATATGAACGCGGACAGCATGGGGGCGGACCTCACCGCTCGCCAGCGTCTTCTCACTTCCCTCAGCCATGCCTTGTGCGACGGCGCCTTGCCCGGCGAGGTCGAAGGGTTCGATGAGGCCGACTGCCTCGAAACCGCGGAGTTCGTCGCGGACTGTGCGGGGCGACGCCCGGAATGCGTGCCGCTGGTCCGGGTCGAATCGTCGGGCGGAGCAATCGGCCACCGCCGCATGCGGATCTGCATCGTCAACGACGACATGCCCTTCCTGGTCGATTCGACCGCTGCGGCGATCACCGCGCGAGGCCTGCTGATCCATCGCCTGCTTCATCCGGTGCTCGACGTGGTGCGCGACAAAGAGGGCAATCTGGTCGCGATCGGCGATTCTTCCGCGGGCGCGGCGATCCGCGAATCGATCATCTACATGGAGGTCGACCGGGCCGACGCTCGAATCCGCCGCGAGCTCACCTTGGAGCTGCACAAGGTCCTCGCCGACGTCCGCTCGGCGGTGACCGACTGGCGCGCGATGCAGGAGCAGATGCGCGCCGACGCGGCCCTCGCCGAGGACCCGGAAGGGCGCGAGCTGCTCGAATGGTTCGCCGGCGGCGCCATGACTCTGCTTGGCTACCAGGTCGAGCGTCCGGGCCAGGCTTCCGCGGGGGGGCTCGGAATCTTTCGGACGCCCAGCCCGCCCGGCGACGAGGGCGGCTGCGAGAGCGCCATCGCCTATTTCAAGAAAGGCGGACAGGTGCCGCTCGTCGCCAAGGCCGAGCGCAAGTCCACCGTCCACCGCCGCGTGCCGCTCGACCTCATCGCCGTGCCGATCGTCGAGGCCGGCAAGATCGCTGCGATCGGCGTTCATGCCGGCTTGTGGACCAGCAAGGCGCTCAAGGCGCCGGTCGAGACCGTGCCGATCCTGCGCCGGCGGTTGCAGGAACTCGAGCAATCGTTCGGCTTCGACCCGAGGGGCCATAGCGGCAAGGCGATCCGCCACGCGGTCAGCTCGCTGCCGCACGACCTGCTCGTCAATCTCGACAGCGAGTCGGTGAAGGCGCTGGTGGCGACCGCGATGTCGCTCGCCGACCGTCCGCGGCCGACCTTGTTCCTCGTCCGCTCGACCCTCAAGGGTCATCTGTTCGCGTTCGTGTGGCTGCCGCGCGACGAGCTCACCACCCGCCGCCGAGTCCAGATCGGCGAAATGCTCGCGCAGGCGGCCAAGGGCACGATGACCAGCTGGTCGGTCGACCTCGGCGACGGCGACCTCGCCTCGGTCCGCTACACCCTCACCGTCGATCCCAGGCGGCCGACGCCGGACTCCACCGAGCTCGACCGGCGGCTCGACGAGATGGTGCGCGGCTGGGAGCCGAACCTCGAGGAGGCGCTCGGTGCGATCGTCAGCCCCCGCCGGGCCGCGACCCTCACCATGAGCCGTGCGCAATTCTTTCCCCCCGCTTATCGCGCGCGCTATCCGATCGAGGATGCGGCGCAGGACGTCGTGCGCCTGGACAGCCTGCAGGACAGCAAGGACCGTTCGGTCCGGCTCTACAGCCTGCCGATCGACCCAGAGAACCAGCTTCGCCTCAAGATCTACCGCTCGGGCGGTCTCATCGTCTTGTCGAACGTCGTGCCGGTGCTGGAGAATTTCGGCTTCCACGTCCTCAAGGAGACGCCGACCCGGCTCGAGGACCAGGACGGCAGCCATATCCATGAATTCGCGGTCGTCACCGCCGATGGAGCGTCCGCGGCGCCGATCCTCGAGCGTGCGGACGTCATCGAGGCAGTCGTCGCCTCCGTTCTCGAGGGCGCGTCCGAGAACGACGTCTTCAATCAGCTGATCGTCACCGCCGCGCTCGATCCGCGCGCCGTCGTGCTGCTGCGCGCCTGGTTCCGCTACCTGCGCCAGACCGGCCTGTCCTATTCGATGATCACGGTCGTCGAGGCGCTGCGCCGGGCGCCGGTCGTCACCCACGGCCTGATTGCCTTGTTCGAGGCGATGCACGACCCCGCCCTCGGCGAAGATCGCGAAAAGGCCGTGGCCGCGGCCAACCGCAAGATCGAGAAAGGCCTCGCCGACGTCGCCGCGATCGACGAGGACCGCATCATGCGTCTGGTCCGCGGAGTCGTCGCGGCGACCCTGCGCACCAACGCTTTCTCGCCGGCGGCAGAGGAGGCGCTCGCCTTCAAGCTCGATTCCTCGCAGGTGCCCGGCCTACCGGCGCCGGTGCCGTGGCGCGAGATCTGGGTCTATTCGCCGCGAGTCGAGGGCATCCACCTGCGCGGCGGCCCGGTCGCCCGCGGCGGCCTTAGATGGTCCGACCGGCGCGACGACTTCCGCACCGAGATCCTCGGGCTGATGAAGGCTCAGCTGGTCAAGAATGCGGTGATCGTCCCGACCGGCGCCAAGGGCGGCTTCTACGCCAAGCAGCTGCCGCCGCCGTCCAACCGCGACGCCTGGCTCGCGGAAGGCACGGAGAGCTACCGGATCTTCATCCGCTCGCTGCTGTCGGTCACCGACAACATCGTCGAGGACAAGGTCGTCCACCCGCCGCAGGTGGTGATCCGCGACGGCGAGGATCCCTATTTCGTGGTCGCCGCCGACAAGGGCACGGCGACCTTCTCCAACATCGCCAACGCCATTTCCGCCGAGCGCGGCTTCTGGCTCGGCGACGCCTTCGCCAGCGGCGGCAGCAACGGCTACGACCACAAGGCGATGGGGATCACCGCGCGCGGCGCCTGGGTCTCGGTCCAGCGCCACTTCCGCGAAATGGGCATCGACGTCCAGAAGGACACGATCCGGGTCGCCGGAGTCGGCGACATGTCGGGCGACGTGTTCGGCAACGGCATGCTGCTCAGCAAGGCGATCAAGCTGGTCGCCGCGTTCGACCACCGCCACATCTTCCTCGATCCCGATCCGGATCCGGCGAAGAGCTGGAAGGAGCGCGACCGGCTGTTCCATCTGCCGCGCTCGAGCTGGGCCGATTACAGCGAGAAGCTGATCTCGAAAGGCGGCGGAATCTTCCCGCGCAGCCAGAAGTCGATCCCGCTGTCCGCCGAGGTCCGTGCGATGCTCGGGCTCGAGCTCGAAGAGATCGAGCCGACCGCGCTCATCCAGGCGATCCTGCGCGCGTCCGTCGACCTCATCTGGTTCGGCGGCATCGGCACCTACATCAAGGCCTCGACGCAGAGCCATTCCGACGCCGGCGATCCGGGCAACGACCCGGTCCGGGTCAATGCCGACGAGATCCGCGCCAAGGCGATCGGCGAGGGCGCCAATCTCGGAGTCACCCAGGCCGCGCGGATCGAGTTCAGCCAGCATGGCGGCCGGATCAACACCGACTTCATCGACAATTCGGCGGGCGTCGACTGCTCGGACAATGAGGTCAACATCAAGATCCCGCTCAACCGCGAGATGCAGGAAGGGCGACTGACCCTCGAGGATCGCAACGTCCTCCTCGCCGACATGACCGAGGAGGTCGCCCAGATCGTCCTGGAGGACAACCGCCTTCAGACCCTGGCGCTGTCGATCGCTGAGCAGGGCGGCGCCGACGCGCTGCCGTCGCAGGTCCGGGCGATCGAGCTGCTCGAGGAGGCCGGGCGGCTCAACCGTGCGGTCGAGGGGCTGGAAGGCAATGAGGAGCTGCTGCGCCGCGCCCAGGAAGGCCGCGGCCTGACCCGGCCCGAGCTCGCGGTGCTTCTGTCGAGCTCCAAGATGGCGCTCCAGGACGCGATCGAGCAGGTCAATGTCGCCACTGATCCGACGATGGCGGGCGAGCTTGCCGCCGCTTTCCCGGAGCAGATGCGCGAGCGCTTCGGCGACGCGATCCAGCGCCATCGCCTGCGCTGCGAGATCATCGCCACCAAGGTCGCCAACCGCTTCGTCAACCGGCTCGGAATCACCGCGTCCTTCGCGCTGACCGAGGAGGAAGGCGCGTCGTTCGGCCAGGCCGCGGCCGCGTTCATCGCCGCCGAGCGCCTGTTCGGCATGGATTCATTGTGGGGCGACCTGGACACGGTCGAGATCCCCGAGCAGGTCCGTCTGCGGCTGTTCGAAGAGGCGTCGCGCGGCCTTCAGATGCAGATCGCCGATATCCTTCGCTGCACGTCGCCGACCCTGATGCCCGGGGAGATCGTGGAGCTGCTTCGTCCGGGCCTCAGCAAGCTCGACGCGGCGCTCCAGGACCTGCTTCGGCCGGAGCCGCGCGCCGACGCGGCCGGCGTCCGTGCCCGCCTGATCGCGCTCGGCGGTCCGGAGGACCTGGTCGACCGGATCGTGCGTCTTCAGGAGCTCAACGGCGCCATCGGCCTCGCCAATCTCGGCCAGCGCATCGGCGTCGACGAGATCGCCCTCACCAAGGCCTATACCAAGCTCGGCGAGGCGCTGGGTCTCGACTGGGCGCAAAATGCGGCCAACCATTTCCGCGGCGGCGACCAGTGGGAGCGGCTCCTGACCGCCGGGCTCGCCCGCGACTTCGAGGAGCTTCGTCTCGGCTTCCTCGAGCGCCGCACCAAATCGGGCAAGGACCCGCGCGCCGAGGTCGAGAAATGGGTGGTCGACCAGGGCGCCCGCATCGACCAGTTCCGCCGCACCGTCGAGCGCGCCCGCACCGCGCCGGTCACCACCGCCCCGATGCTGGCCCAGATCGCCACGCAGGCGCGGGTCCTGCTGGCGCGGTAACCCCCAGGCTCCTCCCTGTCGCCGAAGGCGATGGGGAGGGGGACCATGCGCAGCATGGTGGAGGGGTGTCTTAAGGCTCGAGCGGGCGGGAACTGCCCCTCCACCATCCGCCTACGCTCCGCCTCGGCGGACGGTCCCCCTCCCCATTCAGCTTCGCTGCACAGCGAGGAACTGGCGCTTACGCGCTCTGGATGTAGTTGAGCATCTGCGCCGCCTCCTGCTCGATCTTGTCGAGGCGGTATTTGACCAGGTCGCCGATCGACACGATGCCGATCAGCTTCTTGCCGTCCACCACCGGCAGATGACGGATGCGCCGGCTGGTCATCAGCGACAGTGCCGACAGCGCCGTCGTGTCGGGCTCGACCGTGATCGCGGGCGCGGTCATGATCTTGTTGATCGGCCAATCGAGGATCGCCGCACCGTCCCGCGCCAGGCAGTAGATGACGTCGCGCTCCGACATCACGCCGGCCACCTGGTCGTGCTCCATGACCGGAACCGCGCCGATCTTGCGCTGCGACAGCAGGCTGACGGCGTCGCGGACCAGCATGTCGGGGGCGCCGACGATGATGTCCCCGGTGCGGGTTGCGAGGATCGCGGCGACCGTCATGGCCTTCTCCTGTGCATCGCGTGCCATTCGACTCGCGCTTGATCCTTCCACGGTCCGCGCCCAATTGAAAGCCATGCCACGTCACGATCCCGTTCACCCGCGGCATCGCCACGACGGGGATGCCCCTTTCGGAGAATGGAATGACCACCGAGCTGACTGCTGATGCCGAGGCCGGGAGCGGGTCCGCGCCGGCCTATCGCGAGCCAATCCTTCGCGTGGCGCCGCGCCCGGGCGACATCAACGCCAATGGTCACATTTTCGGCGGCTGGGTGCTCTCGCAGATGGACATCGCCGCGGGCATCGTCGCGTCGCGCGAGGCCGACGGGCCGGTGGCGACCGTGGCGATCCAGGCGATGGAGTTCATCGCCCCGATCCTGCTCCACGACGTGGTGTCGGTCTATGCCTGGGTCGAGCGGATCGGGCGGACGTCGATCGCGATCCGGATCGAGGTCATCGCGATGCGCGAGCGGGGCCGCCAGGCGGTCAAGGTCACCGGGGGCCTGTTCACGTTCGTCGCCCTGGACGACGAGCACCGGCCGCGGCCGGTCAAGCGGCAGGCTTAGTCGGGAATCTCGTTGACCCGGTAGCGCAAGGTGACGCTGCCATTGGCCGGGATCGTCACGCGCCATAAAGGACGCCCGTCGCGCTCCTGAAGCCGCCGCTCGGGCAGCATCCTGTGACCGTCCTCGACGTCGAACTCGGTCTCGAATCGCACCGGACGCGGCTGATCGTTGGTGACCCTGAGACGATAGCTGTCCGCGCGTCCGTCCGCGCGCCTGACATCCTCGACGACCGCGACGACACTGGGCGACTGATCGAAGCCGATCTCGACATCGTCGCCGACGGCCCGATCGTCGATCATCCCTTCGCCGATCAGCAGCGGCCGGCCCTGGCGCTCCGTGAACAAGGCCACGCCGCCGGCGGGCAGCGGCAGCCCGAGGCCCTCGCGCGTGCGATTATGGGTGACGAGGAAGCGCGTGGCCTGGGTCGGGTCACCGTAATTGGAGGCGTCGAGGCGGACGCGGTAGACGGTCTCGACGCGGACCTGAGGGCGGACGAGAAGTGCGACCTGCTTCTGTGCGTTGGCGGCGACGGTGACCGGCTCCGGAACCCGGTAGAGCTTGAGGTCGCCGAGATTCTCCTGGGTCACCACGGTGACCGGCGACACGGAGGAAAGATTTGACCGCTGAATCCGGGTCCCGGTGACGACGATGCTTTCAAAGCCTTGGTCCATCGCCGGCGCGGCGGGCGGCATGGGCGGCGGCGGCGGCTGGTAGAGCGGGATGTCGCTCGTCGTCCGGCTCGGCCAGCATTGCAGGTTGAGCGGCGGACCTTCCACCGGCTCCACCACGGCGCGGGTATAATTGGGTTGGCCCGCCACCGCCTGCGTCTCCGCATTGGGGAAGCTGGTTTCGTCGTTGCTGCCGAGCGTCAGCCAGGCGAACAGGTCGAGCCGCGTTTCATCCGCCGACAGCGTGGCGATGTAGTTCGCCTGCCAGTCGAAACCGGTGGCGAGGTAGGACAAGGTCACCACCGCGTCGACTTCCGTCGCCGAACGGGTGCGCACCGACAAGGTCGGGTGCGACGACAGGCCCGCCGGCACCTCGTCATAGACGATCGTTTCGGGGATTCCGGTGCAGCGCAGCGATTCGATGCCGTCGGCGGTGCGCATGACCAGGGCGCCGGCCGCGCTGCTCAATATCTCGACCTCCTGCTCGCGCACCGCGCCGGTGGCGCGCGACGTGCGCCTGAGGTGCACGCGGCGGCCGAGCGAACGGTCGAGCAACGTCGCCGGCGAAAGCAGGTAGGCGTCTCGGTTGCGCTCGACGATTCCGCCGGGAAAGCCGGTGACGATCGCCGTCTGCGGCACGATCCCGGCGGCGACGCCTTCGAAGCGGATCGTTGCCTCGCCGGCCGGCAGCCGCACCCGCCGCCGCTCGCTGATCAGCGCGAAGCCGTTCAACATGTCGAGGTCCATCGCCTCGTCGCTCGAGCGGCCGGGATCGCGATAGACGGTCACGGCGACAGCCTCCGGCGCCGGCGAGGTGATCAGCGGCTGAGCGCCGGCGGCCGCCGGCGCGGCGGCAAGCGCGATCAGCAGGAGGAGGCGCCGCATCGGCTCAGTGGCCGGTCTGGAAGACCACTTCGAGCGTCGTGCTGCCATTGCCGGGCACCGGCACGCGCCACGTCACCTCGTCCGCCGACTCACGCTCCGACGGAAGGGTCTCGGAGATGATCCGCGGAGTCGCCCAATAATATGGATAGAGGCCGTCCTGGGTGAGGATGACCGTCACCGGATCGGGCCGCGCATTGGTCAGCGTGTAGCGCATCCGGGTCTGCCAGAAGGTCCGCTCGCGCAGGCTTTCGCGCTCTCCCGTCGTCAGCGTGCCGTCCGGGTTGGTGATTCGGAAGCGGTCGGTCGTCTCCCATTCCTGATAGGTGATGCGTCGCCGCTCGACGACGGTCGGCTGGACCTTGATGTCGAACGCCTGGCCGGTGGTGAGGCCGATCTGCGACCCCATCGGCGTATGGCCGATCCGGCTCTCGCCGACGAATTGCGGATTGCCCCGCTGGTCGCGCTGATAGAACCGGATGGTGCCGGCGGGGAGAGCGTCGCCGAGCCCCTGGTCGCGCGAGCTCGAGAAGCGCAGCACGGTGTTGACGCTCTGCGGTTGGTCGGCGGCGCCGAGCCAGCCGTTGCGATATTCATAAGCGCGCTGCGCGGGCGCTCCCGCGACGTCGAGGAAGCTGACCTGCTTGGTCTGACGGTTGGCGATCGTGGTCCGCTCGGGCAGCGGATAGAGATAGAAATCGCCGATCCGCTCGCGGTTCGAGGTCTCGGTCCCGGCCTGGCGCAGCGGCGGTCGCCCCGGCGGCGTCGGACGGCCATATTGGTAGCCGCCCCCGGCCGAGACCGCGCCGGCGACGAGAAGGGTCTCGGCCGAGCGATATTCGGTGCCGCTATTGTTGGTGAGGGTGATCCAGCCCTGGACGTCCATCCGCCCCGCCGCTTCGTCGAACAAGGCGACATAATCCGCCGCCCAGCCGAGACCGGTGGTGAGATAGGTGAGGGTCACCGGCCGCCGGCCCGAACGCGCGCTCTCGATCGTGACCGACAGTGTCGGCCGAGCGCGCAGATTCTCCGGCACCCGGTCGAAGATCACCCGCACCGGAAGGCCATCGTCGCGCAGCACTTCGATCCGCTCGCCGATCTGCAGGACGACTCCGCCATTGGCGGCCAGCACCCGCGCCCGTTCGCGCGTCTCCTGGCCGGTCGCCGGGTTGGTGCGCACCAAAGTGATCGTCTCGCCGACCGCCTTCTGGATCAGCGCCTGGGGCGACAGCAGATCGAAATCGAAATTCTGCTCGACGATGCCGATGCCGTCGCCGGTCAGAGTCACCGTTTCCGGGCGGATCTGCGCGGAAACGTCGGGGAATTCCTGGCGGATGCGGCCCTGGCCGAAGCTCAGCTGGCGCTCGTCCTGAACCAAGGCGAGGTCGTTATTGTAGATGGTGACCGACACGTCGCCCTGGGCGGAGGCGCCAGGGAGCGGGATCGCATTGTCCTGCGCCACAGCGGGCGCGGCGATGACGGCGCAAATCGGCAGCAGGCGACGCATGGACACTCCTCCCCGGCTCGTGCCGCGAACCTGTGCCATGGATCGGAAAAACGCAATCGTTGAAGAGAGTTGATGTCCGCTCAACAAAAAAGCCGCCCGGCCCGAGCCGTCGAAGGCTTGTCCTGCTTCTTCCTTCAAGAGGAAGGGCAGGGCTTCGACGGACTCAGTCCGAGCGGCTCTTGAAATCCGGGCGGTTCAGGCGGCGGCCGGAGCGGGCTCGCCTTCCTCGCCGCGCGGGCGGCGGGTGCGGCGGCGCGGGCGCGGGGCCTCCTCGCCCTCGCCCTCGTCCCCGGACGGAGCAGCGGAGATGGCCGGCGGCAGGCTGTCGAGCGCGATGCGGCTCTCGCCTTCGCCCTCGGACTGCTGCTGCGCGTCGTCGTCGCCGTTCAACTCGCGGCGCCCGCGGCGGCGACGCTGGCCCTCGGCGAAGCGCTGCTCGCCGTTGCGGTCGCCGTCGTCGCGGGGGCGGCGGCTGCGTGGCTGGTCGCCGTCGCCGCGCTGCTGCGCAGCCTCGTCGCCGTCGGCCTCGGCCGCGACAGCCTCGTCCTCGCCCTCGTCCTCATCGGAATCATCGTCGTCGCGGGGGCGGCGATGCTCCTCGAAGCGGGCGCGATTCTCGTTGAGGACGCGGAAATAATGATCCGCGAACTGCAGATAATATTCGGTTTGCACGCGGTCGCCCTGCATCTGCATGTCGCGGGCCAGCTGCCGGTATTTCTCGAGCAGCTGCGCGGCATTGCCACGCTGGCGATTGTCCTGGCGATTGCCTGTGCTGGGGCCGCTGTTCGGCGCCCGGCCCCCACCGCCGCGACCGCGCCTGCGGCCGCCCTGACGATTGTTGATCAAATTAAAATCCTAGCCAAAGGTGGTCTATTCTTCCCTCACCGGCTGGCGGCACCCAGCCGCTAACAAGCTCGTCCGCGATCCTTGGCGGCCCGGGGCTTACGCAAGCACCCACAGGGACCCAGAAGCCCGCCTTCCCGGCAGGCTCCCTTTTGTCGTAGCCTCGTGCGCCCGCCAAAGGCGCCGTTGCGACGAAGCAATCGGGGTTGAGCGACGGTCGGCTCCACAATACTCGAGCGTTGTGGCTGGCCCCGTCCCTGACCCCCTATCTAGTCATCGCGCGCGGTAAATCCAAGGAAAAAAGCACAATCCTGGTTAGCGGCGCAGGACCAGACAACGAGTCACACCTCTAAGGTCGGTCCGTGACGATATCGTGAACGAGGTGGCGGCGAGCAATTTGCGGACCGCATCTTCCTGCCCGGCGCCGATTTCGAGACAGGCGACACCGCCCGGCGCAACCAGGCGCGCGAGCTGCGGCGCGAGCCGGCGATAGTCGTCCAGTCCGTCGCTCCCGCCGAACAGCGCCCCGTGCGGCTCCCAGTCGACCACGTCCGGGTCGAGCGGCGCGTCCTGCTCGATATAAGGCGGGTTGCACAGGACGAGGTCGAACGGTCCGGCCACCCCCTCGGACCAGTCGCCGACCCGCCATTCCACCCGATCGGCGAGGCCCAGCCGTTCGGCGTTGCGCCGGGCATAGGCCAGCGCCTGCTCGGAGCGGTCGACGCCCAGGCCGCGCGCCTTCGGCCACTGGTCGAGGGCCGCCAGCAGAAGGCTTCCGGGTCCGGTGCCAAGGTCGATGACGCTCGCGGGCGCGCGGCCGCGGAAATGATCGATCGCGGCCTCGATCAGGGTCTCGCTGTCGGCACGCGGGATGAGGACGCCCGGCCCGACCTCCAGCTCGATCGTCCAGAAGCCGGCATGGCCGAGGATGTAAGCGATCGGCTCGCGCGACAGCCGGCGTTGCAGCAGGTCCGCGAATTCAGCGGGCGTGGGATCGTCGAGATGGCGAAGCTTCATCTCGCCGGTGCCCACGCCGAGCGCCGCGCCCATCAGCAACTCCGCGTCCTGCCGGGGTTGACCCGGGACGGCCCCGAGCCGGCGCTCGGCCTCAGCAAGGGCCTGGCGAACCTTCATCGCCCCTCCCTTGAAAGGGAGGGGTTTAGCCATTGTCGAGTTGCGCCAGCCGCTCCGCCTCGTCCTCGGCGATCAGCGCGGATACGACCTCGTCGAGCCCCGGCCCTTCGAGGATTTCGGGCAGGCGGTGGAGGGTCAGGTTGATTCGGTGGTCGGTGACTCGCCCCTGTGGGAAATTGTAGGTGCGGATCCGTTCCGAGCGGTCGCCGCTCCCCACCATCGACTTGCGCGCCCCGGCGCGTTCGCTCGCCAGCCGCTCGCGCTCGATCTCGTACAGCCGCGTGCGCAGCACCTTCAATGCCTTGGCCTTGTTCTTGTGCTGCGACTTCTCGTCCTGCTGGATGACGATGAGGCCGGTGGGAAGGTGGGTGATGCGCACCGCGCTGTCGGTGGTGTTGACCGACTGTCCGCCGGGACCGGAGGCGCGGAACACGTCGATGCGCAGGTCCTTGGCCTCGTCGATCTGGACGTCGACATCCTCGGCCTCGGGAAGCACCGCGACCGTCGCCGCCGACGTGTGGATACGCCCGCCGCTCTCGGTCGCCGGGACGCGCTGGACGCGGTGGACACCGCTCTCGAATTTGAGACGCGCGAACACGCCGGTGCCGCTGATGGAGGCGATCACCTCCTTGTAGCCGCCGACTTCCGACGGGCTCGCCGAGATGATCTCGACCCGCCAGCCCTGCGCCTCGGCGTAACGCTGGTACATGCGCAGGAGGTCGCCGGCGAACAGCGCCGCCTCGTCGCCGCCGGTGCCGGCGCGGATTTCCAGCATCGCGGCACGCTCGTCGGCGGAGTCGCGCGGAAGCAGCTTCAGCGCCAGCTCGCGCTCGGCGGCTTCCAGCTTCTGCTCGTTCTCGCGCAACTCTTCGGATGCCATCTGGCGAAGCTCGGGATCGCCGTCATGGGTCATCGCCTCGAGCGCGATCGCCTCCGAACGAAGCCGCCGCACCTCGCGCGCCGCTTCCGCGACCGGCTCGATCTCGGCATAATCCTTGGACAGCTTGACGAAGGCCTGGGCGTCGAGCTCGCCCGACGCCATCTGCGCCTGCAATTCCTCGCGCCGCGCCTCGATCTGCGCGATCCGTTCGGCCGGGATGCGGGTCATGCGCTCCGGACCGCCGCGGCGAGCTTGTCGATGGCGACATTCTGCTGCTCGCCGGTCTCGAGGTTCTTCACCGCGGCCTCGCCGCGCGCAAGCTCGTCGTCGCCGACGATGATCGCATAGCGCGCGCCGCTCGCATTGGCCTTTTGCATTCGGCGCTTCATGTTGCCGCGATAAGCCATCTCGCAGGCGATTCCGGCCCGGCGAAGATCGGCCGCGATCCGCACCGCCGCCGCCTCTGCGGCCTCGCCGAGGGGAATCAAGGCGGCGTCCATGCCGGTCGTGTCGGGCCGCTCGATCAGCATCGACAGCCGCTCGATGCCCGCCGCCCAGCCGACCGCCGGCGTGTGAGGGCCGCCCATGCTCTCGATCAGGCCGTCATAGCGCCCGCCGGCGAGCACCGCGCTCTGCGCGCCGAGATCCTCGGTGACGAATTCGAACGCGGTGTGGCGGTAATAATCGAGGCCGCGGACCAGGCGCGGGTCGCGCGTCCACTTGATGCCGGCCGCGTCGAGACCGGCCGTCACTCGAGTGAAATAGTCGGATGCCTCGGCGGTCAGGAAGTCGTCGACCACCGGAGAAGTGTCGACGATCGGCCAGTCCTGGTGCTCCTTGCTATCGAGGATCCGCAGCGGGTTCTTCTCGAGCCGAGCCCGGCTCTCCTCCGACAGGTCGTTCTGACGGGCGCGGAAATGCTCGACGAGGGCGCCCCGCCAGGCGTCGCGAGTGGCGGGGTCGCCGAGCGTGTTGAGCTTCAGCTCGATCCGCTCGCCGATGCCGAGCTCGTCGAGGAGCTGCGCGCCCATCGCGATGATCTCGACGTCGGCCGCCGGCTCGCCAGCGCCGATAATCTCCGCGTCGAGCTGGTGGAACTGGCGATAGCGGCCTTTTTGCGGGCGCTCGTAGCGGAAGGCAGGGCCGTGTGTCGCGATCTTGACCGGCGCGTGCTGCTGCCAGCCTTCGGACAGATAGGCCCTGGCGATCCCCGCGGTGAATTCGGGCCGAAGGGTGATGCTGTCGCCGCCGCGGTCCTCGAAGCTGTACATCTCCTTGGAGACGATGTCGGTGGTCTCGCCGATCGACCGGGCGAAGACCGAGGTCGCCTCGAACACCGGCATCTCGACTCGGCGGAAGCCGTACAGCCGGCGCACCCGTTCGAAGGCCGCGACGACCGTCTGGAAACGGTCGGCGTCCTCGCCGAAAATATCCTGCGTTCCGCGGATGCGCTGCGGGCTTTTGCTCATGTGGCGGCCGTTAGCAGATTTGTCGTTTGGCGAAAGGCTGTTGCCGGTTCCATTCCGCCCGTGCTGCGCCTATGGGCCGCGCCATGCGCATAGATCTGGTTCCAGTGGGCGACAATCCGCCCGAAAGTGTCAACGTCGTCATCGAGGTTCCCGTCGGCGGCGAGCCCGTCAAATACGAGTTCGACAAGGCGTCCGGCGCCCTGTTCGTCGACCGCATCCTCCACACGCCGATGCGGTACCCGGCCAATTACGGATTCATCCCGCACACGCTCGGCGACGACGGCGATCCCTTGGACTGCCTCGTCGTCGCCCGCTCGCCTTTCGTGCCCGGCTGCGTCGTGCGCGCCCGGCCGATCGCAGTGCTGATCCTCGAGGATGAGGCCGGCGGCGACGAGAAGATCCTCGCCGTGCCGGAGCACAGCACCTTTCCTTATTACGAGAAGGTCGGGGAAGCCGACGACCTGCCCGCGATCGTGCGCCAGCAGATCGAGCATTTCTTCACCCACTATAAGGACCTCGAGCCCGAGAAATGGGTCCGCGTCGGCCATTGGGCCGGCAAGGAAGAGGCTTGCCGGATCATCCTGGATTCGATTGAAAGGGCCAAGGCCGCGAAGGCCGCGGGGCAGGAGGTTCATACAGTCTGATGTCGATGAGGGGGGCCGCGCTTCCGTTGCTCGCACTGGTCATGGCCGGGTGCGTGCAGAACGGGGAGGCGCAGCCCGCCTCCGCATCCACGATCGTCCTCGACTCCGCCTCGGCGGAATCAAGGACCCGGGTCGCTCTCGAGCGGATCGCCGAGCTCAATCCGCGCCTGAATGCGGTCATCGCCGTCGACCCGACCGCGGTGCAGCAGGCGCGCACCCTGGACCGGATCCGCCGCGCGCGAGGGCCGCTGTTCGGGACGCCGATCCTCATCAAGGACAATATCGAGACTCTGGGACCGCTGCCGACGACGGCCGGAAGCCTGGCGCTCGCCGACAATGTCACCGGCCGCGATTCGCCGCTCGTCGCGCGGCTGCGCTTCGCGGGGGCCGTCATCGTCGGCAAGGCGAACCTCAGCGAATGGGCCAATATCCGCGACAATGATTCCATCTCCGGCTGGAGCGCGGTCGGCGGCCAGGTCCGCAATCCCTACGCGCTGAACCGCAATGCCTGCGGGTCCAGCTCGGGCAGCGCGGTTGCCGTCGCATCCGGCATGGTGCCGATGGCGGTCGGCACCGAGACCGACGGCTCGATCACATGCCCGGCGGCGATCAACGGCATCGTCGGCTTCAAGCCGAGTGTGGGCCTGATCCCGCGCACCCATATCGTGCCGATCAGCGCCAGCCAGGACACGGCCGGACCGATGACCCTGACTGTCCGCGATGCGGCGCTGATGCTCGAGGCCATGACCGGCAGCGATCCCGCCGATCCCGCCACCGCCGAGGCCGACCGCCGCCGCGAGCCATATGCCGAGCGCCTCTCCGCCGACTCGCTGCGCGGCCGGCGCATCGGCGTGATGCGCTTCGCCGACGGTTTCGGGACGGACGAACGGTTCGAGGCGGCGTTGGCGGTGCTTCGAGCGCAGGGCGCGATCCTGGTCGAGATCGAGGAAGGCCCGAACCGGGGCGAGATCGGCCGCAACGAGTTCACCGTCCTGCTCAACGAGTTCAAGGCGGGCCTCAACGACTATCTCGACACCACCCCGGCGACGGTCACGACCCGGACGCTCGCCGACGTCATCGCCTTCAACCGCGCCAACCCGCGCGAGCTCGCTTTGTTCGGGCAGGACATTTTCGAAGCCGCCGAAGCGACTCCCGGCCTCGACAGCGAAGCCTATCGCAATGCCCGCGCCACGAGCCTGCGCCTCGCCGGCGCCGAGGGTATCGACAAACTTCTTCGCGACCATAATGTCGTCGCCCTGGTCGGCCCGACCATGCCGGCGGCCTGGCCGATCGACGCGGTCCATGGCGACCAGATCAGCGGCGGCGGGGCCGGCGGCCTCGCCGCGGTCGCCGGCTATCCGCACCTCACCGTGCCCATGGGCCTCGTCCGCGGCCTTCCCGTCGGCCTCTCCTTCATCGGCCCCAAATGGTCCGACGCGATGATCCTGTCGCTGGGCTACGCCTACGAGCAGGCCAGCCGCGCCCGGGTCGAGCCGCGCTTTCTCAACTCGATCGAGGAATCGCCGGAAGTGTCGCCGCTGCTGGAGCCGGCCCGCTAGTCGTCCGACGGCCGGAACCGACGCCGCCGCTCTTCGATCTCGTAGCGGTAGCGCGGCTTGATCTGCTGGTTGACGAAGGTGCCCGCCGAAGGAGCTGCGATCAGCGCGTCATAGATACGCTGCGGCACCATGAAATAGCTGTAGCGGTCGCCGCCGGCATACCAGAGGTCGAGCACGCAGGTTCGCGGGTCGTATTCCGCGCGGTCGAGCGCGGTGGAATTGGTGAAGGCGTGGCGCAGGCTTGTCATGGTCTGGACGAGGTCGCTGGCACGAGTAGAGAACCATTGCATGGTTGAAGTGATCCGGTCGCGCCTGCTCGACGGCGTTCCGCACGGCTTTCTTGGCCGGCGGGGCGGCGTGTCGGAGGGTGTGTGCTGGGGCCTCAATGTCGGCCACGGCTCGGGCGACGACCCGGCGCTGATCGCGGAGAACCGCCGCCGGGCGGTCGAGGCCGTGGCTCCGGGCGCTCGCCTCGTCACCGTCTACCAGGTGCATTCTCCGCAAGCGGTCATTGTCGCCGATCCGTGGGGTAACGACGAGCGCCCGAAGGCGGACGCATTGGTCACCGACCGACCGGGCCTGGCGCTCGGCATCCTCACCGCCGACTGCACGCCGGTGCTGCTCGCCGACCGCGATTCAGGCGTGGTCGGCGCTGCCCATGCCGGCTGGAAAGGCGCGTTCGGCGGCGTTCTCGCCTCCACCGTCGAGGGGATGGAGACGCTGGGGGCGGACCGGAGCCGCATCGTCGCCGCGGTCGGCCCGACGATCGCCCGCAAGTCCTATGAGGTCGACGCCGACTTCTTCCAGCGCTTCCTCGCCGCAGACGAGGACAACGACCTCTTCTTCTCCGATGGCCGCCCGGGCCATTATCAGTTCGACCTCGAAGGCTACGTCCTCGCCCGCCTCGCCGCCGCGGGCGTGAAAAGGATCGAGGCGCTCGGCCTCGACACCTACGCCGATCCGGACCGCTTCTACAGCTACCGACGCGCCACCCATCGCGGCGAACCCAGTTACGGCCGCCAGATCTCGATCATCGCCGTTCCGGTCTGATTGTCATTGCCGCGAAAGCGGGAATCCAGCTTATTTGGGGCGACAAGAAAAGCTGGACTCCCGGTTTCGCGGGAGCGACCGTGGAGGAAAAGAGGGGGGTCTGTGGCGGCACGCTTGGGCCTGTGGGGCGGCCTCGTCATTTTCATCCTGTTGCTGTTGCTGCCGGCGCCCAGCGGCATGCCGCCTGCGGCCTGGCGCACGACCGCGGTCGTCGTGCTGATGGCGACCTGGTGGATGACCCAGGCGCTGCCGCTCACCGCCACCGCGCTGATGCCGTTCCTCGCCTTTCCGCTGCTCGGCGTCATGAATCCCGGCGAGACGGCGGCGGCTTATTGGTCGCCGATCCTGTTCCTGGTGCTCGGCGGCGCGATCATCGCGCTGGCGATCGAACGGACCGGCCTCCACCGCCGGCTCGCTTTGGCGATCATCTCGCGCGGCGGCTCGACCCCCGCGGCGATGCTGCTCGCCTTCATGATCTCGACCGCGATCATCTCCATGATCGTCTCGAACACGGCGACCACCCTGATCATGATCCCGATCGCCGTCGCCGTATTGCGCGCGGCGGATATCGAGCCGGGCGTGACGGAGGGCTTCCCCGGCGCATTGGCCATGGGCATCGCCTTCGCGGCTTCGATCGGCGGGCTCGGAACCCTCGTCGGATCGCCGACCAATGCGATCGCCGTCGGCATCATCCAGCGGCTCACGGACGTCCAGATCACCTTTCTCGGCTGGGCGCTTTACGGCCTCCCGTTGGTCGCTCTTTCGATCCCGCTTTGCTGGCTGATCCTGCTCAAGGTCCAGCATGTCCGCCGCAGCGATTTCGATCCGGCGGCGGCGCGAGCCGGCATTGGCGAGGTCGGCGCCTGGACGATCGCGGAAAAGCGCCTGGTTCCGCTGATCGCAGCCGTGGTGGTGGCCTGGGCGGTGATTCCGCTGGCCGGTCCGCTGCTCGACCGGGTGCTGCCGGCCGGATCGATCACCGATGGGAGCATCGCCATCCTCGGCGCGCTGCTCCTGTTCGTGATTCCCGACGGCTCCGGCCGGCCGCTGCTCCAGTGGGAAGAGGCGAACCGCGCGCCGTGGGACGTCATCATGATGTTCGGAGGCGGGCTCGCGCTCGCGGCCGGGATCGGGGAATCGGGTCTCGCCGACTGGCTCGGCGTCGCGCTTCGTCCGCTTGGCGGCGTGCATCCGCTGCTGATCGCGGCCGCCGTGGTGGCAATCGTCATCCTGGTGACCGAGTTCGCATCGAACGTCGCGACCGCGAGCGGTATCATGCCGGTCATCGCCGGCCTCATTGCGGCGACCGGAGTCGATCCCGTCCTGCTTGCGCTTCCCGCCGCCTTCGCCGCCAGCTGGGGCTTCATGCTGCCGTCGGGCACCGGCCCCAACGCCATCGCCTGGGCCACCGGCCATATCGCGCTCCCGCGCATGCTCAAGGCAGGCTTCCTGCTCGATCTCGCCGGCATCCCGATCATGGTCGGCACGGTGTGGGCCATCGGCAGCCTGGTCGGTTAGGCGGTCCGCCTGCCGGATCGGGGCTAGCGGTGCGCCCGCCTGTTGGGTTAGGGAGCGCGCGGGCAAATGACCTCACCCCCCGGGGCCGCGCGACCTGACGCGGCCGGTGAGCCTGACCTCCGGCAGGCTCGGTCTCCACGCAGCGAATGCGAGTGGCTGAATAGGAGGCAATATACATGGAAGACGAATCCGACCTGACCGGCGCCAACCCGCGGCGCCGCCCGAAGCCCGACGTCCTGGAAATCAACGGACGACGCCTGAAGCCCTCGACCCTGATGATGGGCCACGGCTTCGACCCCGCTTTGTCCGAAGGTTCGCTCAAGCCGCCGATCTTCCTCACCTCGACCTTCGTGTTCGAGAATGCGGCGGCCGGTAAGCGCCATTTCGAAGGGGTCACCGGCAAGCGCCCCGGCGGCGCCGAAGGGCTGATCTATTCGCGCTTCAACGGGCCCAACCAGGAGATTCTCGAAGATCGCCTGAGCCTTTGGGAAGATGCCGAGGACGCGCTCACCTTCTCGAGCGGCATGTCGGCGATCGCCACCCTTCTACTGACCTTCGTTCAGCCCGGCGACGTCATCGTCCATTCCGGCCCGCTCTACGCGGCGACCGAGACCCTGATCGGCCGGATCCTCGGCCGCTTCGGAGTGACCTGGCTCGACTTCCCGGCCGGCGCGACCGGCGACGAGATCGCCGCGGTGATCGACCGCGCCAAGCAGCAGGGCCGGCTGTCGCTCATCTACCTCGAAAGCCCGGCCAACCCGACCAACGCGCTGGTCGACGTCGAGGCGGTCCGAGCCGCGCGCGACGCGGCCTTCGGCGGCGACGAGCGTCCGCCGATCGCGATCGACAACACGTTCCTCGGGCCTTTGTGGGCGCAGCCGCTGCGGCAGGGCGCGGATCTGTCGGTCTATTCGCTGACCAAATATGCCGGCGGCCATAGCGACCTCGTCGCCGGCGGGATCACCGGCTCGAAGGGGCTGATCAACCAGATCCGAATGCTCCGCAACACGATCGGCACGATCACCGATCCGAACACCGCCTGGATGCTTCTCCGCTCACTGGAGACTCTGGAGCTGCGCATGACGCGCGCCGGCGAGAATGCCGCCAAGGTCTGCGCCTTCCTTCGCGACCATCCCAAGGTGGAGAGCGTCGGCTATCTGGGCTTCCTCGAGGATGGCGGCGATGCGCGCCAGGCCGACATCTACCGCCGCCATTGCACCGGCGCGGGCTCGACCTTCTCGCTCTATTTGAAAGGCGGCGAGCGCGAATCCTTCGCCTTTCTCGACGCGCTCAAGATCGCGCATCTCGCGGTCAGCCTCGGCGGTACCGAGACGCTGGCCAGCGCGCCCGCGGCGATGACCCATTTGTCGGTGCCCGAGGAGCGCAAGCAGGCCCTCGGAATCACCGACAATCTCGTGCGCATCTCGATCGGCGTGGAGGATGCCGACGATCTCGTCGCCGACTTCGACCAGGCGCTGGGCGCGGTGTGAGTTAAATCCTCCCTGCGAAGCGAAGCTTCATGGGGAGGGGGGCCATGCGCAGCATGGTGGAGGGGCTGCGCGCAGATTGCCCCTCCACCACTCGCTTCGCGAGCGGTCCCCCTCCCCATCGGCTTCGCCGACAGGGGGGATTTCTCACTTGCGCCAGTCCAGCACTTCCCAGCCCTCCACCTTCGCCACGTCGATCAGGCGTTGGTGGGCGTTGGTCGCGAACGCCTCGTCCGCCCAATGGTGGACGACGGCGTCCGAGACATGGTCGGAATAGAAGCGGATGTGGAGCGCGCCGCGGTCCAGCCCTTCGCGCTCCAGCCAGGCGAGGATCATGTCGTGCTTGGCCGCGCCGTAGCAATTGGCGCCGTCGATCCGCGCCAGCACGCGTCCCTTGCGGTCGATCTCCTGCTCGGTGCCGATGACGTCGTCGAAGCCGAGCCGCTGGGCGATCGCCGCGGCGTAAAGCCGGTAGGAGGCGGTCGCCATCACCAGTCGCCGTCCCGCCGCCTTGTCCTCGGCGATCCGCTCGCGCGCGCCCGGCAGGATGTTCGTTCGGATTTGCTCATCGGCGAAGCTCTGGATCACCGGCTCCAGCCGGGCCGGCGGCACGCGGCCGACGAGAAGTCGGTAATTGAGCTCCTTCAATCGCGCCCGGTCGTAGAGCTTGAGCGCGTAGCCGAGGCTCGTCGCCGCCACCGCGGGGAGCAGCAGCAGCCGCCAGGGCGCCAGCCGCCGCGCCGCATGGAGCAGGAACGGCGTGAAGGTCGCGCGTCGAGTCACCGTCTTGTCCATGTCGTAGATGGCGAGGGCGGCGGTGGTCATGGCAGAGCCGCCAAGCATGGACGGGCTGGCCTGTCCAGCACCGGCCGCGCTACGCGCTTGCCGCCAAAGCTGAATTAACGCAGGGTCGCGGGCGAATGAGCGAGCTCGCCGAACCAAGTCAGCCTGCCGCGGGGGAGCCCAGGGTTCTGAGCTTCTCCGGAAACATGACGCTCGCGCGCATCCGCAGCATCAGCCGCGACGTCGACGTCCAGCCCGGCGAACGGCTGATCCTCGACCTGTCCGAGGTCGAGCGGATGGACACGGTCGGCGCCTGGTTCATCCACCGCCTGCGCCGCGATCACGAGGTCGAGCTCACCGGTGCGAACCAGGAGCAGCTCGACCTGCTCGACACCGTCGCCGAGGCGGCCGACCGACCGGCCAAGCTGCGCCCCGATGCGCCGCCCCCCTTCGCCCGCGTGATCGCAATGATCGGTGAAGCGACCATCCAGGCCGGCCGCACACTGCTCGGCCTGCTCGGCTTCTTCGGCGCGCTTCTGATCACCACCGGCGAGATCATCGCCCGTCCCCGGAAGCTCCGCTGGCACGCGGTCGTCCAGCGGTTCGAGATCGTCGGGGTCCACGCCCTCGCGATCATCGGCCTGATGAGCTTCCTGGTCGGAGTCGTCATCGCCCAGCAGGGCGCGGTTCAGCTGCGCCAGTTCGGCGCCGAATATTACACGATCAACCTGGTCGGCCGGATCAGCTTCCGCGAGCTCGGCGTGCTGATGACCGCGATCATGGTCGCCGGCCGCTCGGGCAGCGCCTTCGCCGCTCAACTGGGCTCGATGAAGCTCGCCGAGGAAGTCGACGCGATGCGCACGATCGGCGTGTCACCGATGGAGGCCCTGGTCTTCCCGCGCGTGATGGCGACGGTGCTGGTGATGCCGCTGCTCGCTTTCTACGCGTCGATCATGTCGATCATCGGCGGCGGCCTGCTGTGCTGGGCGCAGCTCGACATCACGCCGCTGACCTTCATCCAGCGAATCCGCGAGACGACGCCGCTCAATGACGTCCTCATCTGCCTGATCAAGGCGCCGGTGTTCGGAATCATCATCGCCGTGTCCGGCTGCTTCCAGGGCATGCAGGTGCGGAGCAACAATGAGGAGGTCGGTTTCCGGACCACCGCCGCGGTCGTCCAGGCGATCTTCCTGGTGATCGTCCTCGACGCCTTCTTCGCTGTCTTCTTCAGCTCGATCGGGTGGATCTGACCATGGCCGAAGCCGATCTCGCCAAGGCGACCGATTCGGTCGAGGAGCCCGACGGCGACACCGTCATCTGCGTTCGCAACCTCAAGAATTGCTTCGGCGAGCAGGTCGTTCACGAGGGCCTCGACCTCGACGTCCGCCGCGGCGAGATCCTCGGCGTGGTCGGCGGCTCGGGCACCGGCAAGTCGGTGCTGATGCGCTCGATCATCGGCCTCCAGACCCCGGTCGAAGGCGAGATCAAGGTGTTCGGCACCTCGATGATCGGAAAGGACGAGACCGAGGCGCGCAACATCCGCCGCCGCTGGGGCGTGCTGTTCCAAGCCGCGGCCCTGTTCTCGACTCTCACCGTCGCCGAGAATGTCCAGCTGCCGATCCGGGAATATTTCCCCGGGCTCGACCAGGACATGCTGGACGAGATCGCCGCCTATAAGATCGCGATGTCGGGCTTGGCCGACAATGCCGGCGCCAAATATCCGGCCGAGCTGTCGGGCGGCATGAAGAAGCGCGCCGGAGTCGCCCGCGCTCTGGCGCTCGATCCCGACCTTCTGTTCCTCGACGAGCCCACCGCCGGCCTCGACCCGATCGGCGCGGCGGCGTTCGACGAGCTGATCCTCGACCTGCGCAACGCGCTGCATCTGACGGTTTTTCTCATCACGCACGATCTCGACACTTTGTACGCGATCTGCGACCGAGTGGCTGTGCTCGCGGACAGGAAGGTCATCGCGGTGGGAACGATCGACGAGTTGCTCGCGCTGGACCATCCCTGGATCCAGGAATATTTCCGCGGCCCACGCGGCCGCGCCGTGACCGAGCATTCGGGTGTCAGGAGACCGGGACAATGAGGCGAGGCAGAGCCGGCTGATGGAAACCCGTTCCAACCAGATCCTGGTCGGCGCCGTCGTGCTCGGCCTCATCCTCGCCGTCGTCGTGTTCATGATCTGGCTCAGCCAGCTCTCCGAAGGCGGCCGCAAGAGCTACGACGTCTTCTTCCAGCAGTCGGTCGAGGGCCTCAACAAGGGCAGCCGAGTGACCTATTCGGGCGTTCCGGTCGGCGAGGTCGACCTGATCGAGCTGGACCCGCGCAACCCCCAGTTCGTCCGTGTTCGAATTACCGTTCGCGACACCACGCCGGTGCTTGCGCCGACCCGGCTCCCCAACGGCGAATCCGCCAATGATGGGACGACCGCGACGATCTCGGGCGTGGGCTTCACCGGTGTATCCGAGATTCAGCTGACCCTTCCGGATTCGGCGCGTGCGCCGGGCCAGCGCGCACTGCTCACCTGTCCCAATGACGGCGCCAGCCCGGTCTGCCCCTATGGCGTGCCGGTCATCCCGCCGCGGCCGGGCGGCTTCGCGGCAATTCTCAACAGCGCGCCGGAGCTGCTCGAGCGCGTGACATCCCTGACCGAGCGGCTGACCGCGGTCTTCTCCGACCGCAACCAGCAGTCGATCGCCGAGATCCTCGACAATGTCGAGCAGCTGACCGGGTCGCTCGGCGAACGCGGGCCGGAAATCGCGGCGACCCTGGCCGAAACGCGCACCACCTTACGACAGGCCGGGACCGCGATCGAGCAGATGGGCCAGCTTGCCGCCTCGACCGACCGCCTGGTCAATCAGGAGGGGCCGGCCCTGACCGCTGACCTGCGCCGGTCGATCCAGTCCGCTTCGACCTCGCTCCAGGCGCTGGAGGCGGCGGTCAACGACGCTCGGCCGGGCATTCAGAATTTCTCGACCCGGACGCTGCCGGAAGTGGGAGCGCTGATCCGCGACCTGCGCGCGACCTCCGAGTCGCTGCGCAACGTGTCCGAGCGGCTCGAGCAGCGCGGAGTCGGCGGCATCCTGGGCGGCGAGCGGCTGCCCGACTACAATCCGAATTGAGGGTGACGAGCATGGGTGAACGGCTCTTTGCAAAAGCGGGCGTCATCGCCGCCCTGGCGCTGTCGCTCGCCGCCTGCCTGGGCGGCGGCAACGTGCCGAGCGAGCTGCTGACGCTGACGCCCAACGATCCGCCAGCCGCCGGCGCGGGACGCTCCGCCGGCGTCGGCGAGGGGCTGGCGGTGCTGACTCCGACCGTGCCGCAGGCCCTGAGCACGACGCGCATCCCGGTCTACGTCAACCCGACGACGATCCAGTATCTCCAGAACGCGACCTGGGTCGCGCCGCCCAAGGACCTGTTCCGGCGCCTGCTCGCCGAGACAATCGCCGGCCGCACCGGCCGCCTCGTCCTCAACCCCGATCTCTATACCGAGGTGCAGGGCCCGACACTGACCGGCCAATTGCTCCAGTTCGGCTACGATCCGGCCCAGGCTTCGGTTGTCGTCACTTACGAGGCCGCGCTCGCCCGCAGCGCCCAGTCGGTGCAGACCCAGCGCTTCGAATCGCGAGTGCCGGTTGCCCAGCCGGTGACGGCGGTCGTCGCGCCCGCTCTGAACCAGGCTGCCAACGACGTCGCCGAACAGGTCGCGGACTGGATCGGGCGCTAAACCGGTTGCGGCCGGCACCCTGAGCCGGGCATGGGCGTTCCAGCAGCAACGGAGGCGGACATGCGCGCGCGGACCATCATTCTCGGCTCATTGCTGGCGCTCGCGGCCTGCGCCGACGGCCGCGACGCCGAGCTGCCCGCGGACGACTCGAATGCGCAGAACGAGCAGCGAATCACGATGCTCAACGAGCATCATGAGCGGTTGCTGGAGCTGCCGCCGGATGCCCAGCGTCTGGCGATGATGCGGGCGGTCCGCCGCACGGGCAATCGCTGCCAGCGAGTCGACAATGCCGGCTATCAGCAGGAATATCTCAACATGCGCATGTGGGTCGCTCGGTGCGGCGTCGAGGAGAAGACGTTCGCCGTCTACATCGCGCCCAATGGCGACGTGCAGGTGCGCGATTGCGCGCAGGCCGGCCAGCTTTCCCTGCCGCGCTGCGAGGGGCTGCCGCCGCCGGTCCCGACGGAGAACATGTTCCAGGAAGGCGCTTCGGACAAGGCCTATCGCAACGGGATGTGACGCTTATGCGGCTCGCCGATCTCGACACCCCGGCGCTGCTCCTCGATCGAGCCAGGCTCGACCGCAACATCGCTCGGATGCGCGCTCAGCTCGGCCAACTGGGCGGGGTGAGCCATCGTCCGCATCTCAAGACCGCGAAGAGCATCGAGGTGGCGCGCCTGGTGGCGGGCGCGAACGGACCGATCACCGTCTCGACCCTGCTCGAGGCGGAGACGTTCGGCGCGGCCGGGTTCGCCGACATCCTTTATGCGGTCGGCATCACTCCCAACAAGCTGGACCGGGTCATCGCGCTGCGCCGGCGCGGCATCGACCTCTCGATCGTCACCGACAATGTCGAAGCTGCCGAGGCCGTCGCGGCGGCGGCGCGCGATTCGGGCGAGCAAATCCCGGTCCTGATCGAGATCGACAGTGACGGCCACCGCGCCGGAGTCCGGCCCGATCAGCCCGATCTGCTCGTCGCCATCGCGGGCGCCTTGTCCGACGGGGCCGAGGTTCGCGGGATCATGACTCATGCCGGCGGCTCCTACGACGCCCGCACGCGCGCCGAACTCGTCCGAATCGCCGCTCAGGAGCGGGACGCCGCGGTCGCCTGCGCCGAAGTCCTGCGCGGCGCGGGCTTCTCCGCGCCGGTGGTCAGCATCGGCTCGACACCCACCGCTCTCAGCGCGACCGACCTCAGCGGCGTCAGCGAGGTGCGGGCGGGCGTCTATCTCTTCTTCGATCTCGTCATGGCCGGCATCGGCGTCGCCCGGATCGACGAGATCGCGCTGTCGGTGCTGACCACGGTCATCGGGCACCAGCGTGAGAAAGGCTGGATCCTGGTCGATGCCGGCTGGATGGCGATGTCGCGCGACCGCGGCACCGCGAGCCAGGCGGTCGACCAGGGCTACGGCCTGGTCTGCGACGTCGAAGGCAATCCGTTCGTCGACCTCATCATGGTTTCGGCCAATCAGGAGCATGGCATCCTCGCCATCCGCGACGGATCGTCCGCGTCGCTTCCTGACCTGCCTTACGGCACCCGGCTGCGCATCCTTCCCAACCATGCCTGCGCCACCGCCGCGCAGTTCGGCGAATATCAGGTCGTGGAGGACGGCGCGGTCGTCGCCCGCTGGCCGCGCTTCAACGGCTGGTAGGGTCAGCGCAGCTCGAACCTGGCGAGGACGAGGCTCGACGCATGGGTGTCGCGGCCGCACTCGCGAGTCTTGATTCCGAGCGCCCGGGCCCGCGCGCTCGCCGCCTCGGTGAGCAGGATCTGGCCGGGTTCGGCGACGTCCTCGCCGAGCTTGGACGCGAGATTGAGCTCGTTTCCAAACATGTCCTTCTCGTCGATGTTGAGGATCGGGCCGTAACCGATGCCGGTCGAGACGCTGATCGGCGGGCTGTCCGGATAGACCGGGGCCACGCGCTCGAGGCGGGCGTTGATCTCGCGCGCCGCGGCGATTGCCTGGGGCACGTCCTCGAACATGCAGTAGAGGTTGTCGGCCTCGCCTTTTACGATAATCCCGCCGACGCGTTCGACCGCCGGCCTGGCGACCGCACGAAGCTGATGAATCATCAGCAGGAAGCAGGCGATGCCGTGGCACTGGGTGGTGATCGAGAAGCCGCTCATGTCGAGCACCATCACCGCGCGAACCTCGCCGAAGTCGCGCTCGATTTGCGCGGCGAGACGCGGGCGATCGTCCGGGCGCTCGACCATCGCGTCCAGCAAGGCTTCGAAATGCTCCTTGCTGTTGTGCCGGATCGGCGGCGACCCCGCCGCGTCGGCCGGCATCAGGCCCGAAGGCTCGTCAGCAGGATTCATATTTCCAGTTGCGGCGCTTGCCCTCGGCCATCCACTCGACCGCCTGGGCGACTCGCTTGGCGCGGGTTTCCGGCCGCTTCGCCTCGACCACCCATTCCAGATAGTCGCGCTGGGCGCTCGGCGGGAAGCCGTCATAGCTCGCCTGGGCCGCCGGATTGGCGGCGAGCGCTTCGGCTAGATCGTCCGGCATCGCGATCGGCTCCTTGACGGTCTTGTTGCGGACTGGCTTCACGCCCTCGTCGATCAGCTTCATCGCCTTGCGGGTCATGTCGATCAGCACGGCCCGGTCGGGCAGGTCATCGACCTTGGTCAGCCGGCCGAACTCGCCCATCGCTCCGTTCTTCGCTTCCCCCTCGCGCAACTGCTGGCCCTGCCAGAAGCCCATCACGGCATGGGCCTTGAATGCCGCCATGTTGGCGAGCGGCCGTCCGTTGTAGAGGAAGGCGGGCATGCTCCACTTGATCGATTCCTCGATCTCGCCGGCGGCGTGGAGCGTGTCGCGGATATGGACGAGGATCGGCCGAGCGAAGTCGGCCTGCTTGTCGATATAGGCGTCGATGCGGGAATCCCGGGTCATCGGGCGCAGAGGATGCGCCCGCCGCCGGCCTCACGCAAGCGATTCGACCTCGGGCGCTTGTGCCCGCCGCGACTTCACTGCGCGCCGCCAGCCGTCGATGGTGACGATCGCCAGCGCCGTCCAGATCGCGCCGAAGCAGATCAGGTGCGCCATGGTCAGCGACTCGCCGAACAGGAGCACCGCGATCAGGAATTGCAGCGACGGCGCGATATATTGGAGGAAGCCCATCGTCGAATAAGGCAGGCGCCGCGCAGCCGCGGTGAACAGCAGCAGCGGGATCGCCGTGATCGCGCCGCCGAGCACCAGCAGCAGGATCGTCGCGTTGCTCCATGCGCCGAGGCCGCCGGCGCCGCTTGCGTCGAGATAGAGGATCCAGATCAACGCGACCGGCGCGAGCATGGCCGTCTCGATCGACAGCCCCTCAAGCGCGTCGACCGCGACGATCTTGCGCAGATAGCCGTAGACCGCGAAGCTCGCCGCCAGCGTCAGGCTGATCCACAATCCCTCGGCCGCGCCGACCGCGAGAACGGCCACTCCGGCGGCGGCGAGACCGGTGGCGAAGACCTGCGCCTTGCTCAGCCGCTCGCCGAGAAGGGCGACTCCGAGCAGGATATTGACCAGCGGATTGAGATAGTAACCGAGGCTGCCTTCCAGCACATGCCCGCTCACCACCGCCATGATGTAGACGAGCCAGTTCACCGCGATCAGCACCGCGCTCGCAACGAGGGTGAGGAACACGCGGCGGCTGGCCAGGGCGGCCTTCACGGACGACCAGCGGCGGAGCAGGACGACCAGCAGCACGAGGAAGATGAGCGACCAGACGATGCGATGGGCGAGAATCTCGCCTGCCGAGACATGCACCAGCGCCTTGAAGTAGAGCGGCAGAACGCCCCACAACAAATAGGCCGAGAGGCCATAGATCAGGCCGGCGCGGCGTTCACGCGCGGCATCGGGAACCGGGGTGGTGCTCATCAGGCGGCGAGCGAGTAGAGCAGGGGCCAGGGAGCGGCAACCGCGTTTTTCGATGCAACTTGATAAGCCTGATTTATGCGAATCGTCCGCCTGATCTCCATTGCCGCGATTGCCGCTGCAACAGCCTGCGGAGCGCCGCCTCCGCAGGGCGAGCGGGCGGAAGGCCCTGCGGACCCGTCAGCGACTAATGCGCTGCCCCCGCTCCGGGACACCGTCCGCACCGCCGAGCGCGCCGACCTGCTTCCTCCAGGAGCGGTGATCGGGGGCGATTCGCCCTCGGGGGAAGCCGAGACGATCGTTTTCGATAGCCGCGACCCGCCATCGCGGCTGCTCGCCTGGTATCGAAGCGGCGAGCGGGAGTTCCGGCTCGGCAGCGAGCTTCGGGAAGGGGCCGAATATGTGCTGAGCGGCTCAACCCGCGCACCGGATCGCGACTTCACCGTCCGCCTCGCGCCTCACCCGAACGGGGGCACCAGCGGCTTCCTGCTGTTGACGGACCGCTAGGATGGCCGCGCTCGCCGATCCCGCGGAGGTGCGCGCCCATCTGATCGGAGCGGCGGCGGCCGGCACTTCAGTCACTTATTCCGAGCTTCTCGAGCGCCTCGGCTATCCCTTCTCGCGGCCGCGCATGCGCCAGCTGTGCGTGCTGCTCGGCGAGGTCGACTCGGTCGGCGCTGCACTCGGCGAGCCGGAGCTGGCGGTTCTGGTCGTGCGCCAGTCGGACGGGCTGCCGGGCCAGGGCTGGTGGGTCGGCGCGGCGCGTCAATATGGCTATGCAGGACCGTGGGAAGGCGCCGAGGCGAAGCGGTTCATCGCCGAGCTTCAGGCGCAAAGCTTCGCCTTCTGGGCGTCCCGCGCCGGGACGGTCCCGCCCAGGGACGCCGGTTAACCACAAGCGCTCACCCATTGGCCGCCGGCATGAGGCATAAGCCGGATCCCGATGCGCGACCGAACAGGCCATAAGATGCTCTTCTGCGCCGCTTCAGCCGGCCTCCTCCTGCTTGCCGGCTGCGGTGGCGGGGGCGAGACCAATAATCTCGCCCAGCTCGACAACGTGATCGCGGCGGCCGACGCCGACCCCGCGCTGACCAGCGCGCTGCAGGACGACATCCTCGTCGACCCCGCTTTGGTCCAGCAGTCCAACGCCAATGCGGTGCGCCAGCCGGAGCGGCCGCTGACCGCGCAATATCCGATGAGCCGCGCCGGGGCCGCCGGACAAGGCGGCTCGGCGGCGAATCCCGAAGCGCCGATCGCCGGCGCGTGCGGAGTGCCGATCCAATATGGCCGCGAATGGGCGGAGCGGCTGCCGGCCGAGTTCCCGGCCTATCCGGGCGGGCGCGTGACCGAGGCGGCCGGCGTCAATCACGGCGATTGCCGGATGCGCGTCGTCACCTTCACCACCGGGCACAATTGGCAGCAGGTGATCGGCTGGTACCGCGATGTCGCGGTGCGCGCCGGCTTCGACGCCGAGCATCAGGCGCGCGGCGGCGACCAGATTTTGGCTGGCGTCAACCCGCGCACCGACGGCGCTTACTACCTCATCGTGACGCCCGCGCAGGGCGGCTCCGACGTGGCGCTGATCGTCAACAACGGCCGCTGAGGCCCGTCACCACACCATCTTGCATTCGCACGCCTCGCAGGCGGCGGAGAGCTGGTCGATCGCGTCGTCGGGACCGCGGGCGACCCGGAGTTGGGAGCGGCGCGCCGGCGAGACGAATCCGCTCTCGACCGCAGTGTCGAGGAAGGCGAGCATCGAGTCCCAGAAGCCGTCCTCGGCGAGGACCGCGAACGGCTTGGCGTGGTAGCCGAGCGCATTCCAACTCCACGCCTCGAACAATTCGTCCAGAGTGCCGACTCCGCCCGGGATCGCGACGAACGCGTCGGTCAGCTCGGTCATCAACGCCTTGCGCTGGTGCATCGAGGTGACGACGTGAAGCTCGGTGAGGCCGGTATGGGCGACCTCGAGGTCGACCAAAGCCTGCGGGATGACTCCATAGGCCTCGCCGCCCGCCGCGAGCACCGAATCGGCGATCACGCCCATCAGGCCGCGCTGACCGCCGCCATAGACGAGGCCGATACCGCGCTCGGCCATGCGCGTGCCGAGGCGCCGGGCGAGGTCTCTATGGGCCGGATCGGTGCCCATCGAGGAGCCGCAATAGACCGCCAGTCGCTTCACCTGTCCCTCATCCTTTAAAAATGCGGCGGACGCATGGGCCTGGCGAGCGGCCAAGTAAAGCGTCAGCGCGCGATCAGCGACTTGAGATCGACCTGCGGCCGCGCGCCGAAATGGGAGATGACCTCAGCCGCTGCAACGGCGCCGAGGCGCAGGCTCTCGGCGAGTGGCGCGCCGTGCGAATGGCCGTAGAGGAAGCCGGCCGCGAACAGGTCGCCGGCGCCGGTCGTGTCGACGACCCGCTCGATGGGCTGGGCGGGAGCGGAGACTCGCTCGCCGCGGTGGATCGCGGTCGCGCCTTCGCCGCCGTGAGTGACCACGAGCAGTTCGACCTGTTCGGAAAGCCCGGCGATGGCCGTCTCGGGATCGTCGGAGTCGGCGAGGGCGGCGAGCTCGACCTCGTTGAGGAACAGCATGTCGATTTTGCCCTCGGCGAGAAGGCGGATGAAACGGTCATGCTCGCGACGGATGCAGGCGATATCGGAGGGCGTGAGCGCGACCTTGCGCCCCGCCTCATGGGCGATGGCAATGGCATGCTCCATCGCGGAGCGGGCGATAGGAGAGTCCCACAGATAGCCTTCGAGATAGAGGATCGCGGAGTCGCGCACCTGGTCGGCGTCGATCAGGTCGGGCGACAGGAGGTGCGCCGCGCCGGGGAAGGTGCACATCGAGCGCTGGGCGTCGTCGGTGACCAGGATCAGGCAGCGGGCGGTGGCGATTCCGGCGCTGTTGACGGGCGTGGCATATTCGATGCCGGCTTCGTGAAGCTCGCGGGTGAACAGGGCGCCGAGGCGGTCGTCGCCGACCTGGCCGACGAAGCCCGCCTTGCCGCCGAGCGCGGCCAGGCCGACCGCGGTGTTGGCGGCCGAGCCGCCGCTGATCTCGAGCGCTCCGGCCATCCGGGCGTGGAGGTTGAGCGCCTCGGCCTCGCAGAGCAGGCGCATCGAGCCTTTGACGAGACCGGCGCCAGCGACCAGCGCCTCGTCGGCGGGGGCGATGACGTCGACGATGGCGTTGCCGATCGCGAGGACGTCGAGGGCGGTTGCCACTGGTGTGGAACCGCCCTCGATCTCTGATGGTCGCGGTTGCCGGGCCGGCGGGTGTTTCCCCCCGCCTCGCAACCGCTCCGGCCGGGCCGCGGCCACGGCGCTACCGGTCCTTGAGGTAGTAGCGATCCTGCGCGCCCAGATCGTCGTCCAGCTCGTAGACGATCGGCTGGCCGGTCGGGATTTCGAGGCCGGTGATCTCGTCGTCCGGGATGTTCGACAGGTGCTTGACCAGCGCGCGCAGCGAGTTGCCGTGGGCGGAGATCAGCACGCGCTGGCCGTCGCGGAGGGCGGGGGCGATACGCTGCTCCCAATAAGGCAGCACCCGGGCGATCGTGTCCTTGAGGCTCTCGGCCTGCGGGATCGGGACGCCTTTGTAGCGCACGTCCTTGGCGAGGTCCCAGGGATTGCCCTCCTCCGGCAGCGGCGGCGGGATGTCGAAGCTTCGGCGCCAGATATGGACCTGCTCGTCGCCGTGCTTCGCCCGCGTCTCGTTCTTGTCGAGCCCGGTGAGGCCGCCATAATGACGCTCGTTGAGGCGCCAGTCCTTTTCCTCCGGCAGCCACAGCCGGCCCATCGCCTCCAGCGCCAGATGAAGGGTCTTGATCGCCCGGGTCTGGAAGCTGGTGAAGCAGATGTCGAAGTCGAGCCCGCGGTCGCGCATCAGCTCCCCCGCTTCCCAGGCCTCGCGCTCGCCCTGCTCGGTGAGGTCGACGTCCCACCAGCCGGTGAAGCGATTCTCCAGGTTCCAGGCCGACTGGCCGTGGCGGATCAGGACAAGGCGAGGCATCAGGCGCGATAGTCCGCCAGCTCGTCGAGCATGGAGTGGAGGGCGTCCAGACAGGCCCGCGCCAGCAGTCGGCAGCGATCCGGCGACCAGCCATAGTCGGGATCCGGCAGGTCGGCATTGTCCTTGAACGGCATTTCCAGGGTCATCGACACCGCGCCGAAGCGCTCGGCGAGCTGGCCGGTCGACATCGACATATTGGCCTGGCCGGGCTTGGACACTTCGTAGCCGTGCCTGGTCTGGAAGTCGGGCGAGCGCGCGACCAGTTCGTTGGCGAAGCGGTGGAACAGCTCGAGCTGCTCCTCCTTGATGCTCGGAATGCCTTCGAAGCCGGCGAGGAAATTGTGCGGGATCGCCTCGTCGCCATGAACGTCCATGGCGAAGTCGACTCCGCTCTCGTCCATCGCCTCGAGGATATGGACGACCTCGGGGCTCTTCTCGAGGCTCGGCGCATGCCATTCGCGATTGAGGTTGACGCCCACCGCATTGGTGCGGAGGTGGCCGCGACGCGATCCATCCGGGTTCAGGTTCGGGACGATGTGGAGAGTCGCGCGCTGGCGCAGCTGGCGGGCGACCGGGTCGGACGTGTCGAGCAATTTCTCGAGCGCGCCTTCCATCCACCATTCGGCCATGGTCTCGCCGGGATGCTGGCGGCCGTAGATCCACACCTGCAGGGGTCCTTCGCCCATGCGCAGATAATCGATCTCCTGGCCGTCGAGGGTCTGGCCGAGCGAGCGGTAAGCGACTCCCGGATGCTCGATCACCGAGGCGACGAGATCGTGGTGGCGCTCCATCGTGTAGGGCGCGAAATAGGCGAGCCAGACGCTGTCGGCGGCCGGGCTCACGCGGATGGTGAGAATGCCGTCGTCATAGGAGGTGTCGGTGCGTTCCCATTCGTCGCGGTCGTAGGAGACGCAGGCGCGATAGCCCTCCCAGCCATTGGGATAGGCCGAGCCGCCCGCGTTGAGGATCCGGAGCTCAAGGTCGCGGCCGGCCGCGCCGGTCACCCGGAAGTAGAACCACTGGTAGAAATCGGAACCGTGGTCCTTGACGATCTCGAGGTCGATTCGCCCTGAGTTGCTAGAATTGGCGCCGTCGGTGGCGACCAGCCTGATGTTGCCGCCGTCAAAGGCGCTGGTGATGGAAACAGTCATGGCACGCGGATAGTGCGCCCGGATTCTCCTGGGAAGCCTTGAAAGAGCGCCGGCGCGAGTCGGTCGACAGCATTCGCGGCATAAGCGAGCGGCGTTCCGCCGCGCGCTTCCATCTGCGCCCGGCCCTCCCAGATGGCGGTGCCGTCGGAACGGCGCTGAAGCCGCACCGCGAGCTCGGTCCCGATGATCATGTTGGACCGCGCGCCGCCGACCGGCACCTGGACGCCGCCGCCGACGCCGAGTCCGCCGCCGACATAGCCGCCGCCGCCGAAACCGATGCTGAAGGCGGACCGGCGGGCGCCTTCGCGGGCGCCCTGGCTCACCCGGACCAAAGCGACCTGCTCGGAGCGGATGTTGCCGCGCGTGACCTGCCAGCCGAGGCGGGTGAGCTCGCGCTCGACGGCATTGGCGAAGCGGTTGAACTCGAAGCTGCCGGCCTGAGCCGAGTCGACCGGCTCGATCGCGATGGTGCCGCGGGCGGGTTCGTGGCCGAGATGGAAGCGGGTGACGTCGATGCCGGAGCTGACCATGCCGCTGTTGGTCGCGCATCCGGCAACCAGAGCGGCCAGGCCGATGACGGCGCCACGCATGAGCACATGCTTCATCTCACCCTCGTCGTCGTTCGAACTTGTCGGCGGTGTAACGATCCTCCGCCGCTTTTGCTGCACGGCGCCAGAGTCAGCGCGGCGCGGGCTCGGGCAGCGGATAAGCGGTGGTGCTCTTCACCCGCTCCATGGCGAAGCGCGAGGTGACGTTCTTGAGCGGCACCGCCTCGATCAGCCTTTTGTAGAAGATGTCGAAGGCGGTCATGCTGCCGACCGCGACTCGGAGCAGATAATCGACGTCTCCGGCCATTCGGTAGACCTCCATCACCTCCGGCATGGCGCGGACCTCGTCGGCGAAGCGGGCGAGCCACTCGGCGGAATGGTCGCCGGTCTCGACCTCGACGAAGACGGTGATTCCGGCGCCGATCGCATCCGGATCGAGCAAGGCGACCCGGCCGGTGATCACGCCGGCCGCCTCCAGCTTCTGGATTCGGCGCCAGCAGGGAGTCTGCGACAGGTTCACCTGCTTGGCGATCTCCGCGACCGGGATCGAGGAATCCTGCTGGAGGATGGCGAGAATCTTGAGGTCGGTCCGGTCCATCATCGGCTTTCGCTGATTCGGGGAAATTCTTTCCCACGAATCCGCCTTCCCGGGAAAAATCTCGCGGGACAAGGGGTGAAGTTCATGAAGTTCACGGTCTGGAGCGGAATGTGAACTTCGCACATGCGCCGCGGCGGCCATGTTGCGAAGGAGGAAGCGCCGGTCCGTCATCCGACAGGGTAGAGCAAGCGAAATCCTATTTTGCAACAGGTGAATAGCCGTTCGCGCCGGGTCGCCAAAAGGAGTAAGTAGTAGAGGCTCCAATTGTTCGACTCGACTTGGGAGGGTGTCATGGCGAACGGCGGACCTTTGTCCTGGATTCCGCGGCCGGTGCGGCCGGTCCTGATCAACATCGTCAACAATACGAAGCCGATCCGTCGCGCGGTCAGCAAGTTGACCATCAACAAATATGCCTATGCGGCGCCGCCGCGGCCGCGCCCGGTCTCGATGGCCGCCGACTATGTGACATGGCGCGGCCTCACCGACCGTCATTATTCCGGCCGCCACTTGCCGGTGCCGAAGGAGGACCTCGCCCCCAAGCGGCCGGACCAGGGGCAGGTGATCGAGCTGTTCAGGCGACGCGCGTTCCGCCGGGCGAACGACACCAGCCTGCTCTTCCCCTTCTTCGCGCAATGGTTCGTCGACAGCTTCCTGCGCACCAAGTGGGAGGACAAGCCGAAGGACCAGCGAAAATTCCAGGAGAATGAGAGCAACCACGAGATCGACCTCTGCTCGATCTACGGGATGACCGAGGCGCAGACCGACACGCTGCGCGAGAAGAATGAGGACCGTCCCGGGCGCCTTCGCATGCAGCGGATCGGCAACGAAGATTATCCGACGAACCTGTTCGCGGAGACCGACGGAGCGCTCGATCTCGCGCCGGATTATGCCAACCTCTACACGAAGGACAATTTCCGGCGCGTCTACATCACCTCCAGCCCGCCCTGGTCGGACGCGCAGAAGCGCCACGCCTTCGCGGTCGGGCTCGAACATGGCAGCTCGACGCTGGGCAATTCGATCATGAACACGCTCTTCATGCGCGAGCACAACCGGGTCGCCGGGATCATCGCCGCTGCGCATCCGGACTGGGACGACGAGCGCGTGTTCCAGACCACCCGCAACGTGGTGATCGTCGAGCTGCTCAACGTCGTGATCAGCGACTATATCGTCCACATCGCGCCGATCGACATCAGGATCGAGGCGGTGCCCGGAATGGCCGAGCGCGAGCAATGGTACCGGACCAACTGGATGTCCGTCGAGTTCGCTTTGCTCTATCGCTGGCACGACCTCATTCCCGACCAATTCACGGTGGCCGGCCAGTCCCGGGACAGCCGGGACATGCTGCGCGCCAACGAGCTGCTGAAGGCGGCGGGCCTGGACGCGGTGCTGCGCGACGCCAGCCGTCAATATGCCGGCCGGATCGGCCTCGGGAACACGGCGGAGTTCCTGCTCCCGGTCAAGGAGGCGAGCCTCGAGATGGCGCGCGGCTGCCGGCTGCCGAGCTACAATTCCTATCGAAAATATTATGGGCTGAAGCCCAAGGCCTCGTTCGAGGCGCTGACCGGGGAGAAGGAGCTCGCGGGGAGGCTCGAGGCGCTGTACGGCGACATCGACCGGCTCGAATGGTTCGTCGGCCTGTTCGCCGAGGGCTACGACCAGGAGTCGATGATGGGCGAGCTGCTCGTCACGATGGTTGCCAACGACGCCTTCACCCAGGCGCTGACCAATCCCCTGCTCGCCAAGGCGGTCTATTGCGAGGACACCTTCTCGAAGGAAGGGCTCGAGATCATCAAGGAGAACCGGACGCTCGCCGACATCATCGTCCGCAATACCGGGATTCGCGACAAGAGCGAGGTCGGCTTCAAGGTGCGCTAGGTTATCATAGCCTCTCCTCTTCAGAGGAGGGGTTGGGGTGGTGGCGGCGCGATG
>JAEZFL010000154.1 GCA_023417515.1 Pseudomonadota bacterium | reverse complement strand
GGGGGGGGGGTCCCTTGATCCGCCCCCTGTTGGGTGGGGGAGGACCGCCCGCGACGCGGGTGGTGGAGGGGCCGGCGGCGCAGCCGGCGGACTGACGTCCGCCACCCCTCCACCGCCTTCGGCGGTCCCCCTCCCCGAGCGAGCTCGGGGAGGATCTAGCGGAAACGCGGCGACGCGCTCCGCCTCGGCGAGCACCTCGTCGGGGAATTCGTGTGGGATGCCGTGCTTGTGGATGGCGATGAGGCTGAAGCTGCGCGGGGCGAAGGGGTCGCCGAGGACGGCGTCGACTCGGGCGCCGATGCGCGGCGGACGGCCGGTCTTCTCGGCGAGGACGAGATCGCCGGGCTGGGCGTCGCCAAGGTCGGTGATGGGAAGCTCGCGGCGCTCCTTCTTCTCGACCGGGCGGAGCCAGTGATTGTCGCCTTCTTTATGGACCACTCCGAGGACGAGCTCGCTGCCTTTCAGGAGCTTCTTCATCGGGTGGGCGACCCAATGGTCGCCGCGATCCTCGGTGCGGGAGAGGATCCGGTCGCCGACGCCCAGAGCAGTGGCTCCCCTGCCCCGCCTCTCGAGGACCCGGAGGCGCGGCGGCTCGCCTTCGCCTTCCCAGCGCTCCGGAACCGCCATGGCGCGGCCGGCCTCGTCGATGTTGATCACTCGGAGGACGGTGACCTTGGGGACGCCGCCCATGCGGTGGAAGGCGCGGCCGGGGCCGGCGTCGATCAGCCCCTCGTCGCCCATGTCCTTGAGCAGCTTCTTGAGCCCGATCTTGTCCGGCCCTTTCAGGCCGAACGCCTTGGCGATCTCGCGTTTGCCCGCGGCCTGATCGGATGTCTGGATGAAGTCGAGGACCTGCTCGCGGGTGGGCAGCTCGCCCTTCCTGGGTTTCTTCGCCATGTGCAGCCTAACGCGTCACCCTGAACTTGTTTCAGGGTCCATCTCGTCACCCGAGCCGCGGCGCGCGTTTGAGAATGGATGCTGAAACAAGTTCAGCATGACGGAGGAATGGATCACTGCCGAGCAGCCGGCGGCGGCGGCGTCCAGGGCCGGAACGCGCCGCCCGGAACGGCGGATGCAACCGGGCTTTCCGAGCCGTCGGCTGCGAGGGAAGAAACGCCGAACACCCAGTCGTCGACACGAATGCCTGGCAGTACCAGCTGGTGAAGCGCCTCGCCGGAACGGCCGCCCGTGGCGGGGTTGGCGGGCTCGCGGACCGTCATGTTGATCTCCGTGACGCGTCGCGAATGCTCCCACTGGCGCGCATCCGTCCGGCGCCAGCGCGCGACATACGCGACCGCGCCGGGCACGGGGGTCCAGCGCAGCGTCGTGTCGGTGGATACCGCGCCCTCAGCCCTCGGCGCGGGCGGCATGGGAGCCCGCGCGAGAGCGGCCAGCGCGGCGACGTTCAGCGCGGTGACCTTGCGCAGATAGGGAAAGTCCATCTCGTCGATCGTGTCGCCGTAGACGGTGCCGTTCTCGGTACGCAGGTCCTGGTGCTGGTGGTCGTAATCCTCGACCGCGACCGACAGGCGGACGGCGGGGAAGCCGGCGTTCAAGAACTCGGTATGGTCGCCGCCGCGGCCGAAGCGGTCGTTGCGCCAGATCTGGCGGACGTCGAGGCCGAGGCCGAGATCGCCGGCGAGGCTCGCGATGAAGCGGGAGAGGTTGCGCGAGGGCGAATCGTTCTCGCCGCCGAGGCTGCGGACCTGGCCGCGGATCTGGTCGCCCCCCTGCCAGCGCAGGCCTTCGGAGAAGACGCGGACATTGGCGGCATCGCAGACGCCGTCGGAGCCGCAGCTGTTGCCGATGATGTCGTTGTTGAGATTGGCCTCGACCTGCCAGCCCTGCTCGCGGGCATAAGCGGCGAGGATTCGGCCGCCAACCAGGCCCTGCTCCTCGCCCGACAAAGCGGCATAGACGATGGTGGCAGGGAAACGGTGGCGGGAGAGGACGCGGGCGGCCTCGATGACCGCGGCGGTGCCGGAGCCGTCGTCATTGGCGCCCGGCGCGTCGGCGGTGACGTTCATCACGTCGGTGACCCGGCTGTCGATATGGCCGGTGATGATGACGACCCGGTTGGGATCGGTCGTGCCGCGCTGGATGGCGACGACATTCTCGACGAGCGTCGGATTGGGGATCCGGGGCATGCCGCTGACCGTCTCGCCGGTGCGAACGACCTGGAGGCAGCCGCCGCACGCCTCGGAGAAGCGGCGGAACTCGGCCTCGGTCCAGTTGAGCGCGGCGCCGATGCCTCGGGTGGGATGGTTGCGGTCCGACAAAGTGTGGCGGGTGCCGAAGCCGACCAGGCGTTCCACGTAGGAGCGCAGGCTCTGCTCGCTCACCTGGTCGGCGAGCGCGGTGAGGCTTGCCGGCGGCGGCGGAGGCGGAACGGGCGCGCGGCGCTGGGCGGTTGCGGGAGCGGCGGCGAGGAGGGCGAGGCCCGCGAGGAGGAGGCGCTTCATGAACGAGAGCGATGGACCGGCGCCGCGCCGCTGACAAGTCGTTCCGTCGGTCGAACGAGACGCAGCGTTCGTCGAAGCGCCGCGGCTGTGGGCAACCGCGCCGGCATGGAGACGCGATGCGAATCGATCCGATATTCCTCATTCCCTTTCTTCTGGTGGCCGGTCCGGTGTCGGTGACGATGTCGACTCCGTCCGAAGCCCACCAGGCCGATCACGACCCGGCGGCCGCCTATGCCGAGCTGCTCGCAGCGGAGCGCGCCTTTTCCGAAGCCGCGGCGAACCGACCGCCGGCCGACGGCATCGCGGCGATGTTCGACGCCGAGGTGCAGCTTCCGACCCGCGACGGAATCGCCAGCGGGCGCGAAGCGGCGACGGCGGCGCTCGCGGCCAATCCGTCGAGCCGCGGCACCGGCGCGCGCTGGCGCTCGATCGGCGGCGGCGTGTCGGCCGACGGCAGCCATGGCTTCACCTTCGGCTATCTCGACATCGCCGGCGGCGATCCGGCGCGGGCGCGGCGGCGCTACCTCGCCTATTGGATCCGGCGGCCCGAAGGCTGGCGCGTGCTCGCGCTTCGCCAGGTCGTGCGCCGTCTCGACGAGGCCCAGATCGGCCCGGTTGCGCCGCTGATTCCGCAAGCCCTCCGCGCGGCTGCAGGCGCCAGCCATGCGGGCGCCGTCGCTGCCGCCGAGCGCGCCTTCTCCGACCGTGCACAGCAAGTGGGGCTGCGCGCGGCCTTCCTGGAATATGGCCATGCGCGCGCCGTCCATGTCGCCAGCCCGAACGGCTTCGCGGTCGGCCTGCCCGCGATCGGTGCGAACTTCGACTCGGCGACGACGAGCCCGTTGCACTGGTCCGCCGACCGGACCTGGGCTGCGGCCAGCGGCGACCTCGGCCTGTCGGTCGGCACCATCCGCTCGAACGAGCCGGCTCCCGAGGGGCAGCCCGCCGCCATCCCGTTCTTCACCGTCTGGATCCGCGACGCGGACAGCGGCGAGTGGCGCTACATCGCGGAATAGCGTCCTTCCCCGTGTCGGCGGCTGGCATTTCGTCCGCGGCGTGATTAGGTGCAGCCAGTCATCAGGCGCATGCGCCACGAGGAGTCGATCATGGGCGTTCAGGAACGAATTTTCGCAAGCGACGAGCAGGCGCAGGCGGCCGCCGAGATCGCGGAATTGGTCGCGCGGTCGCGTGCGGCGCAGGCCAAGATCGAGAATTACACCCAGGAACAGGTCGACGAGCTGATCCGCGGAATGGTCTGGTCGGTGGCGCGCCCCGGAGTCGCCGAGGAGATCGCCCAGCTGACCGTCGATGAGACCCGGCTCGGCAATTATGACGGCAAGTTCCTCAAGATCTCGCGCAAGACCCGCGCGGCGCTGATGGACATCATCGACGACAAGTCGGTGGGCGTGATCGAGGAATATCCCGAGCGCGAGATCGTCGTCATCGCCAAGCCGGTCGGAGTGATCGGCGCGCTGTCGCCGTCGACCAATCCCGAGGCGACTCCGGTGATCAAGTCGATCAACGCGGTAAAGGGCCGAAACGCGATCATCATCGCCCCGCACCCGCGCGCCAAGCTCACCAACAAGGCGGTGTGCGACCGGATGCGCGAGGCGCTCGAGAAGATGGGCGCTCCGGCCGACCTGGTGATCTCGATCGACACGCCGACGCTCGACAAGACCAACGAGCTGATGCGGCAGTGCGACCGGATTCTCGCCACCGGCGGCGGGGCGATGGTCAAGGCGGCCTATTCGAGCGGCACGCCCGCGCTCGGGGTCGGCGCTGGCAACGCGGTGATCACGGTCGACGACACCGCCGACCTCGACGAGGCGGCCGAGAAGATCCGTATCTCCAAGACGCTCGACAATGCCGCGTCCTGCTCGTCGGACAACAGCGTGCTGTTGTTCGACTCCATCTATGACGAGATGCTCGCCAAGCTGAAAGCGAAGGGCGGGCTGGTGCTCGATTCCGACCAGAAGGCGAAGCTTCAGAACGTGCTGTGGGTCGACGGCGCGCTCAACGCCAAGATCGTCGCCCAGCCGCCCGAGACGATCGCGGGCATGGCCGGCTTCGAGATTCCCGAGGGCACCAAGTTCTTCATCGTGCCGGAGACGGGCGCGGGCCCCGACCATCCCTTCTCCGGCGAGAAGCTGACCGTCACGATGGCGCTGTACCGGGTGAAGGACATCGACGAGGCGATCGCGATGACCAACCGGATCCAGGCCTATCAGGGCCAGGGCCATAGCTGCGGAATCTATTCGCGCTCCGACGCCAACATCATGAAGCTCGCCAATGCCACCAAGACCGCTCGGGTAATGGTCAACCAGCCGCAGGCCGCGTCGAACAGCGGCAATCTGTGGAACGGCATGCGCCAGACCTTCTCGCTGGGCTGCGGATCGTGGGGCGGCACCGGCACCAGCAACAACATCACCTGGCGCGACCTCATCAACGAGACCTGGGTGTCGAAGCCGCTCAAGACGCCGAAGGAGCTGCCGAGCGACGAAGACTTGTTCGGCGACGTGATCGGCAAGCTCGGCTGAGGCGCGACCCGCCTCGACCCCTTCATCAATTCCGACCCTGGGGCAAGACATGCGTAATTTCGTGAAGGGCGCAGCCGCGCTCGCGGCGCTGGCGACGGCGATCCCGGTTGCTGCGGCGCCGGAGGGTGACGGCGGCGATCGCCGCGAATGCCGGATGGTCGCCCCGACCACGGGAAGCCGCCTCGGCGGCCGGCGGGTGTGCCGCCCGGCCTCCGAGTGGCGGGCGATCGAGCAGGAGGCGCAGCGCGACTTCGACAGGTCGCGCACCGCGCCGAACATCCCGCGGGCGCCGCTCTGAGCCGATGAGCGGGCGCGGAGGGCGGCACGCTTCCCCTTCCCTCGCCGTCCGACGGTGCTAAGGGAACCGGCCATGAGCCAGTTCGACCTCACCGACGAGCAGCGCCAGATCCAGGAGATGGCGCAGCAATTCACCGCAGACGCGATCACGCCCCACGCGGCGGAATGGGACGAGAAGCACATCTTCCCGCGCGACACGATCCGCTCCGCGGCGGAGCTCGGCTTCGGAAGCATCTACGTGTCCGAGGAGAGCGGCGGCATCGGCCTGGGGCGGCTCGAGGCGGCGCTGATCATGGAGGCGATGGCCTATGGCTGCCCCTCCACCTCGGCCTTCATCTCGATACACAACATGGCGAGCTGGATGATCGACCGGTTCGGATCGACGACGGTGAAGGAGAAATATCTGCCGTCGATGGTGACGATGGAGCGGATCGGCTCCTACTGCCTCACCGAGCCCGGATCGGGCTCCGACGCCGCCGCCCTCAAGACCCGCGCGGTCAAGGACGGCGACCATTATGTCGTCTCCGGCTCCAAGGCGTTCATCTCCGGCGGCGGCGAGAACGAGATCTACGTCACCATGGTCCGCACCGGCCAGGATGGGCCCAAGGGCATTTCCTGCCTGGTGATCGAGAAGGACATGGAAGGCGTCAGCTTCGGCGCGCAGGAGAAGAAGCTCGGCTGGCATTCCCAGCCCACCGCCCAGGTGAATTTCGACGAGGTGCGAGTGCCGGCGGAGAATCTGGTCGGCGGCGAGGGGGAGGGCTTCCGGATCGCGATGATGGGCCTGGACGGCGGCCGGCTCAATATCGGCGCCTGCTCGCTCGGCGGCGCCCAGCGCTGCCTCGACGAGGCGATCGCCTACACAAGGGAACGCAAGCAGTTCGGCCAGCCGATCGGCGACTTCCAGAACACCCAATTCATGCTCGCCGACATGGAAACCGAGCTTCAGGCGGCGCGGGTGCTGCTCTATGCGGCAGCGGTGAAGGTGACCGAGAATGCGGCCGACAAGACCAAGTTCGCGGCGATGGCCAAGCGCCTCGCCACCGATACCGGTTCATCGGTCGTCGACCGCGCGCTCCAGCTCCATGGCGGCTACGGCTATCTCCAGGACTATCCGGTCGAGCGGTTCTGGCGGGACCTTCGGGTCCATTCGATCCTGGAGGGCACCAACCAGATCATGCGGATGATCATCGGGCGGGAGCTGACCCGGCAGTGACGAGCACCGACGTCCTCACCTTCACCGACGGCCGCGTCGGCCGGATCCGGCTGAACCGCCCCAAGGCGATTCACGCCCTCACCACCGAAATGTGCCTGGCGATGAGCGATGCGCTGCTCGCCTGGCAGGACGACCCGACCGTCGAGCTGGTCATGATCGACCATGCGGAGGGCCGCGGTTTCTGCGCCGGCGGCGACGTCGTCATGCTGCGCGACAGCGGCAGCTCCGACGGGAAGGAGGCGCGGGACTTCTTCCACGCCGAATACCGGCTCAACCACCTGCTCTTCACCTACGCCAAGGCAACCATCGCCTTCATGGATGGGGTGACGATGGGCGGCGGCGTCGGCATCTCCCAGCCCTGCCGCGATCGTGTCGCCACCGAGCATACGCGCTACGCCATGCCGGAAACGACGATCGGCCTGTTCCCCGATGTCGGCGGCGGCTGGTATCTGTCGCGCCTGCCCGGCCGCATGGGCGAGTTCCTCGCGCTGACCGGCCACCGGCTCGACGGGGCGGAGGCGCATGCGCTGGGCCTCGCCGCCCATTATCTGCCATCGTCCACGCTGGACG
>JAEZFL010000129.1 GCA_023417515.1 Pseudomonadota bacterium | reverse complement strand
CCGAGACTCGCGCCGAGCCCCTCCACCGCCTTCGGCGGTCCCCCTCCCCACCGCTTCGCGGCAGGGAGGAACAGAAGGGCCGGCTCCACATCACGGCTGCAGCTGATATTGCTTCATCAGGTCGTAGAGGGTCGGGCGGCTGATTCCGAGCAGCTTGGCGGCGCCCGAGATGTTGTTCTCGGTCTCCGCGAGCGCTCGGCGGATGGCGCGGCGGTCGGCGGCCTCGCGGGCGCTCTTCAAATTGACCGGGAGCGAGTCGCCGTCGCGGTCGGGGAGGTCCAGGTCCTCGGTGGTGACGAGCTTGCCCTCGGCCATGATCACCGCGCGCTTGATCCGATTCTCGAGCTCGCGGACGTTGCCCGGCCAGGCCCAGCTGTTGATCGCCGCAAGCGCGCCGGGCGAGAAGCCCTTGACGCTCGGGTTCATCTCGCGGGCGAAGCGGGCGAGGAAATGTTTGGCAAGGAGGGTCGCGTCGCCGTGCCGGTCGGCGAGGCCGGGGATCTTCACCACCACTTCGGCGAGGCGGTAGAACAGATCCTCGCGGAAGCTGCCCGCCTGGATCATCTCCTCCAGATTCTGGTGGGTGGCACAGACGATCCGCGTGTCGACCGGGATTGGCTTGCGGCCGCCGATCCGCTCGATCAGCCGCTCCTGGATGAAGCGCAGGAGCTTGACCTGGAGCGGTAGCGGGACGTCGCCGATCTCGTCGAGAAACAGAGTGCCGCCGGCGGCGAGCTCGATCTTGCCCTCGGTGGTCTTGATCGCCCCGGTGAAGGCGCCCTTCTCGTAGCCGAACAGCTCGGCCTCGAGCAGGTTCTCGGGGATCGCCGCGCAGTTGATCGCGACGAACGCGCCGCCGCGGCGGTTGCTCGCCTGGTGGAGGCCGCGGGCGATCAGCTCCTTGCCGGTGCCGGACGCGCCGAGAAGCATCACCGAGACGTCGGTATTGGCGACCCGCTCGATGGTCCGCGCTACCTTGGTCATCTCCGGAGCGGCGGTGACCATGTTGCCCAGAATGGTCCGGCCCTCGCCGATCTTCTCCTCGAGCCGGCGGTTCTCCTCTTCCAACTCGTGAAGCTGGAAGGCACGTCGGACGATCAGGCCGAGCTGGTCGATGTCGACGGGTTTGCGGTAATAATCATAGGCGCCCGACGCGACCGCGCGCAGGGCGCTTTCATGGGCGCCGTGGCCGGTCGCGACGATGACCTTGGTCTGCGGCTTCAGCGACAGGATGGTGTCGAGGGTGGCGAAGCCCTCGGTCACTCCGTCCGGGTCGGGCGGCAGGCCGAGGTCCAGCGTCACCACCGCGGGCTCCGCGGAGCGGATCAGGTCGATCGCGGCGTTGCGGTCGGACGCGATCAGCACCTCGTAATCGTCATAGGCCCAGCGCAACTGCGCCTGAAGGCCCTCGTCGTCCTCGACGATCAGGAGCTTGGGTTTGAATTGGGCATTCATGCGCTGATCCGTTGTTCGGGTGTGGCGGCCCCTGCGTCGGCGAGGCGAAGGCGGATGGTGAAGCGGGTGCCGGCGCCGGGCCGGCTGTCGACCTCGATCCGGCCGCCCATCTGCTCGACGAGCGCGCGCGCCTCGTGGGCGCCGATTCCGAAGCCGCCGTCCTTGGTCGAGACGAAGGGCTGGAACAGGCGGGCTCGCACGAAGTCGGCGCTCATCCCGCAACCCTGGTCGCGAACCTCGATCACCGCCTGGCCATCGCGGCGGGCAAAGGCGATCTCGACCGGCGCCTCGCGCGGGCTTGCATCGATGGCGTTCTGGACGAGGTGGGTGACCGCCTGGTCGAGCGCCGCCGGGTCGGCGAGCGCGAAGGTCCGCGCGTCGCCGGACAGCGTGACCGGGTGGAGCCGCTTCTTGGCCTCGGCCACCGGCGCGAGGACCTGCTGCAGGTTGACCGGGCGCGGGCTGAGCGAGCCGCGGTCGCTCTTCGCGCCGGGTGCAATCCGGGCGAGCATGTCGTTCATCTTCTTGACCGAACTTTGCAGGGTCAGCGCCATGTCGGCGCGGAACGCCGGATTGTCGGCGTGGCGCTCGGCGTTGCGGGCGACCAGGCTGAGCTGGCTCACCAGGTTCTTGATGTCGTGCATGATGAAGGCGAAGCGGCGGTTGAACTCGTCGAAGCGCTGCGCCTGGGCGAGCGCGTCCATCGTCTGCGCCTCGGCGATGTAGCTCGCCGCCTGGCGGCCGGCGGCCCGGAACAGGTCGAAATCCTCCCAGTCGAGCGCGCGCCGGGACGGCGGGTGGGCGATGACGACGAGGCCGACCAGCCGGCCGTTATGGATGAGCGGGATGCCCGCCCACGCCTCGGGCATGTCGTCGAACAGGCCGGGCATTCGGGCGCGGTCGCCGCGCACCTGAAGCTCGCCGCCGCTGATGCCGGTAAACTCGATGATGTGGGCGGTCCGTTCCAGCAGGCCGATGAGCCCGCCCCAGCTGTCGCCGGACGCTTCGGCCGGCGGTGCCCAGTTCCACGTGCCGGCCGCGCTGAGGCGGTCGTCCGCTTCGCGCAGGAGCAGCATGCCGGCTGGGGCGCCGCCGATATCCGCCATCGCCTTGATCACGCGCTGAGCGAGCGGCGCCTCGCCGTCGCTCACCGTCCCGGTGAAGCGCAGCCACTCCTCGCGATAATCGTAGCGGTGCTGGAACAGGTGCTTCTGAACCATCACGTTGAACCAGCCGCGCGCCCGCGCGGAGGGCAGCAGGATCAGGGCCGCGACGCTCATCGCCGCGAGCAGGCTGAGCTCGGCGATCTCCAGCCAGCCGCCGCCGGTGAACTCGACCGCGCGGCTCACCGACATCATCAGGATGAGATAGCCGACCAGCACCACGAGCGAGAGCGACTGGAAGGTCGCCGCGCGCGACAGCTGCACCTTGAGCCGGGTGGTGCGCTTGAGGCCCATCGCAAAGATGGGGACGAGCATGGCGACCACCGCGCCGCGCATGGCGAGCAGTGCCTCCGCCGAATCCCGGGTCAGGTAGGACACGGTGTAGAGGTGGAGATCGTAGACCCACATCAGCGCGAGCGCGACCATCGGCGGCCGGATCGCGCCGCGCGATTGCGGGGTCGCCTGGCCATAGACGTTGTGGACCAGCACCAGCGCCCCGGCGGCGATGGTGAGGCCGATCATGTCGCGGGTCGAGACGAGCGCCCCGATCAGCCCGGGCACCTCCTCGAAGCGCGGCATCAGCCCGGCGAGGACGATCTGGAGCGCGATCACCGCGGCGACCGTCCCGTAGACGATCTTGACCGGGCCCTGGCGGTAGCCGTCCTCCTCGCCGTTCATCAGGCCGTACATGAAGGCGAGGAAGGCGAGGTCGCGGGCGCTGTCGGCCATCAGCGAGAGGAAATGATAAGGCCCGAGCATCGCCATGAAGATCGACCACACCGCCATCACCGCGAAAGCGGTGATCAGCGGCCGGGTCTTCTCGTCGCCGCGCCAGTGACGCAGCTGCCACAGCACCAGCCCGGTGAACAGACAGGCGGCGAGCAAATGGCTCCACAGGGCGACGAGGGAGATCATCGGTTCAGCCTCGGCACGTCAAACCCACCACCGTTCGCCCTCAGCCCGAGCGGATTCTGGAACTCGGAACGTCCCATCACCGCGCCCCCGACGTGTCGGGCCACAGGATCACCCGAAGCGTCTGCATGAGGATCAGGATGTCGAGGAACGGCGTGTAGTTCTTGGCGTAATAGAGGTCGTATTCGAGCTTTTCGCGCGCGTCCTCGACGCTGGCGCCATAGGGATAGTTGATCTGCGCCCAGCCGGTGATTCCCGGCTTCACCACATGGCGCTCGCCATAATAAGGCAGCCGCGCCTCGAGGTCGGCGACGAATTGCGGCCGCTCGGGTCGCGGGCCGACGAAGCTCATCTCGCCCTTCAGAACGCTCCACGCCTGCGGCAGCTCGTCGATCCGGACCTTGCGGATGAAACTGCCGACGCGGGTCACGCGGGGATCGTCCTTGACCGCCCACACCGCCTTGCCGCCGACCTCGGCGTCGATCCGCATCGAGCGGATCTTGATGAGCTCGAACGGCTCACCGTAGATTCCGACCCGGCGCTGGCGGAAGAAGGCGGGCCCCTTGGTCTCCAGCTTCACCGCAAGCGCTGCGAGCGCCACCACCGGCGCGGTCAGGACGAGCAGGACCAGGCTGACGACGATGTCGAACAGCCGCTTGGCGACGCTCGACACGCGCCGGCCCGAGGAAAAGCCGTCCGAGAAGATCAGCCAGGACGGATTGAGGCTGCGCAGGTCGACGCGGCCGCTCTCGCGCTCGATGAAGCTGGAGAATTCGTGGATCTGGACTCCGGTGGTCTTGGCGCGGAGCAAATCGTCGAGCGGCAGCGCGTTGCGGCGCTCCTCGAGCGCCAGCACGATCTCGCCGGCGCCGAGCCGGACGATGTGACGGGCAAGGCTGGGGATGTCGGCGCGATTGACCGCGCTTTCCACCTCTTCGGGACCGTCGTTCATGCCGACGAAGCCGACTGTCCTGAACGTCGATCCGTCGCGCCGCGACAGGCGCTGGAGGCGCGCGGCGCGCGGGCCGGCGCCGAGCACGAGGACTCGCCGCTTGAGCCCCTCGCCGCCGAGCGTGCGCCGAAGCAACGTGCGCGCGGCGACCAGGGCGAGCAGCGACACGGCGGTCGCGTAGAGCAGGCTCGACCGCCAGAACATGATTCCCGGGAACAGGAAGGTCAGCGTCGAAACCGCCAGCACGCCGATCGCCAGCGCCACCACCAGCCGCGCCGCCGCGAACCGCACCGACAGCAGGGCCTCGTGCCGGTAGACCCCGACGGACACCATGACGAGCTGCATGGTCACGGCGAACACGATCATCGTCGGCACGCGCTCGCCGACGATTTCGACATCCTCGCCGATCTGCCACAGCCTGAGCGCCCAGCCTCCCTCCGCACCGAGCAGCAGAAGCATGAAGTCGATCGCGCCGAGCAGCAGCACGGCATGGGGGACATAATGTTTGAAGAGGCGGATCATGCCGCCGCGCGCCCTTCGTCCATGCTTCGCCCTGTCAATGGTGCCGACACTGGCGGGACTGTCGCTTAAATTGACAAAGAATTCCTGAAAGTGCCGGTTTGGCACCGCGCCCTTTCGCCGCCCGTCGCCTGCCGCTAGGCGAGAGGGGAATGGATGCGAGCGAAGACAGACGGATCATTCCGGTCATCCTGTGCGGCGGCGCCGGCACTCGGCTGTGGCCGCTGTCGCGCCTGGCGCGGCCCAAGCAACTGCTCGCGCTGACCGGCGAGGCCACCCTGCTTCAGCTCGCCGCCGAGCGGGTGCGCGAGCCCGGCCAGTTCGCGCCACCCTGGCTGATCGCGGGCGCGGCCCAGGCCTCGGCGATCGACGCCCAGCTCGGCGGCGCGACGCTCGGACTGCTGATCCTCGAGCCGGTCGCCCGCAACACCGCGTCGGCGATCGCTCTGGCCGCGCTTCGGGCCGCGCCGGACGACCTGCTGCTGGTCCTTCCGAGCGACCATCTCGTCCGCGACTCCGCCGCCTTCCGCGCAGCCGTTGCGCGCGGCACTGCCGCGGCTCGGGACGGCTGGATCGTCACCTTCGGAATGACGCCTGACCGGCCGGAAACCGGCTTCGGCTACATCGAACGCGGCGAAGCGATCGGCGACGGCGTGTTCCGCGCGGCCCGGTTCGTCGAGAAGCCGGACCTTGCCACCGCCGAAGCCTATGTCGCCAGCGGCGGCTTCGACTGGAACGGAGGCATCTTCCTGTTTCGCGCCGGCACCATGGTCGATTCATTGCGTGCCCAGGCGCCGGATGTCCTGGCGGCGGCCGAGGCGGCGCTCGCCGACACCGACGAGGCCGAGGGTGAGCTTCGTCCCGACGGCGCCGCTTTCGCCGCCGCGCCCGCCATCTCGATCGACTATGCGGTGATGGAGAAAGCCGAGCGGGTGGCGGTGGTGCCGACCGATGCCGGCTGGTCCGACGTCGGCAGCTGGGATGCGCTCCACCACGTCTCCACCGCCGACGAGGCCGGCAATGTCGTCGACGGCCAGGCGCTCGCGATCGACAGCCGCAACTGCCTGATCCGCTCGGACGGTGCGACGGTGACAGCCGTCGGAGTCGAGGACCTGATCATCGTCGCCACCCGCGACGCCGTCCTCGTGATGCGCCGCGGCGAGAGCCAGCGGGTCAGGGAGGCAGTCGAGGCGCTGAAGGCGCAGGGGCGCGACGAGCTGCTTTGAGCAAAATCCTCCCTGTGAGCCGAAGGCTCATGGGGAGGGGGACCGCTCGCGAAGCGAGTGGTGGAGGGGCTGTTCGGGGTCTTCGCTAAGCCCCTCCACCATCCGCTGTCGCGGATGGTCCCCCTCCCCATCGCTTCGCGACAGGGAGGATTTTTCGATCAGGGCCGCCCCAGCACGCCCAGAGCCGCCACGGTCAGCGCCTCGGTGGCGGTGGAAATGACCGCGTCCGCCTCGGGCGCCCAGAACGGGCTGTGGAGCGACGGCAGGCGGCTCATGTCGTTGGCCGCGGCGGCCGCGTCATATTGCGCCTGGGGCACGCCGCCGACCCAGAAGATCATGCTCTGAAGGCTCGGCTCGGCGAGACGGAAACGCCCGAAATCCTCGCCGGCCATGACCGGGCGGATCTGCTGGACCCGCTCCTCGCCGAACCATTGGCGGAAGCTGCCCGCCATCTGCTGGGTGAACGGATCGGTGTTGACCGTCGCCGGAGTGGCTTCCGCCTCGCGCACCGTCACCACCGGCATCCGGTCCTCGGGAAGGCCGGCGGCGATCGCCTCGCCCCGCGCGATCCGGGCGATTCCGTCGAGCAGCTGGCGCCGCACTTCCGGCGTGTAGCTGCGCACCGTCAGCAGCAGCCGCGCCTCGTCGGAGATGATGTTGTGCTTGGATCCGGCCTGGAACGAGCCGACCGTGACCACCGCGCTGTCGAGCGGGTCGAGCTCGCGGCTGACCAGCGTCTGAAGCGAGGTGACGATTCGGCTGGCGAGAACGATCGGGTCGCGAGTCGTGTGCGGCGCCGCGCCGTGCCCGCCGACCCCGCGCACCACCATGTCGACGCTGTCGACATTGGCCAGAGTCGGCCCCGGCGTGTAGCCGATCACGCCCGCGGGAAGGGTGGCGCTGTCGTGGAAAGCGATCGCGAAATCCGGCCGCGGGAAGCGGGTGAACAGCCCGTCCTCGAGCATCGCCTTGGCGCCCTGGCTGGTTTCCTCGCCGGGTTGGGCGATCATGACGAGCGTCCCGCGCCAGCGCTCCCGCAGAGCGACGAGGCGGCGCGCCGTGCCCACCCAGGCGGTCATGTGGGTGTCGTGGCCGCAGCTATGGGCGATGAACGTGTCCTGCCCCTCGCGGGTCTCGCCCCGGGCGCGGCTGGCGAAGGGGAGGCCGGTGCGCTCCTCCATCGGCAGCCCGTCCATGTCGGCGCGCAGAAGCAGGGTCGGCCCCTCGCCGTTGCGCAGAACCGCGACGACGCCGGTGCCGCCGACGCCCGTCGTCACCTCGAAGCCGAGCCGCCGCGCTTCCTCGGCCATGCGGGCGGCGCTGCGCGTCTCCTGCATGCTGAGCTCGGGATTGGCGTGGAGCTCGCGGTACAGCGCCATCAGCTCGCCCATGTCGGCGCGCACCGCATTCTGGATCTCGGCGCGGGGCGGCATGGCCGGCGACGCGGCGGGCTGGGCATAAGCGCTGCTCATCGCGGCGCAGCATAGCAAAAGCGCGCAGAAAGTCTTCTTCACCGGTGGCCCCCTTCGACGGAAGCGGGCAACCTAGCGCCTCCCATCGTCATGCTGAACTTGTTTCAGCATCCATTTTCGGGCTTCCCGGCGGGTGAGGAAATGGACCCTGAAACAAGTTGAGGGTGACGGCCACTGGCGTCAGCGCGCCGGCACCAGCTCGAGCACGTCGACGATCGATTCGAAGGTCGGGCGCGGGAACACCACGCGCCAGCGCCGCTCGCCGATCCGCTCGACGATTCCGGCCATGTCGCGCTCCTCGTCGACGCCGTAGCGCAAGGAGCGCCGCTCGTCGCCGAGCTGCATCGTGCCGAGGAAGACCATCCGCCGCGTGCCGTCGGGATAGATCGTGCCGATCGGCCGCTGCGATCCGGTCAGCTTGACGAAGCTGAGGCGTCCGTCCCGCTCCGGCCGGATTCGGCAGCGGAAGGCGGGGTAGGCGATATAATGGAGCAGGTCGTCCTGGGCGCCGATCTTGGTCACCCGGCAGCGATAGTCGCCGACCGGCGGGGCCGGGCGGAGCAGCGCCGCATCGGGGTGGAGCAGCACGCCTTCGCTCTCGATCTCGGCGACATGGCCGGCGCCGCGGGCGTCGCGCAGCGCCTCGACCCAGGCGGTCCGCCACTCCCTCAGCCGGACGCGGTCGCGTTCCGTCGCTACGTCGCGCCAGCCGCCGTCCTGGTCGCCGCGCTGCGCCATGGCGGGCGCGGACAGGATAGAGGCGCAAGCGAGGCCGATTGCGGCCAGCATTGCTAGGAGGCGATTAGTCATGGCTTCTCAGTCACCTATAAAGGCGGCGCTTTTGCGGCGCGGTTCCCCCGTGGGTCTGCGCTTGACCGCCGCTCCACTTCGCCGCAACCTCGTTTCGACTACAAAACGATAACCATCGATCATCAGGAGGAGTGTAACAATGACCGGACGCAAGATCGCGCTTGCCGCTGTCCTGGCCTGCGCCGTCGCCCTGCCGGCGGCTGCCCAGGACTATAATGCCCGCCCCAATTATGGCGAGATGAGCCTGGACTCCGGCTTCACGCCCGACCCGCGCGTCATCAACCTGCGCGCCGGCGGCGATCTCAATGCGCAGAATCTCAGCTCCTCCTGCCGCGGCTTCATCACCAATCAGCCGGACGTCCGGCTGCATTATTCGAGCGGGAACTACCCGCTGATCATTTCCGTCGCGTCCGGGGCCGATACCACCCTGGTCGTCAACGCGCCGGACGGCAGCTATTATTGCGACGATGACGGCGGCGTGAACGGGCTCAACCCGGCGGTGCGCTTCAACCGTCCGATGAGCGGCCGCTACGAGATCTGGGTCGGCACCTACAGCTCGGGCCGCACCCAGCCCGCCGAGCTCCACATCTCGGAAGTCGCCAGCCAGTAAGCTTCCCCGAGCGGGGAAACGGAGAAGGGCTCCTCGTCGGGGAGCCCTTCTTTCGTGCGCTATTGCGCGGTCCAGCCGCCGTCCATGCTGAGGTTGGCGCCGGTGATGCTTCCGGCCTCGTCGCGGCACAGGAACAGGGCGAGGGCGGCGACCTCGTCGACCTGGACGAAGCGCTTGGTCGGCTGCGCGGCGAGGAGGACGTCGTTCATCACCTGCTCGCGGGTGAGGCCGCGGGTGCGCATCGTGTCGGGAATCTGGTTCTCGACCAGCGGCGTCCAGACATAGCCGGGGCTGATGCAGTTCACCGTGACTCCGGACTGCGCGGTTTCGAGCGCGACGGTCTTGGTGAAGCCGGCGACCCCGTGCTTGGCGGCAACATAAGCCGACTTGTTGGGGCTTGCGACGAGGCTGTGAGCCGAGGCGGTGTTGATGATCCGGCCCCAGCCGCGCTCCTTCATCCCGGGCAGCGCGAGGCGTGTCGTATGGAATACCGCCGACAGGTTGAGCGCCATGATCAGGTCCCATTTCTCGACCGGGAACTGGTCGGCCGGCGCCACGAACTGGGTGCCGGCATTGTTGACCAGGATGTCGACCGGGCCGGCCTCGCCGAACATCGCCTCGATCTCCGCCGGCGACGTGAGGTCCGCGTCGCTGTAGCCGGCGCCCAATTCCTCCTGCAGCCGGGCGATCTCGCCGCGATCGCCGAAGCCGTTGAGGGTCAGCTTCGCGCCCTCGGCGGCGAGCGCCCGAGCGATGGCGAGGCCGATGCCGGAGGTCGAGCCGGTGACGAGCGCGCTCTTGCCTTGAAGGAACATGATGACTCCTGATCGTGGACACGCGCCGCATCGCGCCCGTCGCGCCAATATGCAAGGCGTGCCATGCAACCGCGACGGGCCCGGAACATTGTGGACGGAAGAAACAGGAAAGGCCCTCGCATGCGCTTCGACCGGGACGACTTCGGTTCCAACATCGAGAACCAGCGCGGCATGGGCGGCGGCGGGTTCGGCGGGGGCGGCGGACTCATCCTCGGCCTGATCGCGAGCCGCTTCGGGATCGGCGGGATCGTCGTCGTTCTGCTCATCATGTTCCTGTTCGGCGGCCTCGGCAGCTTCTTCGGCGGCGGCGGGCAGCAGGCCGTGAACCGGGGCGGCGGCGGCCAGGTCGGCACCGAAGTGTGCCGCTCCGACGAGGTGACACGCTTCTCGTGCAACGTCTTCGGCTCGACCCAGCAGGTGTGGACGTCGCTGTTCCAGGAGCAGGGCGAGCGCTTCCCGCTTCCCAAGCTGGTCTTCTATTCGAACCGCGGCCAATCGGGCTGCGGCGCCGCCCAGTCGGCGATGGGCCCCTTCTACTGCCCGCTCGACCAGGGCATCTATCTCGACACGGATTTCTTCGCCGAGCTGTCGCGCCAGTTCGGCGCGCCCGGCGACTTCGCCCAGGCCTACGTCATCGCCCACGAAATGGGTCATCACGTGCAGACGGTGACCGGCGTCAACGACCAGATTCGCAGCGCCCAGCGGGCTGCGCGCGAGGCCGAGTCGAACGCGCTTCAGGTCCGCATGGAGCTCCAGGCGGATTGCCTCGCTGGCGTGTGGGCGGCGCAAGCCCGCCGCTCGGGCGACGAGATCGAGCCCGGCGATCTCGAAGAGGGACTGCGCGCCGCGGCCGCCATCGGCGACGACACGCTGCAGCGCTCGGCCGGCCGCCGGCCGGTGCCGGAGAGCTTCACCCACGGCACCTCCGCCCAGCGCCAGGAAGCGCTTCGCCGCGGCTTCCAGGGCGGCACCCCCGATTCCTGCGCGGGATATATGCAGGGCGTCTGATCGACTTGTTATTGCGAAGCGTTCGCAAAACGGTTGACATCGTTGCGAGTGAGTTTCAATTGCTCCTGCAACAGCCGTAACGACGGCGTTGCCAAGGGGTTGAGTCGTGTCGCATTCCACCGGCCGGAAGGCCCCTCTCGTTCCGGCCTATCTCGCGCTGTCCTGTGTCGGCCTGATCAGCGGCACCGCGGCTCATGCCGAGGAGATGCCGGACGAGCAGCAATATGCGATGGTCGACGGCCAGCCCCGCGAGATCGTCGTCACCGGCACCCGGCCGGAGCAGGAGCTGGAGTCCCCGCGCACGACGCAGCCGTTGCTCGACACGCCGCAGACGGTGACGGTGATCAGCGACCAGACCATCCGCCGCCAGAACCTGCTGACCCTTCGCGACGCGCTCACCACCATCCCCGGAATCACCTTCGGCGCCGGCGAGGGCGGCGGCGGTTATGGCGATTCGATCAACCTGCGCGGCTATTCGGGAAGCAACGACATCACCCAGGACGGCGTTCGCGACAGCGCGCAATATAGTCGCACCGACCCGTTCAACCTCCAGCAGATCGAAGTCTATAACGGCGCCAATTCGGTGTTTAACGGCTCGGGCTCGATCGGCGGCACCATCAACCTGGTGTCGAAGGTGCCGCAGCGCGACGACCTCACCATCGTCTCGGCCGGGATCGGCACCGACAATTATTATCGCGGCACGGTCGACACCAATCATCTGCTTACCGACGGCATTGCGGTGCGCCTCAACGCGATGGTCCATCGCAACGACGTGCCCGGCCGCGACTTCGAGCAATATGAGCGCTGGGGCGTCGCTCCGGCGGTCACCTTCGGAATCGGCGGCCGAACCAGCCTGACGCTGGCCTACCTCCACCAGGAGGACGACAATGTCCCGATCTACGGCGTGCCCTTCTACCGCAACCAGATCAATGACGGCCCGCTCCCCGGCGCCGACGACAGCGACTATTTCGGCTATCGCAATCTCGACCGGCAGGAGGTCGACGTCGACCGGGTCACCGCGATCCTCAGCCACGAGTTCAGCGACTCGATCGAGCTCAGGAACCTCACCCGCTGGCAGCGCGTCGGCCAGTACAGCCAGACCAGCGCGCCGCAGGGCACCTTCTGCCTCGCCTCCACGGGGCTACAGCCTGTTTCGGCGGGGCCCGACGATCCCGTGGGCCGCGCCTGCCCGGCCGGCCTCCAGCCCGGCTTCTGGCAGCCCTCGGGCCCGCGCGGCCTGGTCCGCGACCAGGAAAACCGCCTGTTCGTCAACCAGGCCGACCTGCGCATCGAAAGCCGGCTCGCCGGCATGCGCAACACGCTGGTGATCGGCGGCTCGCTGGCCTGGGAGGAATATGCGATCGAGAGCGCGTCGCTGCCGCGCAACCCGGACGGATCGGCCGCCCCGCTGCCGATCGAGAGCATCTCCGATCCGAGCGGCATCTATACCGGCCCGGTCAACTACACCGTCACCGCGCGCTCGGCGAGCGAGCTCGATAACCAGGCCGTCTATCTGTTCGATACGCTCGAAGTCTCCGACTGGCTGGAGCTCAACGGCGCGGTGCGGCTCGAATGGAACAACGCCACCTTCCGGGCGCTGCCGCTCGCCGTCTATCCGCCGGGCACCAACCCGCTGACGCCGGCCGACCTCGAGCCGCGGTCGAGCAACGAGGAGCTGTTCAGCTACCGCGCCGGCGTGGTGCTGAAGCCCACGCACAACGTCAGCATCTACGCCGCCTACGCCAATTCGGAGACGCCCTCGATCGCCACCGTGCGGCTCGGCTGCACCAGCGGATCGGGCGGGACCCTGGTCAATTTCTGCGACGTCGCGCCGGAGCAGGCGCGGATCATGGAAGCCGGCGTCAAGGCCGATGTCCTCGATCGTCGTCTCCAGCTCACCGCCTCGCTGTTCCGCAACGAGCGCACCAATTTCCGGGTGCCGTCGAACGAGCCGGGCGTGCCCGATCCGCAGGTGCTCGACGGCGAGGCGCGGGTCGACGGAATCGCGCTCGGCCTCACCGGCCGAATCACGCCGGAATGGACGATCTTCGCCAACTACACCTATCTCGACGCGCAGGTCGTGCAGAGCGTGTCCGATTTCTGCCTCGCCAGCCCCGGCGCGCCCGGCTGCGGCAACAGCGTCGCGGTCCCCGACCCGCAGGCGGGCGACCGGCTGGTCCAGACTCCGGACCATGCGGTGAGCCTGTTCACCAGCTACCGCTTCCCGTTCGGTCTCGAGGTCGGCTACGGCTTCACCTATCAGGGCCGCTTCGCGCTCAACCAGCGCAACCTGCTCAACCGGACGCAATATCATTCGGACGATTTCCTCGTCCACCGCCTGTTCGCCTCCTACGATTTCGGCAATGGCATGGTCGCCCAGCTCAACGTCCAGAACGCGACCGACGAGGATTATTACGTGGCGATCCGCAACAACGTGAACGCGACCAGCGGCGCGATCGCCGGCGGCTGGGCCACTCCCGGCGAGGCGCGCTCGGCGGTGCTGAGCCTGTTCTACAGCTTCTAACGGGAAGGCCCGCGGCCATGATGCTCCCCATCCCAGACGTGCTCACCGGCGACGAGCTGGCGCGCGTGCGGAGCCTCGTCGAGGCGGGGCCGTGGCAGGACGGCAACGTCACGTCGGGCCACCAGTCGGCGCTCGCCAAGCGCAACCGCCAGTTGCCCGAGGACAGCGAGGCGGCGCGGACCGCGGGCAAGCTGGTGCTCGACGCGCTCGGCCGCTCGCCGACCTTCATCGCCGCCGCGCTTCCGCTCAAGATCTTCCCGCCATTGTTCAACCTTTATGAGGGCGGCGAGAATTTCGGCACGCACATCGACAATGCGGTTCGAATCCAGCGGAGCAGCAATTTCCGGGTGCGCTCCGACCTCTCGGCGACCCTCTTTCTCGCCGATCCCGACAGCTATGACGGCGGCGAGCTGGTGGTCGAGGACGTATTGGGCGCACATTCGGTCAAGCTGCCGGCCGGGCATTTGCTGCTCTACCCGGCGTCGAGCCTCCACCGCGTCGAGCCGGTCACGCGCGGCGCCCGGATCGCCTCCTTCTTCTGGATCCAGTCGATGGTTCGCGACACCGCGGCGCGCGACCTCCTGTTCGATCTCGACCAGGCGGTGCAGGCGGTGGGAAGCGCGATGGGGCAGGACGACCGGACGGTGATCCAGCTCACCGGGATCTATCACAACCTACTGCGCCGCTGGGCGGACGCGTGACGGGCGGGAAGGACTGACGATGGCGGGTGCGACGACCTTGAAGCTTCGGCGGCTGTGGCTGCAGGTCCACAAATGGATCGGGCTCCTGCTGGCGATCCTGATCATCCCGATCTCGGTGACCGGTTCGGCGTTGGTCTGGCACGACGGCCTCGACCTGCTGCTCAACCCGGAGCGGCGGGTCGAGGGGGCACCGTCGCTGGCGCCGAGCGCCTATGCCGAGGCCGCGCGCGCCGCGATGGCCCCCGGCGAGCGAGTCCATTCGATCCGCATGCCGGAGGGGGGCGAAGGCGCGGTGATGGTCTCCGCGGCGCGGCCGCCGGTGGAGGGCGAGCGACGGCCGGTGCGCACCAACATCTGGCTTCACCCGACAACCGGTGCTGTTCTCGACGTCGCCGCCAGCAACGAGGGCGCCGTGCGCGTCCTCCACGTCCTTCACGGCAGCCTGATGATCCCCGGCACCGGGCGCCAGATCGTCGGCTGGGTCGGCGTGTTCATGCTGGTCTCGTGCCTCACCGGAATCTGGTTGTGGTGGCCGGTGACCGGAAGCGTGCGCCGCGGCTTGCGCTGGAAGCGGCAGCCGAGCTTCAACGCCAACCTGCATCACCAGATGGGCTTCTGGGTGCTGATCCCGCTCGCCATGCTGTCCTTCACCGGCGTGTGGATCTCCTTCCCGCAGGCCTTCGGCCGCTTCGAGGCGAGCGCGCCCGCGCCCAAGGCGCCGCCGCAGGCTCCGGCCCAGCCGCTGGTCGAGACGTGGATGACCCCGGACCAGGCGCTCGCGGCCGCTCAGCCGCGCGCCACCGGCCCGCTCGTCGCGATCACCTGGCCGACCGAGCGAAGCGACGAGTGGACGATCGCCTTCGCTCGCGACGGCGGACCCGCGGAAGTGAAAGTCACCGACGGCTCCCGCGACGTGGCGCCCGCCCGACCGCCGCGGCCGGAGACGACCGCGCGCACCATGCGCCGCTGGCACGACGGCACCGGCATGGGCTTTGCGTGGCAGTTCATCATCTTCCTCGGCGGCCTGATCCCGGCCGCCCTGTCGGTGACCGGAATCCTGATGTGGTGGCGCGCCCGCCAGTGGCGGAGGCGCACGGCCCGGCGGCCGGCCGTCGCGGCGGCGGAGTAAGCCAGCAAATCCTCCCTGTCCCGCGAAGCGGGATGGGGAGGGGGACCGCCGAAGGCGGTGGAGGGGCGGGGCGCGAAGTCGCCCCTCCACCACTCGCTTCGCGAGCGGTCCCCCTCCCCATGAAGCTGCGCTTCACAGGGAGGATTGTCTTTTCTCCACCCTCAGCTTCAGCCCGCCATCGGGCTTCAGAGTGACATAGCCGACTGGCCGCACCTCGCGCCCGCCGACCGGAGTCACCCGCCACTCGGCGAGCCAATGCGCCAGCACCGTCAGCCCCTCGGCATAAGCGAAGCGCATGCCGACGCACACTCGCGGGCCGCCGCCGAACGGGAAATATTGGAAGCGGTGCTGCCGTGCCCGCCGCTCGGGCAGGAAGCGGTCCGGGTCGAACGCGTCGGGATCGTCCCACAAGGCTTGGTGGCGGTGCAGAAGCCATGGCCAGATCGAGATGATATCGCCGGGCGCGACGTCCCAGCCGCCGAGCCGGTCCGCCGCCACCGCCTGCCGGTCGAAGCGCGGCACCGGCGGGTACAGCCGCATCGCTTCCTCGAGCACGCGCCGCAGCGTCGGAAGGCGCTCGGGCAGCCCGGAATCGTCGGCGCCAGCGGCCAGCGCCGACTGAGCCTCGGCGGCGATCCGTTCCTGCCATTCGGGCTGCTCCGACAGCAGGTAGAGCGTCCAGCTGATCGCGTTCGCCGTCGTCTCGTGGCCGGCAAGGTAGAAAGTCGCGGCATTGTCGACCGCGAGCGCCAGCGCCTCGGCCGGCGCGAACTGCGCCCTGAGCGCCCGGATCAGGCGTCCGAGGAAATCGTCCGCGCCGCCGTCGGGCAGCCGGTCGCGCACCACGTCCGCAAGCGTTCGGCGGAGAAACTCGCGGCCGCGCTGCCCCCGCCACATGACCCGATTGTAGGGGAGGCGCGGCAGGCCGAGCAGCGCGGGCAGCCGGCTCTCGCCGCTGGCCCTCAGCGCGGCGGCGATATGGTCCATCGCCGCTCGGGTCTTGAGGCGCGGATCGTCACCGAACAAGGTGCCGGCGATGACCCGCATCGTCGTGTCGGTGGACGCTTCGGCGAGGTCGTGCGTGCCGCCGCTGCGCCATTCCGCCGCCGTCGCTGCCGCCGCCGCGGCGAAATGGGGGATGAGCGAGTCGACCGCGGGCGGCGCGAAATTGGCCGCAACGATGCGCCTTTGCTCGCGCCACAACGCGCCGTCCGACGTGAGCAGGCCGCGCCCGATCAGCGACGCTCCGAGTTGCTTGACGACGTCCGGCTTCACGTAATTGGCGGCGTTCGTCTGGAGCACGTGCTGCACCGAATCCGGATCCAGCACGAAATGGACGGTGTAGCCGAGGATGTGACGCTTGATGTGCGTCTCGCTGAACGCCCGCTGCGACCAGCCATAGACCGAGTTGCGCGCCCGCTCGCCGAAGAAGCCGCGCCACATCGGCCCCGGCGCGATCTCGCGCGGCGGATGCGGCGGCACGAAGCGGGCGCTGGCCATAACACGTCCCTTGTCATTCCCGCGCAAGCGGGAATCCAGCTTCTTTTCGATGGAGGCAGGAAGAGGCAGCTGGAGCCCCGCTTTCGCGGGGATGATATGTAAAGGGCTCTAGGCCTCGTCCATCACCTCCACGGTGAGATTGTCGTTGGTGTAGACGCAGATGTCGGCGGCGATCTTCATCGCCTTGCGCGCGATCGTCTCGGCGTCCTCCTCATAATCGAACAGGGCGGTCGCGGCCGACAGCGCGAAATTGCCGCCCGAGCCGATCGCGGCGACTCCGGCGGCGGGCTCCAGCACGTCGCCATTGCCGGTGAGGATCAGAGTGACGCTCGGGTCGGCGACGATCATCATCGCCTCGAGGTTCCTGAGATATTTGTCGGTGCGCCAGTCCTTGGCGAGCTCGACCGCGGCGCGCAGCAATTGGCCGCGATGCTGCTCCAGCTTGCGCTCGAGCCGCTCGAACAGGGTGAAGGCGTCGGCGGTCGCGCCGGCGAAGCCGCCGATCACATTGCCGTCGCCAAGGCGGCGGACCTTCTTGGCGTTGGGCTTGATGATCGTCGACTGAAGCGACACCTGGCCGTCGCCCGCGATCACCACCTTGCCGTTCTTCCGGACGGCGAGAATCGTCGTCCCGTGCCAGCTTTCCATATGAATCCTACTCCTCGCTCCCGCTGTAAGTAGGTGAGCGGGCGCCCGCTTTCCAATGACAGGGTGGAAAGCCGCCGCTAAGCAGCGTTCGTGCTCGAGCTTCTCGTCGGCCTTTTCCTGATCGGCCTGATCGCGCTCTTCGTCTCCAACCGCGCCCTTGCGGCGCGGATCGAGGAGCTGGAGCGCAAGATCGGCGCCGGTGCGCCCGCGCCGCAGCAGCTTCGCGTCGATCCGGCGCCGGCCGATCGTCCCGACGCGCCGCGGCCGCCCTCGTCCGCGGGTCCGTTGCCGGTTTCCTTCGCCAATCTGTTCGAGGGCCTGATCGGCGGCCGGCTGCTGATCTGGGTCGGCGCGGTCGCCCTCGTCGCCGCGGCGATCTTCCTGATCCGCTTCGCCATCGACATCGGCTTGATCACCCCGGAGCTGCGCATGGCCGCCGCCGCGGCCTTCGGGGTGGCGTTGCTCGCGCTGGGCGAAGGCGCCCGGCTCACCGACCGCTGGATCGACGACCCGCGGATCTCGCAGGCCCTGGTCGGCGCCGGCCTCGCCGTGCTCTACGCCACCGTCTACGGAAGCTACATCCTCTACGGCTTCATCGGACTCACGGCCGCCTCGGCCTTGATGCTTGCGATCACGATCGGAGCGCTTGGCCTGTCGCTTCGCCACGGCGTCGGCACCGCGGCGCTGGGGCTGATCGGCGGCTTCCTTACCCCTTGGCTGGTCGGCGATCCCGACACCGACAAGTTGCTCCTCCTCGCTTATCTCGCCTTGCTCGACGCGGCGGTGTTCGCCATCGCGTGGCGGCGCGGCTGGGGCTGGCTGGCCGGGGTCGCGGTGCTTGCAAGCTATGGCTGGGCGGCCTGGATGCTGTTCGGCGAGGCCGGGGACGCGATCGCCGCCGGCTGGTTTATCCTGGTCCTGGCGCTGATCGCCGGCTGGGTCCGCGCGGCGGGGGCGACTCTTCCCTGGCTTCAGCCGCTCGCCATCGCGGCGCTGCTTCTGGCGATCCTGACCGCGCGCGACGATGTCGGAGCGACGGGATGGCTGCTGTTCCTCGCCGTCGCGGCGGCCTCGATCGCCTTCGCCCGGCTGCGTGATCATCCGCCGGTCCTGCCCTTCCTCATCCTGGCGGTCGGCCTTCTGCTCATTCCGGTGAAGTCGCTGATGAACGACGATTCTTGGCTCGCGCTCGCGACCGTCGGCCTGACCTTGCTGTTCGGCGGCGGCGGCCTCGCTCTGGCGATCGAGCGGGGCAGCCGATCCTGGGCGGCGCTCGCCTGCGCCGGCTTCGCGGGCCCGGTCACGATGATGCGCGTCATGGAAGCCGAGCGCCTGACCGCCGCCGGCTGGGGCCTGCTCCTCGCACTGCTGGCCCTCGGCCCGGCGGTGCTGATCTGGGCGCGAACCCGCGACGGGCGTCCGCATCATGAGGTCGACCTGGCGTCGCTGGTCCCGGCGACCACCGCTGCCGCCTTGCTCGCCTTCGCGGCGGCGGACCTGGTCTCGTGGGAGACGCTGTCGATCGCCTGGCTGGTCCTGTCGATCGCCTTCATCACCGCCGGCATGGCCTTGAAGGAGCGCACCACCCGGGTCGCCGGCCTGGTCCTCCTCACTCTGACCGTGCTCAAGCTGTTCCTGATCGACGCCGCCGCGCTCGAGGGCGTGCTTCGAATCCTGTCCTTCTTCGGCCTCGGCGCGTCGCTGATCGTGCTCGGCCGCTTCTACGGTACCTTGTTGAGAGCAGAGCGGGGGAGCGAATGAGCGATCTGGGCGAGATCGGAGCGGCGGTCGACGAGATGTATGCGATGATCTCCGGCCCCGCCGGCCCGCGCGACTGGTCGCGCCAGGCCGATTGCTTCCACCCGGACGCGCGCCAGATCCGCACGTCAATCGGCTCCGACGGCCGCTCGGCGATGACGATCATGGGCCTCGACGATTATGCGGCGAACACCACGCCCTTCTTCGCGGCCAATCCCTTCTACGAGGTCGAGATCGGCCGCCGAGTCGACGTCTTCGGCAACATCGCCCATGTGTGGAGCGCCTATGAAGCGCGCACCGCGCCCGACGACGCGACGCCGGAGCGGCGCGGAATCAACTCGATCCAGCTGTTCAAGGACCCCGATCGCGGCTGGCGAATCGTCGCGATGATCTGGGACAATGAGCGCCCGGGGCTCAGCATCGACTCTTTCTAATCCTCCGCGCGTTTTCGCGGGGCGGGGGATCGCCGAAGGCGGTGGAGGGGCCGGCGCACAGCGGCGGTTTCTTTCTTCCAAGGAAGAACCGCGCCTCGGCGCGGCCCGTTCACCATGCTTCGCATGGTCCCCCTCCCCGGCAAATGCCGAGGAGGATTGTCATACCGACCGCCCTTGCCTAAATGCGCCGCTTCGGTCGGAGCGTAGCGCAGCCTGGTAGCGCATCACACTGGGGGTGTGGGGGTCGCAGGTTCGAATCCTGTCGCTCCGACCATCTTTCCCCGCATTGACTTGGCGAAGGGCCTCCGCTTAGTTGCAAACAGCAACTGAAGCGGGAGGGTCAGCATGGCCGATGTCGAGCGCAGCTACGGCCTCGCCGCGCGCGAGCAGTTCGAGGGCATGAGCGGAATCGAGCTGCTGCGCGCCATGGTCCGCGGCGAGCTGCCCGCGCCACCGATCAGCAAGGCGCTCGGCATGCTTCTGGTCGAGGTCGAGCCCGGGCGCGCGGTGTTCGAAGGGCGTCCGGGGCCGCATCTCTACAACCCGCTCGGCAGCGTCCATGGCGGCTTCGCGCTCACCCTGATCGACAGCGCCGCCGGCTGCGCCGTCCACAGCGAGCTGGAGGCCGGGATCGGCTACACCACGGTCGAGACCAAGGCGAACATGGTGCGGCCGGTGCCGAGTGACGGCGTCGTGCGCTGCGAGGGGCGGGTGCTGAGCCGCGGCCGCCAGATCGCCACCGCCGAGGCCTATCTTCGCTCCGCAGAGGGCAAGCTCCTCGCCCACGGCACCTCGACCCTGATCATCCTCGGCAAGCGCTGACCAGGTCGTCACCCCGGACTTGATCCGGGGTCCACCTGCCTTCGCCTTCGCTGCCCAAAGAAGGTGGATGCCGGATCAAGTCCAGCATGACGGCAGGGAGCTATTCCCCCATCAGCGTGCGGCGATATTCCGCTTCATAGGCCTTGACGGTGAGCGCTTCCATCCTGGCGCCGCCGAGCGCGTCCATCAGGTCGCCGAGGTCGGTCATGTGCGCGTCGATCGCGGCGTCGTCGCGCCACTGCTCGATCACGTGGAGGACATCGGGATCGTTGAGATCGCGCGCATAGCTGTAGGATATGCAGCCGTCGCGCCGCCGCACCTTGTCCACGAATCCCGCGAGCTTCCCGTGCAACCGGTCGATTTCCCCCGGCGCGAAACGCGCCGTCCCAGTCACGATGATCATCCGCAAGCCCCGATTTCGCCCCTGTGCCCGCCTTGCCTTGGCAAGTCGCCAGCCCCATGATAACCGCCACGGCCTTCGGGAGCGAGGGCGCCTTGCGCTTGCCCGCTCCTATTCCAGGTTAGGACCAGATGTTCGAATCTCCAGCTTTCGCGCAAGCCGCAGGCAGCGGCGCCGCACCCGATGGCGGCGCGGCATTCTTCATGAACATTGCCCCGCTGCTGCTGATCTTCGTGATCTTCTACTTCCTGCTGATCCGGCCGCAGCAGCGGCGGATGAAGCAGCACCAGGCGATGATCGCCGCGGTCAAGGTGCGCGACACCATCGTCACCACCGGCGGCCTGATCGGCAAGGTCACCAAGGTCGACGATGCCGAGGTCGAGGCCGAGGTCGCGCCCAACGTCCGCGTCCGCGTGGTCAAGGGCATGATCAGCGAAGTGCGCCCGCACGGCGCCAAGCCCGCGAACGACTGATCCGATGCTGAACTTCGCGCGCTGGCAGATCTGGGGCATCACGCTGATCTGCCTGTTGGGCGTGCTGCTGGCGATCCCGAGCCTGCTGCCGTCCAACCTCGCCGCCCAGCTCCCGGCCTGGGCTCCGAAGGTCAATCTCGGCCTCGACCTCGCCGGCGGCAGCCACTTGCTGCTCGAGGCCGACACGTCCGCGCTCGGCCAGCAGCGGCTCGAGGCGCTCGAGGACACGGTCCGGCGCGAGATGCGCAGCAACCAGATCGAGATTGGCGAGCTGTCCACCGCGAACGGCCAGCTGTCCTACGTCGTCCGCAATCCCGCGCAGACCGGCCAGGCCGCCGATCTCATTCGCCGCCAGACCCAGCCGAGCCTGATGGGCGGCTCCAGCGACTGGGCGGTCGCGACCGAGGGCAATCGCGTCATCATCCGTCCGACCGATGCCGGCCAGGCCGCCGCGGTCGACAGCGCGATGGAAGTCGCGCGCGAGGTCATCGACCGGCGCATCAACGCGCTCGGCACGCTCGAGCCGACGATCATCCGCCAGGGCCGCACCCGGATCGTCGTCCAGGTTCCCGGCCTCCAGGATCCCGAGCAGCTGAAGAACCTGATCGGCCGCACCGCGCGGCTCGAGTTCAAGATGGTGACCCAGGGCGTCACCCAGGAGCAGATCGAGGCGGGCCGCGCCCCGGTCGGCAGCCAGATCCTGCCGCTGGAAGGCGGCGGCCGAATCGCCGTCGAGCGGCGGGCGATCGTCACCGGCGACCAGGTCGCCGATGCTCAGCAGGCGTTCGATCCGCAGGACGGTCAGCCGGTCGTCACGATTCGCTTCGACGGCGCCGGCGGCCAGCGCTTCGCGCGCGCGACGCAGCAGAATGTCGGCCGCCCGTTCGCCATCATCCTCGACAATGTCGCTCTGTCGGCGCCGGTCATCCAGGAGCCGATCCTCGGCGGCACGGCCCAGGTCCGCGGCAGCTTCACGGTGGAGAGCGCCAACCAGCTCGCCATCTCGCTGCGCTCCGGCCGACTGCCGGTCGAGCTGCGCGTGGTCGAGGAGCGGACCGTCGGCGCGGAGCTCGGCGCGGACTCGATCCAGCAAGGCATGGTCGCGACCGTGATCGGCGCCGCGCTCGTGATGCTTTTCATGTTCGCGACCTATGGCAAGTTCAGCCTGTTCGCGAATGCAGCGCTGACCCTGAACGTGCTTCTGATCCTGGGTTGGATGGCGCTGTTCAACGCGACCCTGACGCTTCCCGGAATCGCCGGCTTCGTGCTGACCATCGGCGCCGCGGTCGACGCCAACATCATCATCAACGAACGCATCCGCGAGGAATTGCGACGAGGGCGGACCGTGCTCGACGCGATCGACACGGGCTGGAAGGAAGCCTCGACCGCGATTCTCGACGCCAACATGACCAACGCCATTGCCGGCGCCTTGATGTTCTATTTCGGCTCCGGCCCGATCCGCGGCTTCGCGGTCGTGCTGGTGATCGGAATCATCACCTCGGCCTTCACCGCGATCACCGTGGCGCGGATGATGGTGGCTTTGTGGGTGCGCCGCGCCCGCCCGAAGCAGCTGGTGCTTTAAGGAATTCCCATGCCCCTGCTGAAGCTCGTCCCCGACAATACCAACATCGACTTCCTGCGTTGGCGCAACTTCGCCATCCTGGTGTCGCTGGTCCTGATCGCCACCTCGATCTTCTTCCTGGCGACTCGCGGCCTCAATCTCGGAGTCGACTTCGTCGGCGGCCAGGAGATCCGCACCACCTTCCAGCAGCCGCCGGAGCTCGACGAGCTTCGCGAACGGGTCAGCGCGCTCAATCTCGGCGAGCCCAACATCCAGGAGTTCGGGTCGCCGCGCGAGATCACCATCCGCATGCCGCTCGAGGAGGATGCGACCGAGGAGCAGGCCAATGCCGCCGCGACCCAGGTCCGCAATGCCCTGACCGCAGCCTATCCCGGGGTGCGCATCGACGCCGTCGAGACCGTATCCGGCAAGGTGTCGGAGGAGCTGTTCACCGCCGGCGGGCTCGCACTGCTGATCGCGATGCTCGGAATCGCCGCCTACATCTGGGTCCGCTTCGAATGGCAATTCGGCGTCGGCGCCCTGGTCAGTCTCACGCACGACCTGATCATCGTGTCGGGATTCTATGCGGCATCGCAGATCGAGTTCTCGCTCAACGCGGTGGCGGCCTTGCTCACCCTGATCGGCTTCTCGTTGAACGACACCGTCGTCGTCTACGACCGGATTCGCGAGAACCTGCGCAAATACCGCAAGATGGAGATCGAGCCGTTGCTCAACCTCTCCGTCAACGAGACTCTGTCGCGCACCATCGGCACCAACACCGCGGTCATGCTCGCGATCCTGTCGCTGCTGCTGTTCGGTCCGGATGTGATCTACGATCTCACCATCGGCATCTTCGTGGGCGTGATCATCGGCACCTATTCGTCGATCTACGTCGCCCGCTTCCTGCTGGTCCCGCTCGGCGTGTCCGGCGACAGCTTCGTTCCGAAGACCGGCCCGGCCGGCGCCGAGCGCGTCGGGCCGAGGATCGCCAAGGACGGGGACGGTGCCCAGGTTTGAGCCCGCCGAGGCGCGCGGCGGGCCGCTGGTCCGCGGCTTCGCCGACGGGCAGTTCGTGGTCGACGGGACGCGCTATCGAAGCGTGCTGCTGACTCCGGAGCAGGCGAGCGCGTGGGACCCGCCGGCGATCGGCGAGATGGCGATCGAGCATCTCGCTGCCGCGCTCGCGCTCGAGCCCCAGCCGGAATTCATCCTGCTCGGCACCGGACCGACATTGACCCATCCGCCGCGCGCGCTTGCACGGGCTCTGCAGGAGCGCGGCATCGGCATCGAGGCGATGGACAGCCGCGCCGCCGCCCGCACCTGGGCGGTGCTGCGCGCCGAGGAACGCTGGATCGCCGCCGCGCTCATGCCGCTCTGATCGTTCCCTCCCGCTTTGCGGGAGGGGCACGCCCTGATCGTTCCCCTCCCGTTTGCGGAAGGGGCTAGGGGAGGGCCTGTTTCGGAGTTTCCGACATCCCCGCCCCCGACCCCTCCCGCAAGCCGGAGCGGAGAAGCGAGCGCAGGTGCGCCTCCAGTTCCTCGGCATTGCGCGCCCAGCTGAACCGCTCGGCCGACCGCCGGACGAGCTCCGGCTCCGGTGGATGGGTCAGCACCTCCCGGACCCCTTCCGCCAGCGCCTCGGCGTCACGCGCCACCACCCGACCCGCGGCGGGCGTGTCGATCACCTCGCGCGCTCCGCCCGCATCGCAGGTCACCACCGGGGTGCCGCAGGCGAGCGCCTCGACCCAGGCATTGGCGATGCCCTCCGCCCGCGTCGGCAAAAGCATCGCATCCGCCGCGGCGACCAGACCCGCCACCTCCTCCGGCGGCCGGGCACCGAGAAAGCGGACCCGCCCCGAAATTCCCAGTCGCTCTGCCTGCCGCTCGAGCGCCGCCCGGTCGGGCCCGTCGCCGATCAACATGAGGGCCGCGCCCGGAAGCCGCGCCAGGGCGTCGAGCGCGAAGCTCTGCCCCTTGCGCTCGATCAGCGCCCCCACGCTCGCGAGCAGCGGCCCATCGACGCCGAGGCTCGCCTTGGCTGCCCCCCGGTCCACGGGCCGATAAAGATCGAGGTCGACGCCGGTATGGTGAACCCTGATCTTGTCCGCCGGCATGCCCCGGGCGACCATCTCCGCCTTGAGGGACTCGCTCACCGCGAGCAGCCCGTCCGCCGCCTGCGCCGCCGTCAGGATCTGCTCGCGGATGCGCGGACGGTCGCCCCAATGATAGATGTCGCTGCCGCGTGCCTTGATCGAGAGGGGGATTCCGAACCGCTCCGCGAGATGCATCGCCGCGACCCCGTCCGGCCAGAAGAACTCCGCGTCGATCACGTCGAACGGGACATCGACAGGGTTGAGCAGGCCGGCGACCGCCCGCGCCATCGCCCGCGCCGACAGGTGGGCGCCGCCGCTCGGCCACACCGTGAAGCGCTCGCGACGGATGTCGAGCCCATTCCAGACTTCGCGTTTCGGGAGGCTGGCCAGCGGCCGATAATGGGGGTGAAGCGACAACGGCCACCAAGGCACCCCGACCGGCGCCACGACCCGAACCTCGACGCCCTCACGTGCCGCGAGCCCGCGAGTCTGGCGCTCGACGAACAGCCCCAGCGTCGGCTGGTGCGCGTTCGGATAGAGCGTGGAGAGGGTCAGCACGCGGAGCATCAGTCGCGCCTCTCCCCGTCATGCTGAACTTGTTTCAGCATCCATCTGCGAGCCTGGCTCGGGCGGGACGATGGACCCTGAAACAAGTTCAGGGTGACGGTTTTGGAGCAACGGGTGCCCCTTGCCGTAACAGTTCAAGCAGGTCGGTAAGCTGCGCGCCGCATTGGTTTAGCAGCACGCGCTCTGATCCGAGTTCAGCTTGAATCTCAAGCAGGTGCTCGAGAACGAGTTTCTCGACATCGCTCGTCATCCCGACAGGCTACGACACGGATCGCGAAAAATGAAGCCGGCGCCCGCTCGCGGGAGCGGACACCGGCTTGCCCCCGTCTGCAGAAATTCGGATCAGGCGACCTGGACGGCCTGGCCTTCCTCGGGATCGCGAAGCACGTAGCCGCGGCCCCACACCGTCTCGATGTAATTCTCGCCGCCGCAGGCGAGGCTCAGCTTCTTCCTGAGCTTGCAGATGAACACGTCGATGATCTTCAATTCGGGCTCGTCCATGCCGCCATAGAGATGGTTGAGGAACATCTCCTTGGTCAGCGTCGTGCTCTTGCGCAGCGACAGGAGCTCCAGCATCGCATATTCCTTGCCGGTCAAATGCACCCGGGCGCCGTCGACCTCGACCGTCTTGGCGTCGAGATTCACCGACAGCTTGCCGGTCTTGATGACCGACTGGCTGTGGCCCTTGGAGCGGCGCACGATGGCGTGGATGCGGGCGACGAGCTCGTCGCGGTGGAACGGCTTGGTGACGTAATCGTCGGCTCCGAAGCCCAATGCGCGGACCTTGGAATCCAGCTCGCTGTTGCCCGACAGGATGAGGACCGGGGTCGCGACCTTGGCGGTGCGCAGCTTCTTCAGCACGTCATAGCCGTGCATGTCCGGCAGGTTGAGGTCGAGGCAGATGATGTCGTAATCATAGAGCTTGCCGAGGTCCAAGCCCTCCTCGCCAAGGTCGGTCGTATAGACGTTGAAGCCTTCCGTGGTGAGCATGAGCTCGATGGCCTTGGCCGTGGTCGGCTCGTCTTCGATCAGCAGAACCCGCATCTCTCTCGCCCCTCCGTTGCGCAGCCCGGCCCTTGAGAGCCGGTGCCGCGGCGAGGAAAATTAACTATCCGACAAGTGAAGGCAAAAGGTTAATTTCGAGTTAAGTGGCCGAAAATACGGAGATTCTACGGGGTCGGGACAAATAGTTACCGGCTGTTGCACGAAAGACTCAGCGGTGGCACGGCCTTGGCCATGTTCGAGGACCGCATCCTGTTCATCGACGGCGAGGCGATCGTCCTCGACAAGCCGGCCGGAATGGCCGTCCATCCCGGCCCAGCGACTCCGCGAAGCCTCGAGGACCATCTTCAGCACCTGCGCTTTGGCTTTCACCGGCCGCCGACGCCGGTCCACCGCCTCGACCGGGACACGTCGGGCTGCCTGCTCCTCGCCCGCAATCCGAAGGCGCACAAGCGCTTCGCAGCCGCGTTCGAGGGCGGGCAGGTGGCGAAGGCCTATCTCGCCGTGCTCGCCGGACTTCCCGCGGACAGGGAAGGGCGGATCGACCTGCCGCTGAGGAAGGTCAGCAGCAAGGAAGCCGGCTGGCGAATGGTGCCCGATCCGCAGGGCCAGCGCGCGGTCACCAACTGGTCCGTCGTCGCACAAGCGCGGGGAAGGGCGCTGGTCCGCTTCGAACCGGAAACCGGCCGTACCCACCAGCTTCGCGTTCACGCCGCCTCGGGCGTCGGAATCCCGATCCTCGGCGATCCGGTCTATGGCGAGAGCGCCGGTTTCGCGATGCTTCTCCACGCCGTCTCGATCCGGCTCGACCGCGGCGCAAAGCCGCCGGTCGAAGCGACCGCGCCGCTGCCGCAGAGTTTCGCCAATGCGGGCTTCGCCCATGCCTTATGAGCTGCCCGAGGAGGCGCTGTCCGAGACCTTCCTCGCGGCGAGCGGTCCCGGCGGCCAGAACGTCAACAAGGTGGCGACCGCCTGCCAGCTGCGCTGCGACGTCTTCGCATTGGGCCTGCCGCTCGACGTCTACCAGCGGCTGAAGACTCTCGCCGGCTCCAGGCTCACCAACGAGGGCGAGATCGTCATCACCGCGCGAAGCCACCGCACCCAGGAGGCGAACCGCATGGAGGCGCGCCAGCGCCTCACCGAGCTGATCGAGCGCGCCTTCGTCCGCCAACCCAAGCGCAAGCCGACCAAGCCCAGCCGCGCCGCCAAGGCCCGGCGCGTCGACGCCAAGAAGAGCCGAAGCGCGGTCAAGCAGGGACGCGGAAAGGTGCAGCTCGACTGAAAGCAGCTCGTCATTCCAGCGAAAGCTGGAATCTCCCTGCCTTTCTCTCCATCTGGGCCAAGGAAAGCGAGATGCCGGCGTCCGCCGGAATGACGGGAATTCTGATGTTCAACTTCAAAATCGAAGCCGCCTCGAAGCCGGACCTCTACCGCGAGCTCGCCGACGCCGCCGAGGCTGTCACCGAAGGCGAGCCCGACGCCCTCGCCAACATGGCCAATCTTTCCGCGCTCATCTACGAGGCGCTGCCCGACCTCAACTGGGCCGGCTTCTACCGCAATGTCGGCGGCGAGCTCGTGCTTGGCCCGTTCCAGGGCAAGGCCGCCTGCATCCGCATCCCGTTCGGCAAGGGCGTGTGCGGCGCCGCCGCGGCGACCCGCGAGGTCCAGCTGGTCGAGGACGTCAACGCTTTCCCCGGCCACATCGCCTGCGACTCCGCGAGCCGCTCCGAGCTCGTTGTCCCGATCGTCCACGACGGCGAATTGATCGGCGTTCTCGACCTCGACAGCCCGCATCCGGCCCGCTTCGACGGCGAGGACGCGGACGGCTGTGCCTTATTGATACAGAAAGTCACCGCGCGCCTCGCCTCACGGTAGAAACCGCAGGTTTCCAGCGTTAACCATGATCATTCGACGGGACGCGCCCCCGCGCCGCCCCGCGATGCCGGATGGGAGTGGAAGCGATGAACAAGCTCGTCCTCACCGCATTGGCCGCTGGCGCCTTCATGATCCCGGCCACCGCCTCGGCCCAGGTCGTCGTCTCGCCGAGCGGCGGGGTCCATGTCAGGGGCGGCTCGCATGACGGTTTCCGCCATGGCGGGTTCCGCCACCGCGACCGCGACCGCTTCCATGTCGGGGCCTTCATCGGGGCATCCTTCTTCGCGCCGCAATTCCGTGTCCGCAACTGGCGGCTGTACGGCTTCGCCCCGCCGCCGCCGCGTCACCAGTGGGTGCGCTATTATGACGACGCCTATCTGATCGACGGCCGCGGCCAGGTCTACGACACACGCTACGACGTCGACTGGGACCGTTATGGCGAGCGCTGGGACGAGGGCCGCGACGGCATCCCTTATTATGTCGGCGACGGCGATTATTATCCCGACGACCGCGACCACGCCTACGTCGCTCGCGAGCGCTACGATTACGACCGCTACGATCGCTATGACGAGCGCTACGCCGATCGCGACCGCTACGATCGCTATCCCAATTACGGCGATGACGACCGCTACGCCGACGACCGCTCCGGCCGCGACGACTATTATGAGCGGCGCGAATATCGCGGCGGCGGCTGGGATTACAGCGCCTATGGCCGAGGCGGCTACGGCCATGCCCCCGCGCCCATGCCCGGCCCCTGCGCCTCGCCCTGCGGGAGCGCGTACGGCCATGGCGGGTACGGCTACGGCTATGGCGGCTACGGCTATATGTGGATCCCGGGCACCACGATCATCACCGAGACGACGGTGACCCCGGCGGTCAGCACCGTCGTCACAGAGGAGGTGATCGAGGAGGTCGTCGAGACGCGCACCCACCGCGCCCGGCCGCGCCGCGCCCGTCCGTGCAACTGCGCCCCGCCGCCGCGGCGGCCGGCGCCGCGCCACCCGCCGGGCGAACGGGGCTAGGCAGGACCTTCTCCGCTCATCTCGATCGGCCGTCGAGCGCAGTCGAGACGGCATGTCGAGAGACGGTCCGGATACTCTCTCGACGGCGCATCCCGGCTTCGCTCGATGCTTGCTCGAGATAAGCGGGTCGGTGCCCCGATCGTCAGCTCAGCTGCGCCAGCGCCTCGTCGGGAAGGTGGCCCGGCACGATGATCAGCGGGCAGGGCAGGCTCGCCAGCGCCGCGCCGCTGAAATGGGTGACGAGGGGGCCCGGGCCGCCGTCGGGCGCCGCGGCCAGCACCAGCGCCGAGATGCCGTCCCGCTCCTTGAGATAGTCGGCGACCGCCCGAACCGGCGGCCCCTGCCGAACGGTGATCGACGGGACCAGGCCCGCCTCCTCCATGATCGCCCCGGAAGCGGCGAGGACCCGGGCCTCGGTGCGCAGCCGTGCTTCCTCCTCCATCGCCGCCTGGACTCCGCCCCACTGGACGAACTCCTGGCGATGGACGATCGCGAGGATCTCGACGGTTCCGCCGGTGCGGGCGGCGCGCTGCGCGGCGTAGCGCAGCGCCTTGGCGGATTCCTCCGTCTCGTCCATCACCACCAGATACGTTCTCACCAGGCGTCTCCCGCGGGGCTGGAGGCGCGTGGGAACGCGCAGGCTCGCCCCGCCTGTTGCGGTTGGAAGGTGCGCCAGATGCGCCGGGGCCGCAACCCTCGCTCGGCGACCGCCCCGCCCCGCCCCCCTTGACCCTGGGGAGCGGCTGCTGTTTGGACCATGGCGACTTCAATGCCCGAACGACCCGAGGAAAGGCGCGCCCCCCGATGCCGATCGAACTCAAGATGCCCGCTCTGTCGCCGACCATGGAGGAAGGCACCCTGGCCAAATGGCTGGTCAAGGAGGGCGACGCGGTCAAGTCGGGCGACGTCATCGCGGAGATCGAGACCGACAAGGCGACGATGGAGTTCGAGGCGATCGACGAGGGCACGGTCGCCAAAATCCTGGTCGCCGAAGGCACCGACGAGGTGAAGGTCGGCACGGTGATCGCGCTGATCGCCGAGGAAGGCGAGGATTCGTCCAAGGCGGCCTCCGCTCCGGCTCCGGCTCCCGAGCCCGCGCCGCCGGCCAAGGATGGCGGCGAGACCGGAGCCGGCCAGCCCGCCACGCCTGCGCCCGCCCCCGCTCCGGCCTCGGCCACCTCGCCGGCAC
>JAEZFL010000103.1 GCA_023417515.1 Pseudomonadota bacterium | reverse complement strand
GCTCACATCAGCGGCAAGATGCGGCAGCACTACATCCGCATCCTGCCGGAGGACCGGGTCGTCGTCGAACTCTCGCCGTACGACCTGACCCGCGGGCGCATCGTCTACCGCTACAAGTAAGCCTGACGGCGGCCGGGACGTTCCCGTGTCCGTCTTCGACGTCCGGGTCGCGCTGCGTCGCGTCTCCGGGCCAGATGGGAAGTAAGGCAACCGTGAAGGTCAAGCCGAGCGTCAAGAGGATCTGCAACAAGTGCCGGGTGATCCGCCGGCACGGCCGGGTCATGGTCATCTGCACCGACCCGCGCCACAAGCAGCGCCAGGGCTGACGCCCCACACATCACCAACTCGTCCCAGCCGCGGTCGGGCGCGCAGCGCGTACCCCCTCGTGGTTGACCCCCGGTCGGAGGCCGGGGCCCGCTCGGGCAGCGACCCGTCCCGGTCGCCGGCGTTCGTCGCCGGAAGGACAGGGACGGTCGGGTAGCGGGGTGGGACGGGTCCACACCTCCGCCACACATCACGAGGAGTACGCCCGCACATGGCACGTCTAGTCGGCGTGGATCTCCCCCGCGAGAAGCGGATGGAGATCGCGCTCACCTACATCTTCGGGGTCGGTCGCACCCGCGCCCTGGAGACGCTCGCCGCGACCGGCATCTCGCCGGACAAGCGCGTTCGGGACCTCACGGACGAGGAGCTCGTCGAGCTCCGGAACCACATCGAGGGCAACTACAAGGTTGAAGGCGACCTGCGCCGCGAGGTCGCCGCTGACATCCGCCGCAAGGTCGAGATCGGCTGCTACGCCGGTATCCGGCACCGCCGTGGTCTGCCCGTGCGTGGCCAGCGCACCAAGACCAACGCGCGGACCCGGAAGGGCCCGAAGCGGACCGTGGCCGGCAAGAAGAAGCCCGGCAAGAAGTAACTAGGAGCGCACAGACTTATGCCACCGAAGGCTCGTGCCGGAGCCGCCGTCAAGAAGGTCCGGCGCAAGGAACGCAAGAACGTCGCCCACGGGCAGGCGCACATCAAGAGCACCTTCAACAACACCATCGTGTCCATCACGGACCCGACCGGTGCGGTCATCTCCTGGGCCTCCTCCGGCCAGGTCGGCTTCAAGGGCTCCCGCAAGTCGACTCCGTTCGCCGCGCAGCTCGCCGCCGAGGCCGCCGCGCGCCGCGCGATGGAGCACGGCATGCGCAAGGTCGACGTGTTCGTCAAGGGTCCCGGCTCCGGCCGGGAGACCGCCATCCGTTCGCTGCAGGCAGTTGGCCTCGAGGTCGGGCAGATCTCCGACGTCACGCCGCAGCCGCACAACGGTTGCCGTCCGCCGAAGCGTCGCCGGGTCTGAGAGGTTAGAGAGAGATGGCTCGTTACACCGGTGCTGACTGCCGCCGTTGCCGGCGGGAGAAGATGAAGCTGTTCCTCAAGGGCAGCAAGTGCGATGGTCCGAAGTGCCCGTTCGAGTCCCGGCCGTTCCCGCCCGGGCAGCACGGCCGCGGCCGCACGAAGGAGACGGAGTACCTGCTCCAGCTCCGTGAGAAGCAGAAGGCCCGTCGTGTCTACGGCGTGCTGGAGAAGCAGTTCCGCGGCTACTACGAAGAGGCCGTGAGCAAGGAGGCCAAGACCGGCGAGGTCCTGCTGCAGATCCTCGAGTCGCGGCTGGACAACGTGGTCTACCGGGCCGGCTACGCCAAGTCCCGGGACATGGCCCGTCAGCTGGTCAAGCACGGTCACTTCACGGTGAACGGCAAGAAGGTCGACATCCCGTCGTACCGCGTCAAGGAGCACGACATCGTCGAGGTGCGTGCGAAGAGCAAGGAGCTCACCCCGTTCCTCGTGGCGCAGGGTGAGGCCGGCTCGCGGACCGTTCCGGCGTGGCTGGAGGCGATCCCGAGCCAGCTGAAGATCCTCGTGCACTCGCTCCCGGCCCGCCAGGTGATCGACACCCAGGTCCAGGAGCAGCTGATCGTCGAGCTCTACTCCAAGTAAGGGCTCGTTGCGGTGGCCCGTCCTCCGGGGCGGGCCACCGGAACAGTTGTGTCGTGGGCGTCAAATAGCGGGCGCCCCGGAAGAGAAGAGAAAAGATGCTCATCAGCCAGCGACCGTCTCTCTCCGAAGAGTCGATCAACGAGACCCGCTCCCGGTTCACCATCGAGCCGCTGGAGCCCGGCTTCGGCTACACGCTGGGCAACTCGCTGCGGCGTACGCTGCTGTCCTCCATCCCCGGTGCGGCGGTCACCTCGATCAAGATCGACGGTGTGCTGCACGAGTTCACCACGATCCCCGGGGTCAAGGAGGACGTGGTCGAGCTCGTCATGAACATCAAGGAGCTGTGCGTCAGCTCCGAGCACGACGAGCCGGTCAGCATGTACCTGCGCAAGCAGGGCCCGGGCGACGTGACCGCCGGTGACATCCAGCCCCCGGCCGGTGTCTCGGTGCACAACCCGGACCTGAAGCTCGCCACCCTCAACGGCAAGGGCCGGCTCGACATGGAGCTGACCGTCGAGCGGGGTCGCGGCTACGTCACCGCGGCGCAGAACAAGCAGGCGGGCGCCGAGATCGGCCGGATCCCGGTCGACTCGATCTACTCGCCGGTGCTCAAGGTGACGTACCGGGTCGAGGCGACCCGTGTCGAGCAGCGGACCGACTTCGACCGGCTGATCATCGACGTCGAGACCAAGCCGTCGATGGGCCCGCGTACCGCGCTGGCCTCGGCCGGCTCGACGCTGGTGGAGCTGTTCGGGCTCGCCCGTGAGCTGGACGAGACCGCTGAGGGCATCGACATCGGCCCGTCTCCGCAGGACGCCCAGCTGGCGGCGGACCTGGCCCTGCCGATCGAGGAGCTGGACCTCACCGTCCGCTCCTACAACTGCCTCAAGCGCGAGGGCATCAACTCCGTTGGTGAGCTCATCGGGCGTACCGAGGCCGACCTTCTCGACATCCGCAACTTCGGCCAGAAGTCGATCGACGAGGTCAAGATGAAGCTCGCCGGGATGGGCCTGGGGCTGAAGGACTCGGCTCCGAACTTCGACCCGGCGCACGTCGTGGACGCCTTCGGTGAGGCGGACTACGACACCGATGACTACCGCGAGACCGAGCAGCTCTAGTCCGCGCTGCCGCCACACCTGAGGAGCACCAAGCATGCCCACGCCCACCAAGGGCCCCCGCCTCGGCGGCAGCCCCGCGCACGAGCGGCTGATGCTGGCCAACCTGGCCACCGCGCTGTTCCAGCACGGCAAGATCCAGACCACCGAGACGAAGGCCCGGCGGCTGCGTCCGCTGGCCGAGCAGCTCATCACCAAGGCCAAGCGCGGCGACCTCGCCTCGCGCCGCCGGGTGCTGGGCGTCGTCAAGGACAAGGACGTGGTCTACGCCCTGTTCGACCAGATCGCGCCCCGGTACGCCAACCGCAACGGTGGCTACACCCGGATCGTGAAGACCGGTCCGCGCAAGGGTGACGCCGCTCCGATGGCGATCATCGAGCTGGTGGAGGAGCTTCAGGTCGCCGAGCCGAAGGCGAACAAGAAGACCGCCGCCCGCAAGGCCGCGCAGCAGGACAAGGTCGAGGCCCTGGCCCCGGCCGAGGAGAAGCCGCGCTCCAGCGAGGGCGACCAGGACGCCGAGGCCCCGGTCTCCGCGTCGGGTGACACCGCCGCCGCCCGTGAGGACAGCGACGAGGCCACCGAGAACGACAAGGCCTGAGATCAGGCTCGACCGGGCCCGGCATCCCCTCGGGGGTGCCGGGCCCGTCGCCGTCGACAGGAGGTACGAGGTGGACGAGCGGATCCGGCTGCGGCTGGACGTCTCGTACGACGGCACGGACTTCTCCGGCTGGGCGCCCCAGCCGACCCGGCGCAC
>JAEZFL010000099.1 GCA_023417515.1 Pseudomonadota bacterium | reverse complement strand
GTGTGGATCGACGGCGCCCTGCTCTACGACATGAACAACCCGCAACTTCGACCGGTCTCCGACTTCGAGCTCGGCCAGCCCGGCGAGGGGGACACGAAATGAAGGCGCTGACCCTGCTCAAGGCCGCGGCCGCGGCCGGCGCCCTGCTTATCGGCACCGCTCCCGCTCTCGCCCAGACGATTGCCATCACCAATGGCCGGGTCGTCATCGGCGACGGCAGCGAGCCGATCGATGGCGGCACCGTGGTCATCCGCAACGGCCGTGTCGTCGCGGCCGGCGCCGGGGTGGCGGTCCCGGCCGGGGCCCAGGTGGTCGACGCCAACGGCCGCTGGGTGACCCCGGGCCTTGTCTCCGGCTTCTCGCGGATCGGCCTTGCCGAGGTCGACGCCGCCAACGCCAGTAACGACACCGGCGCCAGCAACAGCCCGTTCAGCGCGGCGATCGACGTCGCTCCGGCGATCAACCCTCAGGCCTCGGCGATCGCGGTCAACCGGGCCGCCGGGGTGACCCGCGCCGTGGTCGCGCCGCAGGCCTCGTCCGGCATGTTCGGCGGGCAGGGCGCGGTCATCGATCTCGGCTCCGACATGGACCCGATCACGCGCCGCCGCGCCTTCCAATATGTCGAGCTCGGCGAGGCCGGCGGCCAGCGCGCCGGCGGAAGCCGCGCCTCGGCCCATACCCTGCTTCGCAATGCGCTGCGCGAGGCGGGGCAGCTTCGGCTCAACATTCCCGGCCGTTCCGGCACCCGCCGGCCCGACGCTCTGTCCGACCAGCCGATGCTTGAGGACCAGCCCGACTTCCGCATGTTCGAGCCGACCCGCGAGCGCGCCAGCGACGTTCTGCTCACGCGCTTCGACGCCGCCGCGCTCGTTCCGGTGGTGCGCGGCGAGCAGGCGCTGCTCGTCCATGTCGAGCGCGCCAGCGACATCCTTCAGACCTTGGCGTTGAAGCACGAATTCCCGAACCTTCGAATCGTTCTGGTCGGAGCGACCGAGGGCTGGCGCGTGGCGGACCAGATCCGCGCCGCCGGCGTCCCGGTCATCGCCAACGCGCTCAACGATCTGCCCGCGACCTTCGAGCAGCTCGCCGCGACCCAGTCGAACGTCGGCCGCCTGCGCGCCGCCGGAGTCACCGTCGGCATCGGCCACATCAATGACGACGAGACCCGTCAGATTCGGCTGATGCCGCAATATGCCGGCAACCTCGTCGCGTTGAACCGAATCCCCGGCGCGACCGGCCTGAGCTGGGCCGAGGCCTTCGCCGCGATCAGCGCGCGCCCGGCCGAAGCGATGGGTCTGGGCGGCGAGATCGGTTCGCTCCGCCCCGGCCGCCGCGGCGACGTGGTGATCTGGGACGGCGACCCGCTCGAGCTGTCGACCGGAGTCGAGGCGGTGTGGATCGACGGCGTCCAGCAGAGCCTGGAAAACCGCCAGACGCGCCTGCGCGACCGCTATCGCACGCCGACGGAAGGCAATCTCCCGCACGCCTACACGCCGCGGCAATAGGAAGGGACTGACACCGACGTGTCATCCCCGCGAAGCGGGGATCCAGCCGCCTTTGCTGCGCCGGAAGTGAGACGTTGGATTCCCGCTTTCGCGGGAATGACAGTGGGGTGACTTACTCGCCCCCCGCCAGCAGCTGGTCCTGCTCGGTCGTCGCTTCCTCCGCCCGGAAGCCGCTGATGCGCGCCGCGGTCGCGCTCGCCGCCACGTCCATGCTGACATTGCCGAGCGTGCGGATGATGTCGGGCAGCACCTCGACCGCGATCAGCAGCGCCAGCGGCTCGATCGGCAGGCCCATCGCGATGCAGATCGGCGCGATCGAGGTGACGAAGCTCGCCTGCCCCGGAATGCCGACCGCGCCCATTGTCGTGGTCGCTGCAGCCGCGATCCCGATCGCGATTTGCGCAGCCGTCAATTCGTGGCCGAACCAGTAAGCGATGTAGATCGCCACCGCGAGGTTCATCGCCGGCCCGGTCGCCCGGAACACCGCCACCGCCATAGGCAACGCGACGCCGGACGCCGCCACCGGCACGTCGAGGCGCTCGGCCGACTTGAGCATGGCGGGGAGGGTGGCGAGCGACGATTGGGTGCTGAACGCGATCCCCTGGGTCGGCGCGATCGCGCGGGTGAAGCGGCCGAGCGGCAACCGCCCGCCGACCAGCGCCAACGGCCAGGCGGAGAGCCAGATCACCACGCCCACCGCGGACACGATCAGCACATAATGGAGCAGGGCCCCGAACGCACCGGCGCCGGCCCGCGCGCCGACGACATAGGCCAGCGCGAACACGCCGATCGGCGCGATCCACAAGATCCAGTTGATCACGATCAGCATCGTGTCGGCGATCGCCTGGAACAGGCCGACCAGGCGCTCGCGCGGCTCCTCGGGCAGCCGCACCACGGCGAAGGCGAACACCATCGTGAACAGGATGAGAGGCAGGATCGCGTCCTCCGCCGCCGCGGCCACGACGTTGCTCGGCACGATCGACTGAAGGAAATCGCCGAAGCTCGGCGCGCTGCCCACGCTCTCGGTGCTGCTGCTAAGCGCGCCGCGAAGCGCCTCCGCCGATTCCGCCGGCAGCGGGAACAGGTTCAGGAACAAGGGCGTCAGCACCGCCGCGGCGATCGCCGAGATCCACAGCAGCGTCACGAACAGCACCAGCGCCCGTGTCGCCAGCTTGCTCGCGCGCGCCGCCGCCGCGGAAGCCGCGATCCCGGTCACCAGCAATGACACGACCAGCGGCACGATCGTCATCCGGAGCGCGTTGAGCCACATGCCGCCAACCGGTTCGGCCAGCGCCACCGAGCGGTCGACCCAGCCGCCGCCGCTCGCCACCGCGGCGATGCCGGCGGCAAGGCCGATGACGAGAGCGAGCAGGATTCGGGTGGGCTGCGACATTCAACGGGTCCCCTGCCGCCGAGGCGGTTCCGGCGTGTCCCCAATCCGTCTTTCCAGCGCAAGCCGGAATCTCACGGTCTTCATTCGGCGGGAAGGGAGGCAGGGAGGTTCCGGCCTGGCGCGGAATGACGAACTAGGAGTCGGACGTCTCGTCCCGCACCCATTGCGCGTAAGCGGGCAGCGCTTGGGCGATGGGCCACACGGCCGCCGCCGGAACGTCGTAGCTGTGCAGCTCGGCCAGGCGCGCGATCAGCCTGTCGGCCATGTCCGCACGCGTCTTGAGCAAGGCGGCGACCTCCTCGCCCCGCTCGATCGCGCCCTGCCAGCGATAGATGGCGCGGCATGTCCCGAGGATGTTGGCACAGGCGGCGAGGCGCTCCTCGACCAATATCCCGGCGATGCGCTCGGCCTCGTCCGCGTCCGCGAAGGTCGCATAGACGGTGACGATCGCCGCCCCGCTCATGGCGCGGCCGTTTCGCGCCGCTGCCCCAGCTTGTGCGCGGTCATCAGCAGAGCCCCGAGCAGCAGCGCCGCCATGCCCTGGTGGGCGACTCCGATCCAAAGCTCGACGCCGGTGAGGATGGTGAGGATGCCGAGCTGGATCTGCACGAGGATCGCCACGGCCAGCACGCCGGCCTGCAGTCTGTCGCCCTTTTGCCAGGCCTGGAGCGCGACCAGCCCGACCACGGCCGCGACCGCGAAGGCGAGCCAGCGATGGACGAACTGCACGGTCACCGGATTGTCGACGAAGTTCCTCAGCGCCGGCTGCATCCACTCCGCCGCGCGCGGATAGAATTCATCGCCCATCAGCGGCCAGGAATTGAACGCATATCCCGCCTCCAGCCCTGCGACATAGGCGCCGAACAGCATCTGCACGAACAGCAGGCACAAGGCCCAGATCGCGGTCAGCGTGAGCCGCGCCGGCCGCATCCCGGGCGATCGCGCGAGCGCGCGCAGGTCCAGCGCCACCCAGATCAGGGCCCCGAAGATCGTCAAGGCGGTGAGCAGGTGAACGGCCAGGCGGATGTGGCTCACCTCCGGCACATCGATCAGGCCCGACGCGACCATCCACCAGCCGATGAAGCCTTGCAGGCCGCCGAGCGCGAGCAGGGCGACCAGCTTCCAGCCGTAGCCCCGCGGGATCGCCCGCTTCACCGCGAACCATGCAAGCGGAAGCGCGAAGGCGAGCCCGATCAGCCGCCCGAGCAGCCGGTGGATATATTCCCAGAAGAAGATGAACTTGAAATCGTCCATCGTCATGCCGCGATTGACCAGCTGATATTGCGGGCTCTCGCGGTAGAGCTGGAATTCCCGCTGCCAGTCCGCCTCGCTGAGCGGGGGGATGGTGCCGCTGACCGGATCCCAGCGGGTGATCGACAGGCCCGATTCGGTGAGCCGGGTGATTCCGCCGACGACGATCATGATGAAGACGAGGGCCGCGACGAAAAGCAGCCAGTTGGCGATGGCGCGGGGCCGGGCGACGGCAGTGTCGGCAGGGGCATGCATGGCCACGGCCATATGGCCGTTCCCGTCGCCGCTGCCAATGACGGAACTTTAAGGCCAATGTTATATTGTCACGGCAGGATCGATACCTTATAACAGCTCCGGGAAGGACGGACGCTCGGTGATTGCAGGCGTAAACAGGGATGGTCTCATCGACCGGCTGGCCATCGGCCTGTCGGGCCTGTGCTTCGTCCACTGCATTGCCAGCGCGGTGGCGATCGCGGTGCTCGCGTCGGCCGGCACCTTCCTTCTCGATCCCATCTTCCACGAAGTCGGCATGAGCATCGCCCTCGTGCTCGGGGTGATCGGCCTCGGCCGCGGGATCCGCGCCCACGGCTTCATGCTTCCCGCCTCGGTCGGCGGCCTCGGCCTCGGCGTGATGGCCGGCTCGCTCTACATCGGCCACGAAAATGGCGGCACGCTCTATTCGATCCTCGGCGTGCTGATCGTCGCCCTCGGCCACGATCTCAACCGCCGCGCCGTGCTCTGACCCGTCGGGCGCTTGCCCGCGCCGCCGCCGCATCTTACATTCCCGTCATGACCGCTCACGTCCATCACAGCCATCATGGCGAGGCTCTCACCGACGCCGCGCGCGATGCGATGGCGCGCTCGGGCGAGCAATGGACGACGATGCGCGAAGCGGTGTTCAAGGCGCTCGCAAGTTTCGAGCGCCCGGCGTCCGCCTATGACATCGCCGACCAGGTTTCGGCCGACCAGGGCCGCAGAGTCGCGGCCAACAGCGTCTACCGCATTCTTGACCTGTTCGTCGGCGCCAACCTCGCCCGCAAGGTCGAGAGCGCCAACGCCTATATCGCCAACGACCACCCCGACTGCCTGCACGACTGCATCTTCCTGATCTGCGACAGTTGCGGCCAGACCACGCATATCGACGACGACCGCCTCTCCGGCGGAGTACGCGCCGCCGCCAAGGCCGCCGGCTTCGCCCCCGAACGCCCGGTCATCGAGGTGCGCGGCAAGTGCGGCGAGTGCGAAGCGCAATAACGCGCCGACAAGTCCAATTTCATCGCCTGACGGTGGCACGTCGCGCCAACTGCTCAGCGCCTGCTCATCCTTTCCTCATGACTTCGCACCGAGTCGCGCCTATGTCGGGGCCGCAAAAGGATTTGAGATGAGCGACCGCCCAAACACCCCGCTGCTCGACAAAGTCGACACCCCCGCCGATCTTCGCACGCTGAAGCCCGAGCAGTTGCGCCAGCTGTCGGACGAGCTTCGCGCCGAGATGATCTCCGCGGTCGGAGTCACCGGCGGCCACCTCGGCTCGGGCCTCGGCGTGGTCGAGCTCACCGTCGCCATCCATTATGTGTTCGACACGCCCCGCGACCGGCTGATCTGGGACGTCGGGCACCAATGCTATCCGCACAAGATCATCACCGGCCGCCGCGACCGCATACGCACTCTGCGCTCCGGCGGCGGGCTCAGCGGCTTCACCAAGCGGTCGGAGAGCGAGTATGACCCGTTCGGCGCCGCCCACAGCTCCACGTCGATCTCGGCCGCTTTGGGCTTCGCCACCGCCAACAAGCTGAAGAACCAGCCCGGCCGCGCCATTGCGGTGATCGGCGACGGCGCCATGTCGGCGGGCATGGCTTATGAGGCGATGAACAATGCCGAGGCTGCCGGCAACCGCCTCATCGTCATCCTCAACGACAACGACATGTCGATCGCACCGCCGGTGGGGGGGCTGTCGGCCTATCTCGCCCGGGTCGTCTCCTCGAGCGAATATCTCGGCCTCCGCAACATCGCCCGGAAGATCGTCCGGCGAATCTCGAGCCGCCTGACCAGCGCGGCTTCGAAGGCTGAGGAATATGCCCGCGGCATGGCCACGGGCGGCACGCTCTTCGAGGAGCTCGGCTTCTATTATGTCGGCCCGATCGACGGCCACAATCTCGATCACCTGATCCCGGTGCTCGAGAATGTCCGCGACGCCCACGAGGGGCCGATCCTGGTCCATGTCGTGACGAAGAAAGGCAAGGGCTATGCGCCCGCCGAGGCCGCGGCCGACAAATATCATGGCGTCCAGAAGTTCGACGTCATCACCGGCACCCAGGCCAAGGCGCCTCCCGGCCCGCCCGCCTACCAGAATGTGTTCGGCGAGACTCTCGCCAAGCTCGCGGAGACGGACGATCGGATCGTCGCGATCACTGCGGCGATGCCGTCCGGCACCGGCGTCGACAAGTTCGCCAAGGCGCACCCCGACCGCGCCTTCGACGTCGGAATCGCCGAGCAGCATGCGGTGACCTTCGCCGCCGGGCTCGCCGCCCAGGGCATGCGGCCCTTCTGCGCGATCTATTCGACCTTCCTCCAGCGCGCCTACGACCAGGTCGTCCACGACGTCGCCATCCAGAATTTGCCGGTCCGCTTCGCCATCGACCGCGCCGGCCTGGTCGGCGCCGACGGCGCGACCCATGCCGGCAGCTTCGACGTCACCTATCTCGCGACGCTACCGAATTTCGTCGTGATGGCGGCCGCGGACGAGGCGGAGCTGGTCCACATGACCTATACCGCCGCCGAGCATGACAGCGGCCCGATCGCGGTCCGCTATCCGCGCGGCAACGGCATCGGCGTTCCTCTGCCCGAGGTCCCGCAGAAGCTTGAGATCGGCAAGGGCCGGATCGTCCGCGAAGGCAAGAAGGTCGCGATCCTGTCGCTCGGCACCCGTCTCGCCGAGGCGCTCAAGGCCGCCGACACGCTCGACGCCCGCGGCCTCTCCACGACCGTCGCCGACCTTCGCTTCGCCAAGCCGCTCGACGAGGACATGATCCGCCGCCTGCTCGCCACCCACGAGGTCGCGGTGACCATCGAGGAAGGCGCGATCGGCGGCCTCGGCGCCCATGTCCTCACCTTGGCGAGTGACGAGGGCCTGATCGACAGCGGCCTCAAGCTTCGCACCATGCGCCTGCCGGATGTCTTCCAGGACCAGGACAAACCCGAGAAGCAATATGACGAAGCCGGCCTCAACGCCGAGCATATCGTCGAGACGGTCCTGAAGGCCCTGCGCCACAACAGCGCCGGAGTGATCGAGGGCGCGCGGGCTTGAGGACAGCCATCAGCGCCTGCCTTTGCGCCGTGCTCGCCGGATGCTCGCTGCCGACCGATGAGAAGCTTCTTCAAGCCCAGGACATGATTCGATCCCAACTGATCGATCCTGGTTCCGCCCAGTTCCGCAACGTGCAGGGGCGCGGCGATGCAGCCGTCTGCGGCGAAGTAAACTCCAAGAATCGGTTCGGCGGCTATGTCGGGTTCCGACGGTTCGTCGTGGATCGGCAAACAAATCAGGCCGTCCTCGACCCACAGGAATATCTCACCTCGGAGGCGAGGGAGATGTTTCCCGGTCTCGCCGGCGGAATCATGGACACGGCAGCGTTCGACCAGATGTATCGGCGACTGTGCCCCTGATCGCTGCTACCTGATCGGCGGCGCCGCGACGTGGCGGATGTTGCTTCCGACCTGGTGCACGAAGTCCGCGTCGTGGCCGTGCGGCTTGGGATGGCCGTCGTGGCGCAGATAGTGCTCGTCGATGCCGTCGATGAGCTTGTCGGCCTCGGCGCCCGCGTTGATCCGCAAAAGGGCGTCGATCTTGGCCTCCAGCCGGTCGTCATTCTCCTTCGATGACGGCGAGCCGACATAGAGGAAGTAAGCGAGGCCCACGACCTGCCACAGCAGCTGGAGGAACTCCGACTGCCAGTTCTCGAACGTGTCGCGCCCCATCTCGGACAGATATTCGGAGACTTCCGGACTCTGCCCATGCGCCGCGGCATCGTTCACGAACGCCTGCCAGCCGAAATACCAGTGGAGACCGAACGAGACCGCGAAGAATAGCAGGGTCAGCCAGGCATAGGCATATTTCCTGAGGATACCGTGCCGTTTCATGAGCATGTCTCCCTTTCGGGCGCGCAACCGCCTCGCCTCCGACTATGTTCCTTGCCCGCCTTCTCGCGGTCAGGCAGGGGCGATCCATGGCCAGGATGCGCGCCGATCAGCTGCTGGTGGAGCGCGGGCTCGCGGAGAGCCGGGCGCGGGCTCAGGCGCTGATCCTCGCCGGCACGGTGTTCTCGGGAGAGCGCAAGATCGACAAGGCGGGACAGCCGCTCGCCGACGACGCGGCGCTGGAGGTCCGGGGGCGCGACCATCCCTGGGTGTCGCGCGGCGGCATCAAGCTCGCCCACGGCCTCGACCATTTCGGCTGGGACGTGACCGGCGCGGTCGCGCTCGACGTCGGCAGCTCGACCGGCGGCTTCACCGACGTGCTTCTGAGCAAGGGCGCGGCGAAGGTCTATGCGGTCGACGTCGGCACCAATCAGCTCGCCTGGAAGCTTCGCCAGGACCCGCGCGTCGTCGTCCACGAGCAGACCAACGCCCGCCATCTCACGCCCGAAACCATCCCCGAGCCGATCGACATCGTCGTCTGCGACGCGAGCTTCATCGGCTTGGCGAAGGTGCTCGACAAGGCGCTCGACTTCGCCCGGCCCGGCGGCCGCCTCATGGCGCTGGTCAAGCCGCAGTTCGAGGCGGAGCGCGGCGAGGTCGGAAAGGGTGGTGTCGTCCGCGATGCCTCGGTTCACGACCGCGTCGTGCACGCCGCGCAGGCCTGGGTTGAAGGCCGCGGATGGCATGTGGAGGGCGTGACTAAGAGCCCGATCACAGGCCCCGAAGGCAATATCGAGTTCCTTCTTGGAGCCACCCGATCACTCTGACACAAAAATGCGACAATTCTGCCGGTTGCGAATAGAATCGGCGTAGGTAAGGACGGTCCGGACGTCAGGTGGGGGCTCGGCGTCCCTCGGCAAATGGAATTTGGATGCGGACCCCATCATCCCTGATCATTGTCGCGCTGCTCGCGCTCACCGCTGCTTGCAACAATGCGGGCGGAGAGGGCAAAGCCAAGGGTGAGCGCCCCGCGCCGGTCGTTCGGGTCGAGCCGGCGACCACCGCGACCTTCACCGACGGCATCCAGGCGGTGGGCACCGCCGTCGCCAACGAGCAGGTCGTCGTGGCCGCTCCGGTCACCGAGCGGATCATCCGCCTCAATTTCGACGACGGCGCCTTCGTCCAGCGCGGTCAGGTCCTCGCCGTTCTCCAGCAGGCCGAGCAGAATGCCCAGCTGCGCGAGGTCCAGGCTCGCGAGCGCGAGGCGCAGCAGCAGCTCGAGCGTGTCGAGGCGCTCAAGGAGCGCGGCTTCGCCACCCGCGCCGACTATGATTCCCGCGTCGCCGCGGCCGCCGCGGCGCGCGCCCAGGCGCAGCGGATGCAGGCTCAGATCGGCGAGCGCGTGATCCGCGCACCCTTCTCGGGATGGGTGTCGCTTCGCAACATCTCCGCCGGAGCGATCGTCAACCAGGGCACCGAGATCGCCACGATCAGCGACATCTCGACGATCAAGCTCGACTTCACCGTTCCGGAGACGATGCTCGCCTCGCTCCGCACCGGGCTGCCGATCGAGGCGCGCTCCGCCGCCTATGGCGACCGCATCTTCCGCGGCACCATCGCGACCATCGATCCGGTCATCGACCCGGTCAGCCGCGCTGTCCGAGTCCGCGCCCTCATCCGCAATCCCGACCGCGCGCTTCGCCCCGGCATGGCGATGGAAGTGCGGGTTTCGGCCGCCGAGCGCGAAGGCCTCTCGGTGCCCGAGATCGCCGTGGTCGGGGAGGGCAACGCCCGTTTCGTCTTCGTGCTCGGCGAAGGCAACCGAGTCCGCCGCACGCCGGTCCGCACCGGCGTACGCCAGGGCGGCCGAGTCGAGATTCTCGAAGGTCTCCAGCCGAACGCCCCGGTCGTGACCGAGGGCGTCGTCAAGGTATCCGACAATATGGTGGTTCGCCTGCCCGGCCAGGGCGGCGGGCGCCCGGCCCGATAGCGGCATGAAGATCTCCGACCTGTCGATCCGCCGGCCCGTCTTCGCGACGGTGATGGCGCTGCTGGTCGGGATCGTCGGACTGGTCGGCTTCCTCAGCCTGTCGGTGCGCGAATATCCCGACGTCGACCCGCCGGTCGTCTCGGTGCAGACCGCCTATATCGGCGCCGCCGCCAGCGTCATCGAAACCCGAGTCACCCAGCCGATCGAGGAGCAGCTCGCCGGGATCGAGGGTCTGCAGACGATCACCTCGCGCTCCCGTGACGGGCAGAGCGACGTCACGCTGGAGTTCCAGCCCGGCCGAGACATCGAATCCGCAGCCAACGACGTGCGCGACCGCATCGGCAGCGTCGCCGACAACCTGCCGGACGAGGCGCTCGCTCCGGAGGTCCGCAAGGTCGACGCCGACGCCTCGCCGATCATGTTCCTGGTCATGTCGCGCCCCGGTTGGTCGCAGCTCGAATTGAGCGACTATGTCGACCGCAACCTGCTCGACCGCTTCACCTCGATCGACGGCGTCGCCCGGGTGTTCATCGGCGGCGAGGCGCGGCCGGCGATGCGCGTGTGGATGCAGCCGGACCGGCTCGCGGCTTACCGACTGACCCCGTCCGACGTCGAGAGCGCGCTCCGAAGCCAGAATGTCGAGCTGCCCGCGGGCCGCCTCGAATCGCAGCAGCAGAACACGACTCTGCGCGTGAACCGGGCTTTCAGGACCGCCGAGGACTTCGCCCAGCTCGTCGTCGGCCGTGCCCCGAGCGGCTATCTCGTCCGCCTCGGCGACGTCGCCCGCGTCGAGCAGGGCCCGGAGAATCCGTACACCTCGTTCCGGCTCAACGGCAATCCGGCGGTCGGCCTCGGCATCGTCCGCCAGTCGGGCGCCAATACCCTGGCCGTCGCCGATGCGGTCAAGGCCGAGGTCGAGGAGCTTCGCCCGACGCTTCCGGAGGGGATGGAGATCAGCGTCGGCTCGGACGAGTCGCTCTTCATCAGCCGCGCCATCGACGGCGTGTGGACCACCCTCGCCGAAGCCGCGATCCTGGTCGTGCTCGTCATCTTCGTCTTCCTCGGAAGCTGGCGCGCGACCGTCATTCCCGCCGTCACCGTACCGCTCTGCATCCTCGCCGCTTTCGCGGTGCTGTGGCTGTTCGGCTTCTCGATCAACCTCCTCACCCTTCTCGCCCTCGTCCTGTCGATCGGAATCGTGGTCGACGACGCCATCGTGGTGCTCGAGAACGTCTATCACCGCATCGAGCAGGGCGACCCGCCGCTCAAGGCGGCGTTCGAGGGCACCCGCGAGGTCGGCTTCGCGGTGCTGACCACGACCATCGTGATCTGCGCGGTGTTCGTGCCGATCATGTTCATCGCCGGCCAGACCGGCCTCTTGTTCCGCGAGCTCGCCGCGGCGATGATCGGTGCCGTCGCCTTCTCCGGCTTCTTCGCGCTGAGCCTGACGCCGATGCTTTGTTCCAAGCTGCTCAAGCATCAGCAGCGCAAGGGATTCACCGCCTGGGTCGACCGCCGCTTCCGGGCGCTCGAGCAGCGCTACGCCCGAGCGCTCGACTGGACGCTGCGCCGCCCGCTCATTCCGCTGCTCGCCACGATCGCCTTCGTGGTCGGCGCCGGGCTGCTCTTCACGCAGCTCCGCTCGGAGCTCGCTCCGGCCGAGGACACCGGGGTCATGTCGCTCAGCGCCAGCGCGCCCGAGGGCACCGGCTATGATGAAATGAACCGTTACATGACCGAGGTCGAGTCGCAGCTCATGCCGCTCGTCGGCGACGGCGCAGTCCGCTCGCTCATCGTTCGAGTCCCCGGCGGTTTCGGAACCAGCGACGACTTCAACAACGGCAACGCGACCATCTTCCTGGCGCCGTGGGAGGATCGCGACGTCAGCACCCAGGACGTCGCCACGGACGTCAACCGCCGCCTGGGCCAGGTCCCGGCGGTGCGTGGCAACGCCCAGCCGCGCTCCTCGCTGAGTCGCGGGCGCGGCCAGCCGATCAGCTTCGTCATCGCCGGATCGACCTATGAGAGCCTCGCGATCGCGCGAGACCGGATCATCGCCGCGGCCAACGAGAATCCCGGGATCATCAATCTCGACAGCGACTATAAGGAGACCAAGCCGCAGCTCAGGATCGACGTCGACACGACCCGGGCGGGCGACCTTGGCGTTTCGGTCCAGCAGGTCAGCGAGGCGCTTCAGAGCCTGCTCGGCTCCCGCCGGGTCTCGACCTACACCGACCGCGGCGAGGAATATCGGGTCATCGTCCAGGCCGAGCGCGCCGCCCGCTCCACCCAGGCCGATCTCGCCAACATCTATGTGCGCAGCAGCCAGGGCCAGCTCGTTCCGCTGTCCAATCTCGTCCGGGTGACGGAGAGCGCCGGCGCCCGCGATCTCGGCCGCTTCAACAAGCTGCGCGCCATCACCCTGTCCGGCGCTCTCGCCCCCGGCTATTCGCTCGGTGAGGCGCTCGACTTCCTCGAACAGGCCGCCGACCAGTCCGAGGAGGTCACCGCGGTCGGCTATCGCGGCGAGAGCCAGGCGTTCCGCGAAAGCGGCGGCTCGGTCTATCTCGTCTTCCTGCTCACCATCGTCATCGTCTACCTGCTGCTCGCCGCCCAGTTCGAAAGCTTCGTCCACCCGGCGGTGATCATCATGACCGTCCCGCTCGCCATCGCCGGCGGGATCATCGGCCTCGTCGTGATGGGCCAGACGATGAACCTCTACAGCCAGGTCGGCCTGGTCATGCTGGTCGGACTCGCTGCCAAGAACGGCATCCTCATCGTCGAGTTCGCCAACCAGCTTCGCGACCGCGGCCGCGACATCGGCGACGCGATCCGCGAAGCCTCCGAGCGTCGCCTCCGCCCCATCCTGATGACGTCGATCGCGATCGTCGCCGGCGCGGTGCCGCTGATGATCGCCCACGGCGCCGGCGCCGGCGCCCGTTCCGCGATCGGGACGGTGATCGTGTGGGGCGTGTCGCTATCGACGCTCATCACCCTGTTCCTGATCCCGCTCCTCTATTCGAAGCTTGCCCGCTTCACCGGCTCACCGCTGGCGGTGACCCGCAAGCTCGAGGCGCAGTTGGCCGAGCCCAAACCGCATCCCGCGGAGTGACGGCACAAGATCAGGCGGAACGCGTTGGCTGGTTTCCTTTCTGAGAGGGCCGTCCCGAATGTCTTTCCCGCGCATCGCTCTGATCACCGTCCCGGCGACGGTGCTGCTCGGCACCCTGTCGGGCATGCTGTCCAATTCCGGCGATGAGAATCCCTGGTTTCGCACGCTGGAGATGCCGAGCTTCATGCCGCCCGGCTGGGCGTTCCCGGTTGCATGGACGACGCTCTACATCTGCCTCGGGCTTTCGCTCGCGCTGTTGATCCAAGCGCGTGGCGCACCTCGGCGCGGGGCGGTCTTGGGCCTGTTCCTCGTGCAGCTCGCGATCAACTATAGCTGGTCGCCGGTCTTCTTCGGCCTGCGCCAGGTCGAGGCGGGCCTTGCGTTGATCGGGATCATGATCGTCATGACGCTGGTCCTGATCCCGCTGGCGGGCCGGATCCACAAGGCGGCCGCACTGCTTCTGCTGCCCTATCTCGGCTGGCTCTGCTTCGCCTTCGCGCTCAACTACCAGGTGATGGCCCTTAATCCGGACGCGTCCAAGGTTGCGCCTGAAGCCTCGAGCACCGATATCTCGCTCGATTAGCTTTCGAGAGGAACGACACGTGCAGTCCGAAAACCGTTTCTTTGACGACCTGGTTCGAGTGATGAACGGCGCGGCCGGGACCGTCGCCGGCATGACCCGCGAAGCCCAGGCCGGCTTCTCCGAGCGGATGAAGGAATGGGTCGGCGGCATGGACTTCGTCAGCCGCGACGAATTCGAGGCGGTGAAGGCGATGGCGATCGCCGCGCGCGAGGAGAACGAGCTGCTGCGCGCCCGTATCGATGCGCTCGAAGCGGCCAAGGCGAAGAAGCCGAAGCCCGACCTCGGCAAGCCAGCATAAGTTACACGCGGCTTAACTAATCCACAGAATTATCCCGCGGAGCCTTTGCCCCTGCTTGCGGATTAATGAGCCACCGGTAGATTCCCGGTGGAACAAAGCAGGGGCAGGACCGGCTTTACATGAACATTGATGAATATGACGTCGAGCGCGACGCAACCGCGCCGATCGACATGCTGGAACATTATTTCACCGCCCTCGGCTGGGCTTGCGAGCGCACGGGCGATGACGAGATCGTGTCGAGCTTCCAGGGCAGCTGGAGCCAGTATGAGCTTCGCGGCATCTGGCGCGAGGAGGACCAGGTTCTCCAGTTCCTGGCGCTGCCCGACATCCGCGTGTCGGGCGAGAAGCGCGCCGCGGTCTACGAGACGATCGGCCTGATCAACGAGCAATTGTGGCTGGGGCATTTCGAGCTTTGGTCGAGCTCTGGGCTGGTGCTGTTCCGCCACGCGGCGCTGCTCGACGGCGACAATGGCGGGGCGCTGAGCCTGCAGCAGGCCGAGACGCTGGTCGAGGCGGCGATCGAGGAATGCGAGCGCTTCTACCCGGTCTTCCAGTTCGTCCTGTGGGCCGACAAGACCCCCCAGGAAGCCATCGCCGCGGCCCTCATCGAGACCCAGGGCGAGGCGTAACCTCTACTTCCTCCCTGTCCGCGTAGCGGATGGGGAGGGGGACCATCCGAAGGATGGTGGAGGGGCTGGTTGGGGCCGCGCGAAGGCCCCTCCAACGGCTTCGCCGGTCCCCCTCCCCATCGCCTTCGGCGACAGGGAGGATTTGATTTGGAACTCCCCGGCCCGTTCTGGCTGATCGGCTGCGGCAACATGGCTGGAGCGATGCTTCGCGGCTGGCTCGACGCCGGCATGGATCCGGCGCAGGTCACGGTCATTCGGCCCAGCGGCAAGCCTGTTGCGGAGGGGGTGCGGGTGCTGACCCATCTCCCGCTCGATGAGCGCCCCGTGGTGGGCATGCTCGGCGTGAAGCCGCAGAAGCTCGACGACGTCGCGCCCGACCTGGCCCCAGCCCTTGAAGGTAGCGCCCTCCTCATCTCCATCCTCGCGGGCGTCGAGCAGGCTTCGCTCCGCGCCCGCTTTTCCGGCCCGCGCACGATCGTCCGCACCATGCCCAACACCCCGGCAGCGCTGCGCAAGGGCGCGACGTCGCTTCATGCCGAGGGCGGGGCAGGGCAGGACCGCGCCCTCGCGGAGCGGCTGATGGCCGCGCTCGGTCAGGTCGAGTGGATCGAGGACGAGGGCCTGTTCGACGTCGTCGCAGCGCTCACGGCAAGCGGGCCGGCCTTCGTCTTCCGCTTCATCGACGCGCTTGCCGCCGGCGCGGCCGCGCTCGGCCTGCCCGGGGATCAGGCGCGGCGCCTGGCGCTGGCCACGGTCGAGGGCGCCGCAGCGCTTGCCTCGAATTCGGACGAGACTCCCCGCCAGCTCGCCGAACGGGTCGCCAGCCCCGGCGGGATGACCCGCAAGGGCCTCGACGTGCTCGACAGCGACGAGAATCTCGATCAGCTTGTCCACGCGACGCTCGAAGCTGCAGTCCGCCGAAGCCGCGAAATGGGCGAGGAAGCGCGCAAAGACTAAGCCCACTCCGTCATGCTGAACTTGTTTCAGCATCCATCCGCGGGCGTCCAGGCAAGCGGAGAAATGGACCCTGAAACAAGTTCAGGGTGACGTTTGGCGCCGCGACGGGCCGTCCAACTTCGGGCCTCGTCAGACCCCCAAAACTTGACCTCGGGGCCTCCCGGGGCCAATCCGAACCCTTCGTGTCGCACCCGTCCCGATCGGACGCTCCGGAGCCCGGGAAATGTTCATGCTGGCTGACGCCCCTTCCTCCGCTTTCACTTTCGAGCCGAGCGACAGCCCGATTCCCGCGGACGAGCGCAGCCGCCAGCTCGTCAGCCCCGGCTTCGGCCGGGTGTTCACCGATCACATGGCGCTGATCCGTTACTCGCGGGACAAGGGCTGGCACGACGCCAGGATCACTGCGCGCCGTCCGCTTCAGATGGAGACCGCCTCCTCGGTCCTCCATTATGCCCAGGAGATATTCGAGGGCATGAAGGCCTATTCGCGCCCGAATGGGGGCGCAGCGTTGTTCCGGCCCCAGGCCAATGCCCGCCGATTCAGCGAGTCCGCGCGGCGGATGGCGATGCCGGACCTTCCCGAGGACCTGTTCCTGGAATCGATCCGCGCGCTCGTCCGAAGCGAGAAGGACTGGATCCCCGATGGGCCGGACGGCGCGCTCTACCTGCGCCCCTTCATGTTCGCGAGCGAGGTCTTCCTCGGCGTGAAACCGGCCGACGAATATCTCTATGCGGTGATCGCCTCCTCGGTGGGCCCCTATTTCAAGGGCGAGGCTCCGGCCATCTCGCTGTGGGTGACCCGCGACTATATCCGCGCCGCCCCCGGCGGCACCGGCGCCGCCAAGTGCGGCGGCAATTATGCCGCCAGCCTCGTCGCCCAGGCGGAGGCGATCCGCCAGGGGTGCGACCAGGTCGTCTTTCTCGACGCGATCGAGCGCCGCTGGATCGAGGAGCTGGGCGGAATGAACATCTTCTTCGTGTTCGACGACGGCTCGATCCAGACCCCGCCGCTCGGCGGCACGATCCTCGCCGGAATCACCCGCGATTCCATTCTTCGCCTCGCCCGCGACATGGGGCTGACGGTGCGCGAGGAGCCCTATTCGATCGACCAGTGGCGGGCCGACGCCGAGAGCGGCCGACTCACCGAATCGTTCGCCTGCGGCACCGCCGCGGTGGTCACCGCGATCGGCAGCGTGCGCGGCGCCGACGGCGGCTTCGTCATCGGCAGCCAGTCGACCGGTCCGCTCACCCAGCGCCTGCGCAGCGCCCTGGTCGACATCCAGCGCGGCCGCGCGCCCGATCCGTATAATTGGGTTGAGCAGGTCGTCTGATCCCATGAGCTTCTCCTCCGCCGAGGAGGTCCGGCGGCTGTTTGAGACGCTCGAGATCGCCGCACCGATCATCGGCGATCACGCGGTGAAATCGCCGATCGACGGCCAGGAGATCGGCCGCTGCGTCCATTATGACGCGGAGCAGGTGCACGCGGCGGTCGAGCGCGCGCAGGAAGCCTTTTTCGAGTGGCGGCACGTCCCTCCGCCCCGGCGCGGCGAACTGGTCCGTCTCTTCGGGGAGGAGTTGCGCAGGCACAAGGAGCCGCTCGGGCGGCTCGTGAGCCTCGAATGCGGCAAGATTCTCGCCGAGGGGCTGGGCGAGGTCCAGGAGATGATCGACATCTGCGACTTCGCCGTCGGTCTCTCGCGCCAGCTCTACGGCCTCACCATTGCCACCGAGCGGCCGAGCCACCGCATGATGGAGACGTGGCACCCGCTCGGTGTGGTCGGGGTGATCAGCGCCTTCAACTTCCCGGTTGCGGTGTGGGCGTGGAATGCGGCGCTCGCTCTTGTGTGCGGCAACAGCGTGGTGTGGAAGCCCTCCGAAAAGACGCCCCTGACTGCAATTGCGGCATGGAAACTGTTCCAGCGTGCGGAAGAGCGGTTTGGCGATTCACCGCGATCTCTGGTCGCGGTGACGCCCGGCGGCCGCGAGACCGGCGAGGCGCTGGTCGACCACCCGCGCGTGGCGCTCGTCTCGGCGACCGGCTCGACCCGAATGGGCCGCGAGGTCGGGCCGCGCGTCGCCGCCCGCTTCGGCCGTTCGCTGCTTGAGCTCGGCGGCAACAATGCGATGATCGTGTGCCCCTCGGCCGATCTCGATCTCGCGACACGCGCAATCGCCTTCGCGGCGGTCGGCACTGCAGGCCAACGCTGCACGACGCTCCGCCGCCTTTTCGTCCACGACAGCGTCTACGACCTCCTCGTGCCGCGCCTCGTCGACATCTGGAACCAGGTGACCGTGGGCAATCCGCTGGAGGATGGCACGCTCGTCGGCCCACTGATCGACGGCGAAGCCCTGGCCGCCATGCAGCGGGCCCTCGAAGCCGCACGGATGGACGGCAATGTCCATGGCGGCGAGCGGCTCCATGGCCAGGATTTCCCCGACGCCTGGTATGCGCGCCCGGCGCTGGTCGAGATGAGCGGGCAGGCCGAGATCATGCTGCGCGAGACCTTCGCGCCGATCCTCTACGTGTGCCGCTACACCGACCTCGACGAGGCGATCGCCCTGCACAACACTGCCCGTCACGGCCTTTCCTCGTCGATATTCACCACCGACCTGCGCGAGGCGGAGCGGTTCATGTCCGCCGCCGGCTCGGATTGCGGCATCGTCAACGTCAATATCGGCCCGTCCGGCGCCGAGATCGGCGGCGCCTTCGGCGGCGAGAAGGAGACCGGCGGCGGCCGCGAGAGCGGCTCGGACGCGTGGCGCGCCTATATGCGCCGCGCCACCAACACGATCAATTACGGCCGCGACCTGCCGCTTGCCCAGGGGATCGACTTCCAGATCGGCAAACCCGGCGCTTGAGGCTGGCCGCGGGGCGGCTATAAGGCCCGCCTTCCGGCTTCATCGAGGCCGCGGTTGCCAGGCTTGCAGGTGCGCTCACCTGCCTTTGCAACCGCTCCGCGCTGCTGGGGCGTCGCCAAGTGGTAAGGCACCGGTTTTTGGTACCGGCATTCGCAGGTTCGAATCCTGCCGCCCCAGCCAACATCTCCTCTAAGTCATTGAGATCGAGCTGACTTCTCCGTCCCAGACTGGCCCTCGGGCCAGTCATTGTACCTGCGGGCTGTACCCAACGGCCGTGGGAAGGAGATCGATCAATGACCGCTATCCCCAACACGAAGCGTCGCGGCGCCATCTACTCGCCCATGCGAGGGAGTTCCTCTCCGTGGCAGTCCAGGGGTGGTTCTGATGGCGACGAAGAAGACGAAGAAGGCCCCGACCCGGCGCGCGAAGGCGGGCGCCGCTGATCCGGGCGTTGCGACGCCGGAGCAGCGTGAGCTCAAGGCCTTCGATGGAGGGGGCAGATGCCGGACTTCAGCTACGCCCGCTTCTACTGGGCCAGCGGCAAGGGCCCGCGCGAGAGCCTATTTCCCCGGCTTGCCAAGAAGCGCCACCCGGCGGGCGCGGAGGCGGATGGAGACACCGGGGCGCGTGTCGAGGTTCTTCCCACGTCCGATGCCCATCAGGAATATACTGATCCGGACTTCCTGATGCGGCGTTTTGAAGAGACGCTGCCCGAAGACGAGGTCACGGCGTTCGCGCAGGTGACACTGAGGTTCGGACCGAACATCTTCAACGTCCATCATCCCTTCGAGGTCGCCAGACAGTGGCTGAGGGAGTTCTATGTCACCGGGCGCGGGGTGCCGGTTATCGCGATATTGCACGCCCCCTACTTGGCGGCCAGCGACAATCCCGCCCATGTCCATGGTATCGTCCTTCCTCGACGGCTGACTCGCTTCGGATGGGCCGGCATGGAGCGCGATCTCGCCTCAGACTTGGGCCAGCGAAACGCATTCGAGTCTTGGTCGGAGTTCAAGGCCGGTCGGCTGTAGCGGCGATAGACGAGGGCGGCCACATGCCGCC
>JAEZFL010000086.1 GCA_023417515.1 Pseudomonadota bacterium | reverse complement strand
CCGTGGTGGGGTGGGGGTGGGGGCGCCGCGGCCCGCCGCGCGCGGCTATGCCGCGCCCCCACCCCTTGAGCCCGTCCCCTGAAGGGGAGGGGTTTTCCTAGTCCCCCGCCCTGCCGATCATCCGGGCCGGATTGCCGGCCCAGGTTTCGCCGGGGGGGACGTCCTTCGTCACAACCGCGCCGGCGCCGATCATCGCGCCTTCGCCGATGGTGAGGCCGGGAAGGATGACCGCGCCGGCGCCGATGCTGGCGCCGCGCTTCACCAGGGTCGCGGGATAGTCCACGGCGACGCGTGAGCGCGGGAAGGGGTCGTTGGTGAAGGTCGCGTTGGGGCCGACGAAGACGTCGTCCTCGAGCGTGATCCCGTCCCACACGAACACGCCGCTCTTCAGCGTCACGCGGTCGCCGACCACGGCGCCGCCCTCGACGAAGGTGTGCGCGCAGATGTTGCAGTCGCTGCCGATGCGGGCGCCGCGGACGATCACCGCATATTGCCAGACGCGGGTTCCGGCGCCGATCGCGGCGTCGCCGACATCGGCGAGCGGATGGATGAATGGCGCGCTCATTTGGCTGCCTCCGCCAGGAACTCGTCGTAATCGCGGATATAGTCCGCCTCGTCATAGGGAGCCGAAGCGAGCACCATCAGCACAGCACCGGGCGTGAAGTCGCGCATCTCGCGCCACAGCATATTGCCGATGAGAAGGCCCTTGTGGGGGCTGTCCATGCGCACCTCGCGCCGCTCGCGGCCGTCGTCCACGATGATGGTGCAGGCGCCGGCGACGCACACGGCCCATTGCCGGAGCTCGCGGTGGGCGTGGAAGCCGCGCTCGGCCCCGGCCGCTGCGCCGAACAGATAATAGACCCGGGCGATGGCGAAAGGCAGGTTGCGCTCGCCCTCCAGCGCGACGAGGCTGCCGCGGTCGTCGGCGATCACCGCGTGGCGATAGAGCGCGCAATTGTCGAAGAGGCGTTCGAGAAGCTGCAAGGAAATCCCCGGTCTTTGTCTGCGCACCGGCATATCCGCGCCCCGGCCGAGGGCAAGCCCTCGCGCGCCCCTTCGCGGTTGGCAGTGCCGGGGGCAGGCGCTAACCCGCTCCGTCACCGTGCATTTCGAAAGCCCCCGATGAAGATCCTTCATGTGGTTCCAAGCTTCGCCCGCGGGGGCGGGGAGCGGCTCATGATCGAGCTTGCCAATCGCGAGGCGGCCGCCGGGCACGAGGTGAGCGTGGTGTCCGGCTTCCGGCTGCCCGAAGAGCGCTCGCACCAGGGTCTGAGCGACGCCGTCGACCTTCGCTTCACCAGCCGGCGGCCGAGCGGCGGAGTCCCGGTCTATGCCGCGCTGCTGCCGTGGATCTGGCGCAACCGCCGCTGGCTTCGGAGCCGGGACGTCATCCATTGCCACCTCACTTATGGGGCGATGTTCGGCTCGCTGCTCAAGCTGCTCCACGCGGTGACCCGCGGGCGCGGGCCCGCCATCGTCGAGACCTATCACGCCGTCAGCATGCCGATTCCCAAATGGCAGCGCTGGCTCCACGCGCGCATGGCGGAGCGGCGGCACGGCCTCTCCTTCATGGTTGCCGATCCCTATTGGGAGCGCTTCCGGGCGCGGCGGCCACGGATCGCCTCGCGGGTGATCCCGGTCGGCGTGAGCGAGCCGGACCTGGACGCGGTCGGTGCGGCCGGGCGCGCGGCCTATCGCGCCCAGCTCGGAATCCCGCCCGATGCGCGGGTGGTCGGGACGATCGGGCGAATCTCGCCGGACCGCCAGTCGCATCGCTACGTCGAGATCTTCGCGGCGATCGCGCGCGCTCTCGGACCCGACGTGCATTTCCTGATGGGCGGCGACGGGCCGGACATGGACCGGGTGCGGGACGCGGTCGCGGCCCACGGCCTGGACGGGCGGGTCCACCTCCCCGGCCTGATCCGCGACCTGGCGCCGCCGATGGCGGTGATGGACCTCTACATCACGTCCAATGTCGGTTCGGTGCCGGGGGTGGCGGGGCTGCAGGCGGTGGCGGCGGGGCTGCCGGTGGTCGCGCTGCAGCTGGCCGAGGGCTATTCGGCCGGCGCGGAGGACTGGCTGTGGTCCAGCGCCGACGAAGGAGAAGTGGCGGCGAAGGCGGTGGAGATGCTTCGATCGCCCGACCAGGCCCGGTCGATGGCCGCCGCCCAAAAGGCCCATGTCGAGGCGAACCATTCGCCCCGCGCGATGGCCGCGGCCTATGAAGCTCTGTACCGCGAGGCGGCATCGCGCCGGCGCGGCGCGGCTGTCGGCATGGAGGCCGCCTAGCTCCGCAAACGCGCGGCGAGGCGGCGGAAGCTCGCGAGCGGCGAGACCCGGTCGACATACCAGTCGAACACCATCTCGCCGTCGCGCACATTGAGCGTGTGCGGGCCGCGGCGGTCGGCGAAGCGCAGCCGGCCGAGGCGGCGCTCGCGATAGGAATCGGGCGTCAGCGCCTCGACCTCGAAGCCGATGATGCCGTCGCCATAGCCGGAGGTAAAATCCTGCCCGAGGCGGACGAGGCGGCCGCCCGAGCGGACCAGGTTGCCGGCCATGCGCGCGCCTTCGGGCGAGACCCGGACCGGGCTCGCCGGGTGGGGCTGGAACTCGTCGTCGAGGCTGTCGGCGGACCATAGGAGGAGCGCGTTGGCGCCGAGCGCGGCGTCGTTGCCGAACAGATAGAGGCGGCCGCCATGCTCGACCAGGGTCGGGTCGAGGATCCTCGGATCGCCGGCGACCCTGAGCGGGCCGATGTCGCGCAGGGCGCCGTCCTCGAATGCGAAGATGCGCGGGGCGGAGCACGCGACCATTTCTGGGATGACGAGCTGGCGGCCGCGATGTTCGAACGTGGCGGGATAGGAGACGTGGTTGGGGGCGTCGGAGACGCGGCGATGCTCGCCGTCGACCAGCACGATCTCGCCGATGCCGGTGCTCGCCCGAAGCGCCTCGACCAGGATTCCAGGGGGATCGCTGCTGAAGAAGGGGTCGGCGTAGAAGGTGTAGGCGGGCGGGACGTCGAGCGTCCGCCAGCGGCCCGCCTCGGGGAAGTCGCCGTCGGTGAGGAGGCTGTCCACGTCCTTCCCGTCCGTCGGCGCGACCGAGACCTGCCAGCGCTTCTCGACGAAGGCGCCGTAGAGGAGGCGACGGGCGAACTGGCCTGTCGAGCCGAGCGCGAACTTTGCCACCGAAGCGTTGCTCGGAAGGCGATAGTTGCGGCCGGTGCAGGGCTTGTCGAGCCAGCGCCCGGCGACGGCGTTGCGGACGGCCTCGTCCATGATCAGCGGCGAGTGGCGGTAGGCCTCGATCAGGGTCGCGCGCCACGACCAGGGATAGACCTTGGTTTCGGCGAAGGCGGCGACCCGGCCGGCGTCGAGCTTGTTGCCGATGGCCTGGACGATCTGGCCCATGACCTTCTCGCCCTGCTTCATCTCCCAGAAGCCGGCGGGACGGCCGCGAAACTTGTCGGGATCGCCATGATGATAGGAGAGGATCGGCGCCGGAAGCCGATCGGGCGGCGGCACCCGGAGCAGGCCCATGCCGAACTTGAGGATGACGTCGAAGCCGCGAAGATCGTCGACGATGGCGTCGGGCAGCGTCTGCCAGGCGCCGTCATGGCCGGATTCGAAGACGACGCGGCCGGCGATGCGCTTCTTGAGCCCGTCGACCGGGGCCGAGCGGGTGTAGGGGTTGCGCACCGCGCGCAGGTTGAGCGCGTAATAGGCGCCGTGGCGAAGCGCCTTCCGCTTCAGGCTGGTGTTGGTGCAGGAATAGATCGTGACCTCGTCGCAGCCGCGGATCGAGTCCACCGCTTCGAGCGCGAAGCGGGGCAGGGCGTCGTGATCGACGATGAGAGCGAGCTTCACTGGCGGGAAGCGCTCCGCCCGTCGAGCGGAACGACGTTCGACTCCTCCACCGCGCCGGCAGCGCTGAGCCGGCCGCGGTCGGGGGCGATCAGCTCGTTCAACTTGTCGCGCACCGCGGCGCAGTCGAGCCTGTGAACGGCATCGCGCAACACCGCGAGATGGCGCTCGAGCGAGTCGAAGGGCAGCGAGCCCTCGCGCGCCATCTGGATCCCGGGATGGGCGGTGGGCTTCGTGTCCTCCCCGACGAACAGCTCCTCGTAGAGCTTCTCGCCGGGGCGAAGGCCGACATATTCGATGGCGACGTCGCCGGTCGGGTTGCGCTCGTCGCGGACCGTCATCCCTGACAAGGCGATCATGTTGCGGGCGAGGTCGGCGATCTTCACCGGCTCGCCCATGTCGAGCACGAACACCTCGCCCTTCTCGGCCATGGCGCTGGCCTGGAGGACGAGCTGGGTGGCCTCCGGGATCGACATGAAGAAGCGGGTGATCTCGGGATGGGTGACGGTGACCGGGCCGCCCGCCTTGATCTGCTCGCGGAAGCGCTGGACCACCGAGCCCGAGGAATCGAGCACGTTGCCGAAGCGGACGATCCCGAAGCGGGTGGCGCAGCCCTCCTGCTCGGCGAGGCCCTGGATGATCAGCTCGGCGACTCGCTTGCTCGCGCCCATCACGCTCTTGGGGCGCACCGCCTTGTCGGTCGAGATCATCGTGAAGCGGGTAAGCCTGGCGTCGAACGCCGCCTTGGCGAGGATGAGGGTGCCGAACACATTGTTGTCGACGCCGACCGGCTCGTTCAGCTCAAGCAGCGGCACATGCTTGTAGGCGGCGGCATGGTAGATGGTGTCGATGCCGTGGTCGGCGATGATCCGACGGACGAGCTGGTCGTTCAGCATCGAGCCCATCTCGGTCGCGAGCTCGGGCCGCTCGTCGGGGGACATCTGCTCGAGCGCCTCCAGGAGCTCCTGCTCGATGCTGTAGAGCCCGAACTCGCTGTGATCGAACAGGACCAGCTTGGTCGGCTGGGCGCGCAGCACCTGGCGGCAGATTTCCGAGCCGATCGAGCCGCCGGCGCCGGTCACCAGGATGGTGCGGCCGGCGACCGCCTGGCGGATGAGGCCGACCAGCGGTTCCACCGTGTTGCGGCGCAGCAGATCGCCGACGTCGATCGGTCGAAGGTCGCTGATCGTATAGCGGCCCGACATGATCTCCTCGGGCGCGGGAATGGTTTTCACCGCGAGGTTGAGATCGGTGAGGCGGGAGATGGCCATCAGGCGCTGCGAGCGCGACGCCTTGGGCATCGCAAGTAGCACCTCCTCGACCTGGCGGCTGCGGGCGAGGCCGGGCAGGGCCGCCGGCGAATAGACCGGCACTCCGGCGATGAGCTGGCCGTGAAGCGCGGGATCGTCCTCGATGAAGGCGGCGAGATGGAGATCGCCCTTGAGGCGAAGCGACTGGGCGAGGCTGATTCCCGCCGGATTGACCCCGTAAATCGCGATTCCGCGGCCGCCCTGCCCGCCGCCGTCGGTCCACGCCGACGCCAGGGAGAGGTGCATGGCGTAGCGGCCGAGGAACAGGATCAGGAAGAGGAAGCCGCAATAGATGATGCCGACCGAGCGCGGCACCATGATCTCGATTCCCGAGAAGGTGATCTGTTCCTGGGTGAGGTAGATGAGCACCACCCAGGCGACCGCCGTCAGCGCCGCGGCCGCGAAGATGCGCCCGGTCGCGCGCATGTCGAAATAGCGCAGGACCAGGTGATAGACCTGCAATCGCCACAGGGCGAAGATCCCGACCAGGAAGGACAAGGCAGCCGAGGCGAGGACGACCGGCTCGGTCGGGAAATAGAGGATCCCGAGGCGCACGCTGAACGCCGCCCACAAAGCCAGCGCCATCGCGAGCAGGTCGAAGCCGATCAGGATTGCGCGCTTTTGCGCACGGCTCCTCAGCGAGATGTTGCGGATCGCTTGCATGGTCAGGCCAGCACCTCCGCGAGGATCCCTGCCAGCGCCTCGGCGCGCCGCGCGGTCAGATCGGGACGCAGGGTCGGGTGGACCTCGACCGCCAGGCTGCTGCCGGTCAGCGCCCGAGCGACCGGGCAATCCGGTTCGGGAAGGCCGGCGAACGCGGCCTCGCGATAGACTTCGCTGCACGAGCCGGAGAACAGCCGGAGCTTCGCCTCGGCGGCACGGCGCAGAATCTCGGAGCGCAGCCGCTCGGCCTCGCCCTCGGGCGCGTCGATGTAGAAATAGTGGCGGTAATAAGCGTGGGTCACGCCGTCGCGCGGCGCCGGCAGGCGCAGGCCGCGAACCTGCGCCAGCGCCTCGGTATAGATTGCGGCGTTGCGCGTGCGCGCCGCGGTCCAGGCGTCGAGCTTGGCGAGCTGGGCGAGGCCGATCGCCGCCTGCGGGCCGGTCAGCCGCCAGTTGGTGCCGACGCTGTCGTGGAGCCAGCGGAACATGCCCGGGTTGACGGCGGGCGTGTTCACCTTCTCCCAGCTCTTGCCATGGTCCTTGAACGAACAGGCCCATTCCCAGGCCTCGCGGTCCTGGAAACTGAGGAAGCCGCCTTCGCCGCCGGTGGTGATGATCTTGTCCTGGCAGAAGGAGAAAGCCGCGGAGTCGCCGAAGCTGCCGATTGTGCGGCCGTCGATCGCGGCGCCCTGCGCCTGCGCGCAATCCTCGATCACCTTGATTCCGCGAGGGCCGGCGAGCGCCATGATTCCGGGCATGTCGGCCGGCCAGCCGCCGAGATGGACGGGAATGATCGCCTTGGTGCGGTCAGTCAGAACCGGCGCAATCGTCTCGGGGGTGATGTTGCCGCTGTCGGGATCGACGTCGGCGAAGACCGGGGTGGCGCCGACCAGCATCGCGCAGAAAGCGGAAGCGACGAAGGTGCGCGGGGTCACCACCACTTCGTCTCCAGGACCGATGCCGAATGCCTTCAGCGCCAGCTCGAGCGCCAGCGAGCCGTTGGCCAGCGCGATTCCGTTGCCGCCGCCGAAGCGCTGAGTGCACGCATCCTGGAAGGCGAAGACATCCGGGCCGGTCCATTGGTTGACCTTGCCCGAGCGCAGGACCCGGGCGGCGGCCTCGACCTCGTCCTCGGCATAGAAAGGCCAGGCCTCGTCGGGACGAAGCGCGAGGTCCTGAGACGGCACCGCGATGTCACGGTTCCCCTGGTTGGTGGCGGCCGGCACTGAAAATTCCCCGAAAACTCTTCGTTTCGCTCTACCCCGATCCGTCCTTCAAGGGAAGCGACGGACAGGTGCGGGCGGCGCCGGCCTTGGCGGAGGCGCAGCCTCCGAACCCATGAACTCGTGCATGGTTGCAGACCCTTCCGCACTGATTCCGCGCGGCCTGAACAGGCTCCGCACGGTCATGAGGATGATCCTGACGTCGAGCCAGAAGCTCCGGTTGTCGACATACCAGGTGTCGAGCGCGAACTTCTCCTCCCACGACAAGGCGTTGCGGCCGTTGACCTGGGCCCAGCCGGTGAGGCCCGGGCGAACGTCGTGGCGGCGTGCCTGCTCGGGCGTATAGCGGTCGAGATATTGCATCAGCAAAGGCCGCGGGCCGACCAGGCTCATGTCGCCCCTGAGCACGTTCCACAGCTCCGGCAGCTCGTCGAGGCTGGTCGCGCGCAGGAAGCGGCCGGTGCGGGTGAGCCTCCGCGCGTCGGAAGCGACGTCGGTGCCGAGCCGTGCGTCGTCCCGCATGGTGCGGAACTTGAGCAGCTGGAACGGCTTGCCGTGAAGCCCCGGGCGCTGCTGGCGGAACAATATCGGCCGGCCCATGGTGAGCAGCACGGCCAGCGCGATGAGAAGCAGGATCGGCGCGCCGAGTATCAGGGCGGCGGCCGCGGCAACGATATCGAGCAATCGCTTGGCCATGCTCACAGCTCCGCCGCCGCGAGTATCGCATCGTTGACTCGGTGAACGTCGAACCTGCGCTCGGCGATCCGCCGCGATACCGCGCCCATCCGCGGGATGAGCGACGGGTCCCGGATGAACTTCTCCATGCCTTCCGCAAGGCTCGCGGCGCTGCGCACATCGACGAGGAAGCCGTTGACTCCGTCCTCGACCGTTTCGCGGCAGCCGACCGCGTCGGTGGTGACGATCGGCCGGCCCATCGCCATCGCCTCGAGCGACGAGCGCGGCGTTCCCTCACGATAGGAGGGGAGGACGTAGACGCTGGCGTCGGCGATGGCCGGCCGCACGTCGTCGAGCTTGCCGAGGAAGTCGACCGCGCCGTTCCAGGTCTCGAACTCCTCGCGGGTGATGCCGTCGGGCGAAGGGTCGAAATAGCCGACCAGGCCGAATGTCACCTGCGGATGGCGCTGCTTCAGCGCGGCGGCGGCGGCGGCATATTCGCGCACGCCCTTGTCGCCGAGCAGGCGCGCGATCATCAGGAAGCGCGGCTCGGCGGGCAGCGGCGCGGGGGTGAAGTGGGCGAGGTCGATGCCCGACCCGTTCACCACTGTCGCGTCCTTGCCGCGCAGCAGCCCGTTCTCCGCGAAGAAGCGACGGTCGTCGGGATTTTGGAAGATGACGACATGCGCCTTCCTGAGCGCGCGGCGGTAGAGGAAGGTGGCGACCGCGCGGCCGATCCGCCGCTTGGCCCCGGCGCCGGGGATGAAGGCGAAGCCGAGGCCGGTGATCAGCGCGATGATCTTGGGAACGCCAGCGGCGGCTGCGGCGAGGCTGCCGAGAGTCACCGGCTTGATCGTGTAGGACAGCACCGCGTGCGGCTTGATCTCCGCGAACATGCGCCGAAGCGCCGCCACCGACTTCAGCGTCGAAACCGGGTTCATGCTCGCATTGACGAGGTCGACCTGACGCGGCTCCGCCCCGAGGGCTCGGACCTTCGCCGCCACCTCGTCGTCGATCGCCGGAGCCATCGCCACGACGTGGTAGCCGCGGTCGACCAGAGCGGCGATGAGCGGTCCTCGGAACAGGATCAGCGACGGCGCATAGGACCCCAGCACCACCACCGTTCGGCGGTCGCTCACGCAGGTTGCGGCCGCGCCCGCCGCTGCACCGACTTCACCCGCTGCGACGTCGCCACCACCGCCGCGAACACTGTGAGATAGGCCGGCATCATCATCAGCTTCTGCCGGAGGCCGAGGCCGACATTGTAGTACATCAGCGCGAGGAGGGCGGTCAGAGCCAGCGCGAACAGAACCGCGAACCGGATCACGAACAGGTGCCTGAACAGGGTGATGACCCAGGTGATCCGGTAGAGGATGAGCGAGACCATGAACAGGATGAACAGGTTCTCGAATGACGCCACCAGACCGAGGAAACCGCCGGCATCGAAGAAGAGCGGCCGGAAGAGCAGGCTGAAAACGCGGACGAAATAGGATTCGTAATAAACGGTCGTCGAGCCGGCCACGGTCTGCGTGATCTCGGAATAGGTCGAGAGGAAGTCGCTCACCGAATCCGCGTTGGTGACGTCGATCCGGAACGTGTCCTGGATCGTCGTCGCAGCGAAGGAGAAGGCCATCAGCGCCATTGCGATCAGGGCGATGCGTATCGCCGGACTCGCATGCTTGTCGAAGGCGATGCCGACCGCACCGGCCGACACGGCGAGCAGGGCGATGTGGGGGCGCACCAGGATCATGATGACGACCGCGGCGGCGAAGACGAGCCATCGCGCGCGGATATGAACCGCCGCCCAGACCGTCATCGCGGCGGCGAGGAAGAGAAGGCCGTCCTTGCCGATATAAGCGGTCCAGAAGTGGATGCCGGGCATGAACAGGGTAAGGTAGATCGGGCGGTAAGGCGGCCGCTCGGCCATCTTGAATATATCGTCGTAGGTCAGCAGGAGAAAAGCGACGCCCCAAGTTCCGGTCGCCTGGAACAGAAGGAAATAGTCGAGATAAGTTCCGCCTGCCAAGGATTTCAGCCCCTGCACGGACCAGATGATGAACTGAGTATTCAGTCCAAAGCCGTTCCGACGCCAGTCATAGGGATCGGTGTAGTAGGTAATTGCATCCGTGATGTTGCCGCTCACGGCCCACTGGAAAAAATAGATCGCCGTGATGACCTGGAGGAGAGCGAGGAAGAACATCACGCCGACGCGGGCGATCCCCTCCTCGCGGCGCCCCATCATGAACACCGCTGCAAAGCCCAGAAATATCCCCAACCAGCCGATCCCGGTTATTTCGATGATATCGAGGTCAAGCATTGCGGGTTCCTGGTGGCGCAGCGAAGGTTAGGCGTTGGGAAGGGATCGGGCGGGCAGGTCGCAATCGGACGGCTCTGGATGGTCGATAGAATGACAGTGGCGCCGGGCCGCCGCCTCTGCGGCGTGACGCCTGCCATAGCGCTCGGGTCACGCATCTGACAACATTGGAAAAGGTCCTGCGCCAGCGAAGCGGGGCCGGCTGCCCTTGGCATGCCCGGCAAGTGGGGATAAGCCACCGGCAAGACTGCTGACCTGGGACAATCACTTCGATGACCGTTCTCGTGACTGGGGCCGCCGGCTTCATCGGCCACAGCGTTGCCCTTCGCCTTCTCGACCGCGGCGACACGGTCATTGGAGTCGACAACGTCAACGATTATTACGATCCGCAGCTCAAGCGGAACCGCCTGGCCCTGCTTGGGGAATATCAGGACCGGTTCCGTTTCCTCGAGCTCGATTTCGCCGACTGGGGCGCGTTGACGGAGGGGCTGCGCGGGGCCGACTTCGACCGCATCGTCCACCTCGGCGCCCAGGCCGGCGTTCGCTATTCGATCGAGAACCCGCACGCTTACGTCCATTCCAACCTGGTCGGGCACCTCAATCTGGCCGAGGTCGCGCGGAATCGCGGTTCCAGCCATCTCGTCTACGCCTCGTCGTCATCGGTCTACGGCGGCAACACCAACCTGCCGTTCAGCGTCGACGACCGCGTCGACCACCCGCTGTCGCTTTATGCCGCGACCAAGAAGGCGGACGAGCTGATCAGCGAGACCTACGCTCATCTCTACCGGCTGCCGCAGACCGGCCTCAGGTTCTTCACCGTCTATGGGCCGTGGGGGCGCCCCGACATGGCGATGTGGATCTTCACCAAGGCGATCCTCGAGGGCCGGCCGATCGACGTGTTCGGCGAAGGCAACATGCGGCGCGACTTCACCTATATCGACGACATCGTCACCGGCGTGGTCGCGGCGCTCGACAATCCGCCGCCCGACGACGGCGAGGAGAAGGCCGGAGGCAGCCGCGGTCCGCACCGGCTCTACAATATCGGCAATCATCGCTCCGAGGAGCTGACCAAGATGATCGCGCTGATCGAGCAGGCCTGCGGGCGCAAGGCGGAGAAAAGACTTCTTCCGATGCAGGCCGGAGACGTGCGCGACACCTTCGCCGACATCAGCGCGATCCAGGGCGACCTCGGCTTCGCGCCGACCACGCCGATCGAGGTCGGAATTCCCAATTTCGTCGCCTGGTACCGCGACTATCACGGCGTCTAGAGCGGTGGCGAGGCGGGCGGGCGCGACCGCCGGCCCGGCACCCGCGCCGTCACGCCGATCCTAGAGGGTCCAGCGCTTCACACCCGGCAGCGCGCGCTGGCCGTAGAGGTTCTTGAGGTCGGCGAGGAGGCCTCCCTCGGCGAGGAGGCCGGTCAGCTCGGAATCGTCGAGCCGGGCATAATCCTCATGGGGCACCGCGACCAGGACGGCGTCGAAGCGGTCCTGCGGCAGGTCTCCGGCGACCTCCAGCCCATATTCGTGCCGGGCCTCGGCAGGGTCGACGAGCGGGTCGTGGACGGTGACCCGATGGCCAAGCCACTTCAGCCGGGAGATGACGTCGACCACTCGGGTGTTGCGCAGGTCGGGGACGTTCTCCTTAAAGGTCAGGCCCATGACTAGGACCGAGCCGATTCCGCCGCGAAGCGAGTGGATTCGGTCGGCGACCCATTCGCCCATGCCGTCGTTGATCGAGCGGCCGGCGAGGATGACCTGGGGATCGAGGCCGAGCTCCTGGGCGCGGAAGCTGAGATAATAAGGGTCGACGCCGATGCAGTGGCCGCCGACCAGGCCGGGCTGGAAGGGCAGGAAGTTCCACTTGGTCCCGGCCGCCGCGAGCACGTCCCAGATCGACAGGTCGAGGCGGGCGAAGATCTGCGTGATCTCGTTCATGAAGGCGATGTTGATGTCGCGCTGTGCGTTCTCGATCACCTTGGCGGCCTCGGCGGTCTTGATCGAGGCGGCCTTGAAGATGCCGCCGCTGGTGACGGCGCCGTAAATCGTGGCGAGGCGTTCGGTGACCTCGTCCGTCTCGCCGGCGACCACCTTGGTGATCCGGTCGACGGTATGCTCGCGGTCGCCGGGATTGATTCGCTCGGGCGAATAGCCGAGGTGGAAGTCCCGGCCGCGCTTAAGCCCGGTCAGCTCCTCGATCAGCGGGCCGCAAATGTCCTCGGTGACTCCGGGATAGACGGTGCTTTCGTAGACGATGACGGGCGTGCGGTCGCCGTCGAGCAGGCCGGCGACGGTGCGGGTGGCGGCGAGGACCGGGCCGAGATCGGGGCGGTTGCTCGAATCGACCGGAGTCGGGACGGTGACGATGTAGATGTCGGCGCCGCGGCACTCGTCGGCCGACGCGGTAAGGACGATGGTCGAGGCGGCGAGCGCGTCGGACCCGACCTCGCGGGTGCGGTCATGGCCGCGCTTCAGCTCGGCGATGCGGCCGGAGTCGATGTCGAGGCCGGTGACCCGGAAGCTCTTCGCCAGCGCCAAGGCGAGGGGCAGGCCGACGTAGCCGAGCCCCACGACGACGACGTGATCGCCGTTCCTGCTGTCCATCTCGCGCATCCTGTTGTGATTGCGGCCACGCAGCCGCTATTGATGTTTCCCTGACGGCTGATCGAAGGGCGCGGCGCGGCAGCGATGTCAAGACCTATCGACGGGATGGCAGGGAGCCGATGACGGACTGTTACGTCATGCTCGGACTTGCCCGCACGGCGACTTCGGAGCAGATCCGCGCGGCCTATCTCGAGCGGATGAAGATCCTTCATCCCGACCGCCATTCGCCTTCGCCGGCGGGAGCGCCGAGCGCTGCCGATCTCAACCAGGCCTATTGGATCCTGCGCGATCCCGAGCGGCGGGCGGCCTATGACCGCTTGCTGGCGCCGCTTCCGCCCGGGCCGCGGCGCCGGTCGCGCGGGTCGCGCACGGCCGTGGAGAAGGTCGCGACTCGGCGGGTGCCGAAGAAGCGGCCTTATTATCCGCGCCGCTCCGCTTATTCCGGGCGGACCCGCGCGCTCGCCGCGGTGGCGCTCGTTGTGGTCTCGGCGGCCGCCGGCGCCGGCACGATGATGCTGTGGCGGTCGGACCAGGGCCAGGCGGCGTGGGCGCGCATGGCGGGCGCCGGCGAAGAGAAGAAGCCGGTCCAGCAGCGCGCTCTCGACGAGACGCTCGCCGGCGCTGCGCAGGCGGAGTTCCACGCATTGTTCGAAGGCGCGGGCTTCCCGGGCGCCTCGCTCTACGGGCGGCAATGCTTCGACGAGCTGGCGGTCCAGCCGAACGTCGCCATGGCCGATTATTGTCTCGCCTTCGACCGCACGGGCGCGGAATGGGAGACGGCCTTGGTCACGACTCCCGTGGCGCGACGCTATTTCGACGCGCGGACTCGAATCGGCCGCTACCAGCAGCTGGCGGACCGCATTGCGGACGGGCCGGTGCGCCAGGCGATCGTCGCCGAGGCGGCGTTCCTGACCGGATCCTGATGGTCAGGCGGCGTCGGCGGCCGGCTCCGCTCCGCTCCGGCGGAGCAAGTCCGCGACGCAGCGCTCGGCGGTTCGGCCATCCCAATATTGCGGGCGGCAGGGCCGGCTGTCCGCCGCCAGCGCGGCGCTGAGCGCGCGCGCAAGGCCGTCCGGAGCAACCAGCCGGTTGGTGCCCTGCTCGACCGTGATCGGGCGCTCGGTATTCTCGCGCAGGGTGAGGCAGGGGATGCCGAGATAGGTGGTCTCCTCCTGCACGCCGCCGCTGTCGGTGATCGCGGCGGCGGCGCCGGTCAGGAAGCGCATGAACTGGATATAGGGCACCGGCGCGATCCGGCGCACCCCGGCGCGGTCGAGCAGCCGGTCGAGGCCAGCGGCCTCGAGACGGGCCGCGGTGCGCGGGTGGACCGGGAACAGCAACGGCAGCTCGGCCTGAACCTCGGCAAGGGCGTCGACCAGGGCATGCAGGCGCTCGGGCGAATCGACGTTGGACGGCCGGTGCAGGGTCACCAACCCGTAGCGCGGGCCAACGCCGAAGCTCTGCGGCGACGGCGCCGCGTCGATGCGCCCGCGAATCATCTCGAAACTGTCGAGCATGATGTTGCCCACGCGCGTGATTCGCTCTTCCGGCACGCCTTCGGCGATCAGATTCGAGTCGCCGTCGGGCGAGGGCGTCCACAGCACGTCCGCCACCGCGTCGGTGGCGACCCGGTTGATCTCCTCGGGCATGGCGCGGTCGCCGCTGCGCAGGCCCGCTTCGAGGTGGACGGTGGGGATTCGCAGCTTGGCGCCGACCAGAGCGCAGGCGAGGGTGGAGTTGACGTCGCCGACGACGACCAGCCAGTCCGGCCGTTCGGCCATGGCGACCTGCTCATAGGCGATCATCACCCGGCCGGTCTGCTCGCCGTGGGGGCCGGAGCCGATACCGAGATGATGGTCGGGCGCGGGCATTTTCAGGTCGGCGAGAATCGAGTCCGACATCGCCGCATCATAATGCTGGCCGGTATGGATCAGCACCGGCGCGAAGCGTCGCGAGCGGCCGAGGGCATGCCAGAGCGGCGCCACCTTCATGAAATTGGGCCGCGCCGCGGCGATCAGATGGACTCGTTGCACAGGTCCGCGCCCGCTCCCCTGGGAATAGGGCGCCTGTCTAAGCCGGGCTTGCCATAGAAAGCGTTAATCGCCCGGCCGGATTGCGGGCATAAAAAAAGTGGCGGCCGAAGCCGCCACTCTCGATCTCGGATCGACCGAAGCCGCTTACGGGCTGACCGGCGGATTCTCGTCGTCGTCGACGAACGCGAAATAGAGGCCGAGGCCGATCGCGACGAGCGCGAAGAAGGCGACGACATAGGTCTCGGTCGACGGCTGCCACTGGCCATTGGCCTGGTCGAGCGTCGCGCTCGCACGGGCGGGCTGGCTCGGAAGCGTCGAAGTCTGAGCGACGACGGGGGCGCTCGCGAGGGACGTGCCCAGCGCCGCGACCAACGCGATCTTACGAATACTCATCAAGGATCTCCCCTTTAGGCGACCTAGCGCTTCGGCCGATCACCCGAACCGCTGGTTGCCTCGTCCCTGCCTCACCCTGACCTTCAAAGTCAAGGGTAGGGCGCAAAAAAGTGGCGAAACTACAGGGTCTGGCGTCCGGCTGTTGCCTCTGCGAAACAGCACGACAAATGTTGCAACGCGTTGGAACAATCGTCGCCCTCGGGAGTGCGGCGCTGCTCGTGATGGCGGCAAGCCCGGCCGCGGCGGGCAGCGCCCAGCCGCCTGCAGACAGCTTGCGGCAACTGGACGAGCGAGTCCTCACGGCGGGGTACAGGCTCGCCATCGCGGGCAGCGACCTGTGCGCAAGTCGCCAATATCAATCGGGTTTCGCGATCCACGACCTCTCCCAATATGGCGGGGCAGACCGCGCCGCGCTCGCCGCGACGGCTCTCGCGGAAGGGCCGGCCGTGCTCGCGCTGGTGCCGGACGGGCCGGCGGCCGCGGCCGGGCTGCAGCGCGACGACGTTGTCCTCGCGGCCGACGGCGAAGCCTTGCCGCGCGCTCCTGCCGACGCCGAGAACAGCTTCGCGCCGACCGAGCGGATCATCGACGCGCTTGAGCGTGCGTTCAGCGACGGACGCGCGGTGCTGGCGGTCCGGCGGGCCGGCGCCGACCTGATCGTGGAGGTCGCGGCGGCGCTCGGCTGCGCGAGTCGCTTCCAGGTGGTGCCGTCGGCGCGGCTCAACGCCCTTGCCGACGGGCGTTACGTGCAGCTGACCTCGGCGCTCGCCGCGGCCGCCGACGACGATGAGCTCGCCGGGCTGATCGCCCACGAGCTGGCGCACAATATCCTGCGCCACCGGGCGCGTCTCAACGCAGCGGGAATCGACCGTGGGCTGCTCCAGCATTTCGGCCGCAATGCGCGCCTTACCCGCGCGACGGAGCGGGAGGCGGACCGCTTCGCCGTCTATCTGCTCGTGCGCGCCGGCTACGACCCCGCCGCCCTGATCCGGATATGGACCCGGGTGGCGCCGAGGGGCGGCCTGCTCGCGGGCACCCACCCGCGCTGGCGCGACCGAATCGCCGCGGTGCGCGCCGAGATCGCCGAGGTCGAGCGGCTGCGCTCGGCCGGCCAGGACATCCGCCCGGCCTGGAGCCCCGCGCCCCTCGACTAAGCTTTCGCCGAATCACTGCGCCGGACTGGGACAGGGCCTGCGCCACGCTTGTCTCGGGGCGCGGCATGGCATCTTGATCCGGGCGAGATGCCGACCGCCCGCCTCCCTGTTCTGCCGCGCCGCGCACTGCTGTTCGTGCCGCTGGCGCTGCTCGGCGCCTGCACGGGCGAGCCGATCGGCTGGGCGGCGGATCAGCAGCAGATCTGCTCGCCGCCGCCGCCCTTTCGCGAGGTGGCGCCGGCCGACCCCTATCAACAGGCGGTGGCGCGCGACGAGTGCATCCACAATTGGGCCTATCGTCTCGCCCGCTCCGACGACGATGCCGAGGCGGTGGTCGGCGCGGTGATCGGCGCGTGCCGAACGTCGATCGACCGCTCCGCCACCATGGTCGCGGCCGGCGACCCAGAGGCGGAGCGCTTCTACCTCGCCGAGTTCGAGCGAGCCTCGCGCGAGCGCGCCTTGTTCCGAGTCGTCCAGGCCCGCGCCGGCCGCTGCTCGCTGGAGCCACGCGCGATCGGCAACGAAATGGTCGAGCCGGCCGCAAACCCGGCCGCGGCCCCGAGCGAGCAGCAGAACGCCGGACAGTAAGCGCTGGAGGCGCGCGCGGCGCTGTGCCATCGGGGCGCGGACTTCGATCCTCGGGAGTGGGAATGAGCGACAAGCTGACCGTGCTCGTCACCGGTGGCGCCGGCTATATCGGAAGCCACGCGGTGCTGGCCTTGCTCGACGCCGGCTGGCCGGTGGTGGTGATCGACAATCTGTCGACGGGCTTCGATTGGGCGGTGCCCGAAGCGTCGACGCTCGTCGAGGGAGATGTCGGGGACCAGCCGCTCGTCGAACGCGTGCTGCGCGAGCATGAGATCGGCGCGATCATGCATTTCGCCGGCTCGATCATCGTGCCCGAATCGGTCGCGGACCCGCTCAAATATTATCACAACAACACCGCCAACAGCCGCGCCCTGATCGAGAGCGCGGTGCGCTGCGGAGTCAGGCATTTCATCTTCTCCTCGACCGCCGCGACCTACGGCATTCCCGACCGGGTGCCGATCGCCGAGGATTCGCGCCAGGAGCCGATCAATCCCTATGGCTGGTCGAAGCTGATGACCGAGCGGATGCTGAAGGACGCCGCCTTCGCCCATCCGCTCAATTTCTGCGCGCTTCGCTATTTCAACGTCGCCGGCGCCGACCCGCAGGGACGATCGGGGCAGTCGACCGCCGGAGCCACCCACCTCATCAAGGTCGCGGTCGAGGCGGCGACCGGCAAGCGCAGCCATGTCTCCGTCTTCGGCACCGATTACGGCACGCCCGACGGCACCGGGATCCGCGACTATATCCATGTCAGCGACCTCGCCGCCGCGCATGTCGACGCTCTGGAGAAGCTGATCGCGACCCCGTCCGAAAGTTATCTGATGAATTGCGGCTACAGCCGCGGCTTCTCGGTGCTCGAAGTGCTCGACGCCGTCGACCGGGTGACCAACATGACGATCGAGCGCCGCCACGAGCCGCGCCGCCCCGGCGATCCGGACTCGCTCGTCGCCGACAATCGCCGCATCCTCGCGACGCTGCCGTGGCGGCCGAAGCGCGACGATCTCGACACCATCATCGCCGACGCGCTCGCCTGGGAGCGCAAGCTCGCCGAGCGGCGCTGACGTCCCGCTCTGCGACGAGCCCCGCTTGCGGGCCGTGTCCAGATATGGTTCTCTCGCAAGGCGTTGCCGTTGGCGGACGGTGACCTGAGCAGGCCATAACGGAAGGGGAGCCGGGCCGATGCGCAACGCTGGGGAGGAGTTTGTGCCGTCGCCGCGCCTCCGTGCGAAACGATTGCTGCTGGTGTCCGCATCGGCGCTGCTGACCGCTTTCGGAACGACCGCGGCCCTGGCCCAGCCGCAACCGGGCCGGCCACCGACCCGCGAGGAGCTTGAGAGCACGCTTCGGCCGCAGCCGCGCGACGAGCGGGCGCGGCTCGATGTCGAGGGCGAGCTGGAGCGGCGCCCCTGTGCCCTGGAGCGGCCCGAATATGCGGCGATCCGACTGACCTTGACCGGGGCCGAGTTCGCCGATCTGCGCGGCCTCGACCAGGCCGACCTGCGCCCCGCTTATGCCGAATATGTCGGGCAGGAGCAGCCGCTCTCGGTGATCTGCCGGATCCGCGACCGCGCCGCCGCGGTCCTGCGCGATGCCGGCTATATCGCCGCGGTCGAGGTGCCCGAGCAGAGGATCGAGAACGGGTTCGTGCGCTTTCGCGTGCTGATGGCCAAACTGGTCGGCCTGCGCGTGCGCGGCGACGCCGGGCGCAACGAGCGGCTGATCGTCCGCTACCTCGAGCCGCTGACCAATCAGGAGGTGTTCAACAGCCGCGTCGCCGAGCGCTACCTCCTGCTCGCCGGCGACCTGCCGGGGACCAACGTGCGCCTCGCATTGCGGCCGGCCGGCACCGTGCCCGGCGAGGTGGTCGGCGAAGTGACGATCGTTCGGCTTCCGGGCATGGTCGACCTCAACCTGCAGAATTACGGCTCCGAATCGGTGGGCCGCGGCGGCGCGCTGCTGCGCGGCCAGCTCTACGGCCTCACCGGGCTCGGCGACCGCACCACTTTGGCTTTCTACGCCACCGCCGATTTCGAGGAGCAGCAGACGCTCCAGCTCGCCCACGACTTCCGCCTCGGCGGGCAGGGGCTGCAGATCGGCGGGCAGCTCACCTACAGCTGGGCCGAGCCGCAGCTGTTCGACCCGGCCCTCAACATCAGCTCGCGCACGTTCTACGCGACGGTGGACGCGAGCTATCCCTTCGTCCGGACGCTCCGCTCGAGCCTGCGCGGCACCGTCGGCCTCGACGTGGTCGACCAGGAAGTGGACTTCGCCGGCCTTCCGTTCAGCGAGGACCGGTTGCGAATCCTGTTCGCTCGCCTGGGCTTCGAGGCGGCCGCGCCGCGGCGGCCTCGGGAGCCGATCGATCCGCGGGGCCCGCGCTGGCGCTTCGGCGGCGAGGTCGAGATCCGCCAGGGCATTCCCGGCCTCGGCGCCAGCGACGGCTGCAATGCCGATTTCTCGGACTGCACGGCGCCGGGAATGGTGCCGCCGAGCCGGCTTGAGGGCCGTCCCGACGCGACCGTGCTGCGCGCCGAAGCGAGAGGCGAGCTGCGCTTCCTGCCCGATGTCAGCTTCTATCTCGGCGGAGTCGCCCAATATGCCTCCGACCCCCTGTTCGCCTTCGAGGAATTCTCCGCCGGCAATTATACGGTCGGACGCGGCTACGATCCGGCGACCCTGACCGGCGACCGCGGCGCGGGCATCCAGGCGGAGCTGCGGTTCGGCCGCCTCGCGCCGCAATCGGAGGAGGACCTCGCGGTCCAGCCCTATCTGTTCTTCGACTCCGCCTGGGTCGGCAATGAGGACCAGGCGGCCCTGGTCGGCTTCGGCGACGAGCTTCAGTCGGCCGGCGGCGGAGTCCGCGCCATCTGGGGCAACCGCGCCCAGCTCGACCTCACGTTCGCGGTGCCTCTGACCCGCGCCGGCTTCCTCGCCGAAACGCCCGATCCACGCCTGCTGATATCGCTCACCACAAGGCTGTGGCCATGGAGGTCACGATGATCCTCGCCCGCACCCCCGACCTGTCCCGCCGCGCCCGGCGAATGCTGATGATCGGATGCGCCGCGGGCGCGGTGGTGGCGTCAGGCGAGGCTGCGGCCCAGTCGTTCGACGCGACCTCGACGGTGACTCACGGCACCGCCACGATCACCACGCCGCCCGGCCAGACCAACGTCAATGTCACCTCGCCGAGCGCGGTGATCGTGTGGCGGCCGCTCACCTTTGGCGATCCCACCATCTTCCAGCCGGCGGGGACGACCGCGACCTTCACCGGCGCGCCCGGATTCGCGGTGCTGAACCGGATCCTGGCCCAGGGCCGGGTCCAGTTCGACGGGACCGTGCTGAGCCGGGTCGGCTCGGTCCCCGGCGGGACGGTCGCCTTCTCGGCGCCCAACGGCATCATCATCGGCGGCACCGCGGTCTTCGATGTCGGCCGGCTCATCCTGACCACGCTGGATCCGGTCGTGTCGCCCGCGGGCCAGTTCATCGATGCGACGGGCGCCATCGATTTCCAGCCCGGCGTGCCAGGCGCCTCGGTCGTCACTCTCGCCGGCTCGCGGATCACCGCGCTCGAGGAGGGCAGCTATGTGCTGATGGCGGCGCCGCGCGTCGAGCATGGCGGAAGCGTGCTGACCAACGGCTCGACCGCCTATGTCGCGGCGAACAGCGCCGTGGTGCGCCACAATAGCGGACTGTTCGACATCTTCGTCACGGCCGGCACGACCGAGACGATCCCGCTCGTCCACACCGGGCGGACCGGCGGGCCGGCAAGCACCGGCGGCGCGGACCGACACAATATCTACATGGCGGCCGTATCGGAGGATTTCGCCATCACTGCGCTGGTCGGCGGCACCGTCGGCTATGACGAAGCGCTCAGCGCCACCGTCGAGAACGGCGCGATCATCCTGTCGGCCTTCTCGCTCGGCGGAGGCGCCGCCAATCCGGCGACGCTGTCGCTCGGCGACGGAACCTACACGTCGGACGTCGTGGGCTTTTCCAGCCATAATGCCACCGCCACCGGCACCGCCACCTACCAGCAGGACCTGACGCTCATCGCCGGAGCGTCGGCATCGGTCAGCGCCGACGGCTCGGTGATCCAGATCGGCGGCAACCTCGCGCTGGTGGCGCGCGACCCCTCCGATCCGCTCGACCCGACCGGTGGCACGGCCACGCTCGAGGCGCTCAACGGCGGCCGGGTCGAGATCGTGGGCAGCGCGGCGGTGGATGCTTCCGGGATCACCAGCCTCCCGTTCCTCGGCGATATCTTCACCGATGCGATCGGCGGGACCGCGCAGGTCCTCGCCACCGGCGGCACGATCACGGTGGGCGGCAATTTGCAGGTCAATGCCGACGGCCGCGCGGTGACCACCGAGGCGATTCCCGACGATGCCGGATCCGGGTTCGGCGGAAGCGTCCGGATCGCTGCCAGCGAGAGCGGATCGATCGCCGTCGCGGGCAATCTCGAAGGCACTGCCCGGGCCTCCTCGCAGCAGAGCAGCGGCTCGACTCCAACCACGGCGACGGGCGGCAGCGTCACTCTCGAGACCCGGACCGGCGGCAGGATCGACATCACCGGGACCACGCGCCTCGCGACCGACGCGCGGGTCGGCACGAATTTCGGCGACCCCGGCCCAACGCCCGGACTGGCGCGTGGAGGCACGGTCCGGGTCGACGTCCTCACCGGGCAGATCAACCTCGGCGGCGCGACCACGATCGACACCCGAGCGCTCGGCGGGGACGGCGCCGGGGGCGGCGACGCGATCGGCGGCGCGGTGCTCATCCAGGCGCAGGACGGGAGCATCCAGCTCGCCGACGGAAGCAGCGTCGACACGAGCGCGCAGGGCGGCTCGACCTTCGCCCGTCCGGGCGGCGACGGCGGCAACGGCACCGCCGGCGGCATCTCGATAATCGCGGGTTCCGGCACCACCGGGTCGTCGATCACGGGCGGAAGCCTCACGCTGACCGCACAGGGGCGAGGCGGCAATGGCGGCAATGGTCAGGGCACGGTCCAGCCCGGCGCCGGCGGCAATGGCGCGGGCGGCGTCGTCGTTCTCCAGGCCGGGCGGCGCGGCGGCCAGATCCGGCTCGGCGACGTCCGAATCGACGGGCGCGGCATCGGCGGCGCCGGCGGCGGCGGCGATGCCGGCCAGAACGGCGCGAACGGCGGCGACGGCTTCGGCAGCCCCTTCGTAGCGGTGGCGACGCGGGAGGAAAGCCCTGCCATCGGCGGCGCAAGCGGCGGTGAGGTGACCCTTGCCTCGCTCGACGTCGATGCGATCGGCGAGGGCGGGCGCGGCGGCGGTGCGGGAGGAGCCGGCGCCACGGCCGGCACCGGCGGACGCGGCCAGGGCGGCACGATCAATCTCGCTTCGGAAGGCGCTCCGACCACGGTCACCGGCCTCGCCCGGCTTGCCGCCGAAGGGATCGGCGGCGCCGGCGGCATCGGCAATGGCGGCACCGCGGGCGCGACCGGGACCGCGCGCGGCGGCGAGCTGGTCATCGTCGCGACGACGTCGGAAGGGAATGCGGGCGCGCTGAGCGTCGGAACGCTCGAAGCCTCGCTGGACGCGCGCGGCGACGACGGCACCGCCAACCAGGGCGGCTATTTCCGGATCATCGCCGAAGACAGCCCCATCGTCATCGACACCGCCACCATCCTCAACAGCGTCACCGGCAACCCAGCCGCACGCCAGCCCTCCGACATCATCGCGGACGGCGGCCTCGTGACCGTGGCGACGTCCGGCACCTTCCAGAGCGACGGCGACCTGCGCATCAGCGCAGACGGAGCGGGCGGGATCGCGGGCGGCTCGCTCAGCTTCCAGTCCAACGGCAACATCAGCGTCGATCACACCGCCCGCCCGGCGAGCCAGACGACCGTGAGCGGAACCCAGCTCAACTTCGATTCCGCGCTAAACTTCACCGCTTCGTCCGGCACCCTGATCCGCGGCGCCACCGGCGTCTCGGTCTTCGCCGAAGGCGTGGCCTCGTTCGGCGATCTCGTTGCCGGCGAGGATATCTCGGTCACCTCGTCGGGGATCGAGATCCTCGACACCGGCCGGATCGGCGACGGGCTCACCCAGATCGTTCGGCTGGCCCCGCTTGCCTCGGGCGCCCGGATCGGCGGCGACAATGTCGGCTCCGGCTATGTGCTGAGCGCGGCCGAGGTCGGGCGAATCACTGCGGGGCTGCTGCGAATCAGCGTGCCCGAGACGGCCGGCCCCGCCAACCGCCCCGCCGACGTCATCGTCCGCGATCTCACCATCGACGGCAACCGGATCGGCCAGTTCGGCATCGCCACGCAGGGCATCGTGCAGGTGGAAGGGGCATTGCTGCTCAGCAATGCGCTGCCGACCAGCTTCATCGAGATCGGCGGCGACCCGCGGTCGGAGCGGATCCAGGTGATCACGCCAGGCGGCAGCATCCGAGTCCGCAACGGCTCGGGGGCGCCGGCAGGGACGGTGCGGCTCGACGCGGTCGACATCTGGGTCACGAGCCAGGCGCTGTTCGACCAGCTGATCGTCGATCCGAACTTCGCCGGGCGCAACGCGGCGCTGCTCGCCAATGACGGGCCGGTGGAGCCGCGCGGCTATGTCGAGGGATTCGACGTGGTGCTGACGCCGCTGCGCAGCCTCTACGTGCAGAACAGCGGTACCGCGACCGACTTCGGCGGAATCACCGTCGGCAGCAGCACGCTGACGATCAACGCCGGCGCGCAGGGGGCGCCCGCCGACGTCGCCGTCTTCGCCCGCGGCATCCGCGCCGACGGCACGATGAGCACCGGCAGCGCCTTCTTCTTCGAGGCGGTCTATAACGGCACCTATACGGCCGGGTCCGAGCTCAACCTGTGCAACATCCCGGCCCGCACCTGCCCCGCGCCGCCGCCGGTCGAGCCGGAGCAGCCGGCCTTCGACAATCCGACCCCGACGTCGGAGGAAGTGGAGGAGCCGGTCGGTGGGGGCGACCGCGGCACGCCGTTCACACCGCTTGAGGACGAGGACGAGCCGATCGACACGGCCGCGGCCGAGCCGCTGATCGAGGAGCCGGTGACCAGCGGCGGCGACAGCAGCGCCTGGACCGAGGTGGACGGCGGCCAGTGCCAGGCCGGCGAACTGGAGCGCGCCCGGGCGGAGGGCAGGGAGCCGCTCTGCTCGCCCCAATCCGAGGAGCCGGGCGATGAATAGGATGGTCCTGCTCGCGGCAGTGAGTCTCGGCGCCCTCTCGGCCCTGCCGGCGGCGGCACAGCCGCTGAGCCTGCGTGACAGCTTCAACATCGGCTCGGGAAGCGGACTGTTGTGCACCGCTCAGGCGAGCGCGCTCGACGAAGCTTATGGCGACATGTTCGACCGCGGCTATGCGATCACGTGCCGAGACGCTGCGGCGCCGGTCGCCCAGCTTTATGCCCTGCGCCTGCGCGGCGGCGATCCCGAGGCGCGGCTCGCCCGGCTCCGCTCCGAACGGGTCGACTGCCCCACCTCCGAGCGAGTCGAGATCGAGGGCGCCGGCACCGCGACCGTCCTCAACTGCCGCTGGCGAAGCGCCGACGTCGGCCATCGCGCCTATCTCATCAGGCGCGGCAATACGCTCTACGTCGCCGAAGGCCTGGCCGGTTATGACAGCGCTCTCCGGCTCGGCCTGCGGTCGCTGATCGCCGACCGGCCGGTGCCCGGCGAGGTCGCCGTCGCGACCACCGGCGTCGGCGACCCGGCCGCTTTCGCCCGCGCCCAGGCCGGCTCGCTCGATCCGCGCCGGGCGCTGCTTGAGGCCTATCGCCGCAACAATGCCGGCTCCTACGCCGAGGCGGCCGAGTTCTTCGCCAGCCTCAACGAGATCGAGGAGAACGCGACCCGAGCCGAGGCTTTGGTCAACCAGGGCCTGCAAAGCTCCAATCTCGGCCGCTTCGCCGAAGCCGAGGCGGAGTTCGCCCGCGCCGCCGCTTTGGCCGGCGACGATCCGGTGCTGCGCCGGCGGCTGCGCAATTACGTCGCGCTCCACCTGCTCAACCAGGGCGAGGCGGCAGCGGCGCTCGCCGAGCTCGACCGGCCGATGCCCGACCGCGCGGTCGCCGGCACGGTTCAAGCGCCGGTCATCGATCGCCTCGCGTCCGAGCGGCTCAACGCCGAGGCCTCGGGCCGCACCTCGATCGACGCGGCGAGCGGCACGTTGCGGCCGGCCGAGAAAATCCAGATCCTCGACGCGCAGGCGCGGCAGCTGCGCGGAACGATCCTGCGCCTGCAGGGGCGCGGCGATGACGCGGTGCCGATCCTCAGGCAAGCCTTCACGGACTTGCGAGCGGTGCGCGGTGGAGTCGTCGCCTCGACCGTGTGGATGCGCGCGCAGATCCTCCAGGAACTGGCTTCGATCGCCGAGGCGCGGCAGCCGCCGGGCGATGCCGAACGGCTGCTGCGGGAATCGGTCGCTTTGCTCGAGATCGACTATCCCGGCTCGGCGGCCCTGCTCAGCGCTCAGGCGCGGCTCGCCGACTATCTTGCCCGCTCCGGGCAGGGCCAGGCGGCGCGAGACCTCTATCGCACGATCATCGCGGCCAATGTCGAGGCCGGCACCGGCTCGCCCGTCGTGCGGCGCTCGCTCGAACCCTATTTCGAGCTGCTCACCGCAGCCGATGCGGGGCCGGATTCGGCGGCCGACCTGTTCCTCGCCTCGCAAGTCGCGATGCGGCCGGGCGTCGCCCAGACCCAGGCGGTGCTGGCGCGCGAGCTGAGCGCGGGCAGCGACGAGGGCTCGCGCCTGTTCCGCCAGGCCGTCGCCCTGACTCGCGACGTCGAGCGCGCCCGGGTCGAGATTTCGCGCCTGCGCGCCGGCGAGCAGAGCGCCGAAAGCGCGGCCGCCATCCTCGCCGCCGAGGCGCGGCTCCAGGAATTCCAGCAAAGCCAGGTGGCGACCCAGGCGCGGCTCGCCGATTTCCCGCGCTACCGTGCGGTGACCAGCAATGCACTCCCCCTCGCCGAGCTTCAGCAGCTGCTTCGTCCCGGCGAGGCCTATTACAAGATGATCGTGCTCGGCGGCTCGTCCTACGCGGTCATGGTCACTCCGACTTCCGCCCGTGCCTTCCGGCTGGGCGTCACCCCGCTGGAGCTGGAGGAAGCGGTCGACGGGTTGCGTGCGACCATCTCGCTGGTCGAGGAGGGCGACATCCTCACCTACCCGTTCGACGTCGACACGGCGCACAGCCTCTACCGCGCCCTGTTCGGCCCGGTCGCGAGCGAGCTTTCCGGCGTTCGCCACCTGGTCTTCGAAGGCGACGGAGCGATGCTTCGACTGCCGCCCAACCTGCTGGTCGAGGAGTCGGCGGGCGTGGAGGCCTATCGCCGCCGTTCCGCGCAGCCGGGCGGCGACGCGTTCGACTTCACCGGAATCGCCTGGTTCGGCCGCAATCGCGACATCAGCACCTCGGTCGCGCCGCTCGCATTTCGCGACGTGCGGCAATTGGCGCCGTCGCGCGCCGCCAACCAATATCTCGGTTTCGGCGAGAATGCCCCGGCCTCCGGGCTCACCCTCGCCAGCCTCAACGTCCGCGGCGGCGCCGAGGGCGGACCGGAATGCTCCTGGGCGCTCACCGCCTGGAACCGCCCGATTCCCGACGACGAGCTGATCACCGCCAGCCGGGCGCTGTCGGGCAGCGCCGGCGGCGGCAACGACATCGTCACCGGCGCGGCCTTCACCGACAGCGCGATCAAGCAGCGCGACGACCTCGACCAGTTCCGAGTGATGCATTTCGCAACCCACGGCCTGGTCACTCCGCCGCGGCCCGAATGCCCGGCACGGCCGTCGCTGCTGACCAGCTTCGGCGGACCGGATTCGGACGGGCTGCTCAGCTTCCGCGAGATTTTCGACCTGCGCCTCGACGCCGACCTCATCATCCTGTCGGCCTGCGACACCGCGGGCCGGGCCGACTTCACCGCGACCCGGGAGGCCGGGCTCACCAGCGGCGGCGACTTCGCACTGGACGGGCTGGTGCGCGCCTTCGTCGGCGCCGGCGGGCGGCTGGTGGTGGCGAGCCACTGGCCGGTGCCGGACGCCTACGAGGCCACCGAGCGGCTGATCTCGGGCCTGTTCACCGCCCCACCGGGCGTCGGCACGGCTTCCGCCTTGCGCCAGTCGCAGCAAAGGCTGATGGACGATCCGGCGACGTCCCATCCTTATTATTGGGCGGGCTTCGCGGTGATCGGCGACGGCACCAATCCCGTGGTCCGCCCGGCACAGGTGCAAACCGCCGCAAGAGATTGAACTTTTTGCTAACATACGGGTTGAGAGCGAGTCGCCCAGGGCGTGCGGGCGGCTGAGCGGGGGCGGTTGAGTAAGAAATCCTTGTTCCTCTTGACGGCGCTGGCGAGCGGCATCCTCGCAGCGCCGCCGGTTGCCCGTGCCCAGACGACGCCTCCGCCGACCCCCGCCCCCAGCCCGCCGCCGACCGGTCCGATCATTCCGGACAGCCAGTTCGAGCAGGAAGTGCCGCCCCTCGACCCGGAGCTGAGCACGCCGCTCGAGCCGCTGGATCCCGTTGTGCCGCCCGGCACGCCGGAGCGTCCCTTCCCCCCTGTTCCGGGACCCGTCGAGGACGCGCCGCTCGGCGACCCCGCGCTCGCCGAGCCGCTGCCGCCGCTCGAAACCTTCGTCACCCAGCCCCTCCAGGAGGTTCCGGTCGGCGACGAGGAGGCGGTGCCTCGGGTGCGCTACGTCGTTCACGTCCGCGGACTCGATTCGGCGGAGCTGGTCGAGCTGGAGATGGAGGGCCGCTTCCGCTCGCTGTCGGCGCTCGAGGATGCGCGCGGCGAGGCGGTCAACGGCGCCATGCTCGAAGCGCGCGCCCGCGAGGACGTGACCCTCGCCGAGCGGCTGCTTCGTTCCGAAGGCTATTACGACGTGGCGGCGACCTATTCGGTGGCGCCCGCAGGGCAAGACGGCCGCTTGCCGATCACCATCACCATCCTTCCGGGCCAGCGTTATGCGATCGGAGCGATCACGCTGGCCGGAACCGAGGGCGATTCGGAGCGGATCGCCCGCGAGGCACTGGAGCTCGACAGCGGCGACCCGATCGTCGCCGCTCGGGTCGAAGCGGCCGAGGCGAACGTTCTCCTGCGCCTGCCGCAGAACGGCTATCCGTTCGCGTCTCTCGGGGTCGAAGGCTCCGACCAGCCGCCGCGCGACATCCTGCTCGATCCCGACACCGGCCGGGGCGACTATACGCTGCAGGTCGTGCCCGGGCCGCGCGCGCGCTTTCGTCGCATTCTCACCGAAGGCGACGCCGCCTTCGAGACCGACCATATCGAATTGCTGTCCCGCTTCGACGAGGGCGACCTGTTCGACCGGCGGATGATGGACGATCTCAGGGAGGCGATGGTCGCGACGCGCCTGTTCAGCACCGTCGCCGCCGAGCCGGTGCGGACTGGAATATCAGCCGGCGACGGCACCGAATATGTCGATATTCTTGTCCGCCAGGACGCCGGACCGGCGCGTTCGCTGGACGCCAATGTCGGCTATTCGACCGGCGAGGGCTTCCGCGTCGAAGGCGCCTGGGAGCATCGCAACCTGTTCCGGCCGGAAGGCGCGCTGCGCGTCGCGGCCGTCCTCGGCACCAACGAACAGTCGGCGGGCGCGCGCCTCAGGTTCAACAACTGGAATTTGCGCGACCAGGCGCTGCTTCTCCAGCTCGACGCGGGCCGCCGCGACTTCGCGGCGTTCGAAGGCTATACCATACGCCTGCTCGGCCTCGTCACCCGCGAGTCGACTCCGATCTGGCAGAAGGTGTGGACCTATTCCTACGGCGCCGAGATCCTCGCCACCAACGAGAGCCAGGTCGGGGCGCCGCGAATCTCGGTCGGCGACGCCTTCTTCATCGGCGGCCTGATCGGCTCGGTCGGCTATGACCGGTCGAACAGCCTGCTCGACCCGACCCGCGGCTTCCGCCTTTCAGCGCGGGTCAATCCGGAAGCGTCGCTTCGCGACGGCAGCGAATTCTACCTGCGCACCCAGGTCGACGGCAGCTATTACCAGCCGATCGGCGAGGATTTCGTGATCGCCGCGCGCGCCCGCCTCGGCTCGATCTTCGGCATCGCCCGCGACCGCCTCGCGCCGTCGCGGCGCTTCTATTCGGGCGGCGGCGGCTCGGTGCGCGGCTTCGCCTTCCAGGAGCTGGGCCCGCACATCACCGTCCCCAACCCCGCCTTCGACCCCGCCGAGGACGATCCCGAGGAGGTGCCGCCGACCTTGTCGCTGCCGGTCGGCGGGCGCGGGCTCACCGAGTTCGCGATCGAGGGCCGCTACCGCTTCGGCAATTACGGAATCGTCGCCTTCGTGGACGCCGGCAGCGTCACCGAGAAGGAATATCCCACCTTCGACGACATGCGCTTCGGAATCGGAGTGGGCGGACGCCTCTACACCAATTTCGGCCCGCTCCGGCTCGACATCGCAACCCCGATCGGCCGCCGCGAGGGCGAGGGCCTGATCTCGGTCTACGTCTCGATCGGACAGGCTTTCTGATGGCGAGCGTGGCCGACAGCGGCGGCACCCCGCCCCCGATCGAGCCGACCGAGACGGTCGTCGTCCGCCGCCGCCGCCCGGCGCTCACCTTCGCCAAGTGGCTCGCCATCGTGCTGGGAGTCCTCGTCGCCGCCGCTGCCGCCTTCCTGATCTGGCTGAACAGCGATTCCGGCCGGCGCTTCGTCGTCGGCCAGATCAACGGCATCGAGATGGCCTCGGGCCTCAAGATCCACGTCGATTCGATCGACGGGTCGATCTGGGGCCGGATGACTGTGCGCGGCCTCGTCCTGTCCGATCCCAAGGGCGCCTTCTTCGCCGCCCCGGTCGCCGAGGTCGATTACCGGCCGCTCGCCTATATCCGGCGAAGCCATATCGACATTCGCTCGCTGGTCATTCCAGAGGCGCGGCTGGCGCGGCTGCCCGAATTGCGAAGCACCGACCCCAACGCGCCGCTCATCCCCGACATCGATCTCGACATCGCCAATCTGCGCATCGGCCGGCTGATCCTCGATCCGCCGGTGACCGGACAGCGCCACCTGTTGTCGATCGGCGGCGACCTCCATCTCGCCAACAGCGCGGCGCGCGCCAATCTCGACGTTAACGCGTTGCAGGGCCCGGGCATCGCCGGCGGCGACCGCCTCGCCCTGCGCTTCGAGGCGGCGCCCGAGCAGGACCGGCTCAACATCGAGATGCGGGTGCAGGCGCCCGCCGACGGCTTCGTCGCGAGCATGACCAGCATCGCCAAGCCGCTGGAAGTCGCGGTCGCCGGGCGGGGGACATGGGCAAGCTGGCGCGGGCGGCTGCAGGCGGCGATGGAAGGCCAGCCCTTCGCCAATCTCGACATCCGAGCCGAGGACGGCACCTTCCGGGTGACCGGTCCGATGCGTCCCGACATCTTCGTCACGGGCCCGGCCAACCGGCTTACCGAGCCGCTCACCTATCTCAATCTCACCGCGGCCTGGGCGAACCGCCGAGCCGACGTGAACCTGCGCCTGAACAGCCGAGCGCTCGCCGTCGCCGCCGAGGGGGTCGTCGATTTCCGAGCCAGCCAGTTCGAGGCGATGCGGGTCGCCGCCCGGCTGATGCGGCCCGGCGCGATCGCTCCCAATCTCGACGGGCGCGACGTGCGCCTCGCTCTGGTGCTCGACGGCGCCATTCGCCGCCCGCGAATCGTCTACGACCTCACCGCCGCCCGGCTCGCACTCGGTAGCCGCACGCTCGAGAATTTCCGGGCCACGGGTAGCGCGCGAGTCGACCCCGACCGGATCGTCGTCCCGGTCAACGGCCGCATCGGGCGGATCACCGGCCTGCCGCCGACGCTCGGCGGCCTCCTCACCAACGTGCGGATCAACGGCGACATCCTCGTCGACTGGCCGAACATCCTCTCCGACAATCTGCGCCTGCGCTCCGACCGCGCCGACGCGGTTCTGACCCTCGCCTTCGACGTCGGCCGCGGCCGCTACAATGTCGGCGTCCAGGGCACGGTGAACAATTACCTGGTCGAGAGCATCGGCGTGTTCGACATCACCAGCAATTTCGACCTGGTGAACCAGGCCGGCGGCTTCGGCATCGACGGCCGGGTGTCGGTGCGCAGCCGCCGAATCTTCAACGCCACCGCGGCGGACCTGCTCGGCGGCAACGCGGTCGCCACGGCGAGCGTCAACATCGCTCCCAGCGGCATCATCCGGATCGGCGACGTCCGGGTCAGCGCTCCGGCCCTGCGAATCACCGAAGGCGGCGGGGTCTATTATCCGGACGGCCGAATCGCCTTGCGCCTGTCCGGCACCAGCCGACGATATGGCGCGGTCGGGGTCGAGATCGCCGGCACGGTCGCGGCGCCGCAAATCCAGCTGACCGTCGCCGAGCCCGGCTTCGGAGTCGGGCTCCGCAACGTCCGGGCGACGGTGCGCTCGACCGGCCAGGGCTATGCCATCCAGGCGACCGGCGATTCGGATTACGGGCCGTTCTCGGCCGATGTGGTGGTGCTCGCCCGCGCCGGGCCGATGACCATCCAGGTCAACCGCCTGCTGTTCGCCGGCCTCACCTTCGCTGGGCGCGTGACCCAGACCGAAGCAGGGCCGTTCGCGGGGTCGCTCAGCGTCACCGGCCAGGGCGTCGACGGCAATGTCGCTCTCGCCGCCGCCGGACGCCGCCAGCGGATCGACGTCGCCGCCACCGCCAACAACGCCGTCATCCCGAGCAGCATCGCCGGCCAGAACGCCATCACCATCGCTCGCGCGATCGTCGACGTCGCCGTGACCCTGCCGATCGCGGACGATTCGTTCGCGGTCTACGAAGCGGAAGGCGACGTGCAGGTCGCGGGTCTCACCAGCGGCTCGCTGCAGATCGACCGCGGCCGAACCATGTTCACCTACCGGAACAATGCCGGCAACGCGCGCTTCGTCGCCGCGGGCGCCAGCGGCGTTCCGTTCGACGTCGCCGGCAATGCCGATCTCAGCCCCGAGCGAATCCGGATGGCGCTGCGCGGCACCGCCAACAACATTCCGTTTCGCTTCGCCGAGCCGGCGCTGATCGAGCGCGTCGACAACAGTTGGCTGCTGCGCCCGGCGACATTGCTGCTTCGCGAAGGACAGGGCCGCCTGCGCCTCGCCGGCCGCTATGGCGACGGCCTCATCATCCAGTCGCGGCTCGACAATTTCGACCTCTCGGTGATCAACACCGTGGGCGCCGGCCTCGGCCTCGGCGGCCGGGCGTCCGGAAGCCTCGATTTCTACCTGCCGGCGGGAGGCGCTTTCCCGCGCGCCGAGGCGCGACTCAACATTGCCGACTTCACCCGCACCGGGATCGCCATGCGTTCGGTGCCGGTCGACGTCGCGCTCGCCGGCAATCTCGTGCCGGAAGGCGGCAATCTCGGCGTCGTCATCCGCGAGGAAGGCGCGATCGTCGGGCGCGTCCAGGCGCGGCTCCAGCCGCTTCCGCCGGGCGCCGGGACGTGGACCGAGCGCCTCGCCTCGGCGCCATTGTCCGGCGGTATCCGCTACAACGGGCCGGCCGGCGTGCTGAGCTCGCTCGTCGGACTCGCCGGCCACCAGCTCGACGGGCCGGTCGGGGTCGGCGCCGACTTCACCGGCCGCCTCGACAATCCGCAGTTCAGGGGGATCGTCCGCTCGACCAACCTCACTTACATCAACGAGCGCTATGGCACCCGCATCACCAACCTGGCGATCGACGGCAATTTCAACGGCTCGCAGCTCGACATCGTCCGGCTGACCGGCCGCGCGGGCGACGGCACGATCCAGGCCGAGGGCGAGATCGGCCTGTCGAGCGCGGCCGGCTATCCGGTCCGGATCGACGTCGAGCTCGCCAATGCCCGGCTCGCCCGCAGCGACGATATTTCCGCGACCGCGACCGGCAACCTCCAGATCCGCAACAGCCAGGCGGAGCCGGCAATGATCCGAGGCCGGCTCGAGCTTGGCGAAACCCGTTACCAGATCGTCACCCAGGGCGCCGCACAGGTGCCGCAGCTGGCCGGCGTGCGCCGCAGGGGCGATCCGCTGCCGCCCCCGGGCCAGGCGGTCGCTCGAAGGGACACGGTTCCGAGCATCTGGAATCTCGACATTCGCCTGGTCTCGGACAATCAGCTCTACGTCACCGGCATGGGCCTCGATTCCGAATGGGCCGCGAACCTGCGCGTCACCGGCCGCACCAACGCCCCCCAGCTCAGCGGCCGAGTCGACCTCGTGCGCGGAGTGCTCGGCCTCGCCGGGCGCCGCTTCATCCTCGACCAGCAGAGTCATATCGACTTCGTCGAAACCGGGAGCGCCCGGATCAATCCCCAGCTCGACATCCGCGCCAACGCGGACATAGAGGATGTCGAGGTCCAGGTGCTGATCGGCGGAAGCGCGACCAATCCGCGCATCGAGTTCGCGTCCAATCCGGGCCTTCCGCAGGACGAGATCGTCAGCCGGATCCTGTTCGGCAGCTCGGTCACCGAGATTTCGGCGATCCAGGCGATCCAGCTCGCCGCGTCGCTGAACTCGCTGCGCGGCGGCAGCGGCGGCCTCAATCCGCTCGGCGAGCTCCAGCAGGCGACCGGAATCGACCGGATCCGGATCCTCGGCGAGGACGACACGGTCGGCCGAGGCACCGCCATCGCCGCCGGCTTCTACCTCAGCGACGACATCTATATCGAGATCATCACCGACGCCGAGGGCTTCACCGCGACCCAGATCGAGATCGCCCTGTCGCGCTCGCTGAGCCTGCTCTCGCAGTTCGGGACGATGAGCGGTACCAACGTCAACCTGCGCTATTCACGCGATTATTGACGCGGCGAACGGAGCCGATGCAACCGGATCGCCGCATCGGCCGTTAGGCGGGAAGGCGTCCGCCTTGGGGGCTGGTTAGAAACAGGAATCCTTCATTGGAAGCAATGGACCGGACGTCATCGACGGCGGCGGCGAGCCCGCCGGTCACGAATCAGCGCGGGGCTTATGCCGTCATCCACGGCGATGCCGGACGCGTTCTCGTGGTGAGGGCCGCCAATGGCCGCTGCTACCTGCCCGGCGGCCGGATCGAGCCCGGCGAGAGCGCCCGCCAGGCGCTGCTCCGCGAGATCGCCGAGGAATGCGGCTGGTCCGCCGAGCTTGGAGTCCCGCTGCGCCGGTGCAGCCAGAAGATCTTCGGCGGCCAGATCGCGCTCGACGCCGGTTATTGGCAGGCATCCCTGATCGCACCGATCGAGGGGGCGGCGGAGCATGAAGTGCTGTGGCTCGATCCTGTCGAAGCGGAAGCGTGCCTTCACCGTGCCGCGGACCGCGCCGCGCTCAGCGCGCTGACTCCGGTCCGGTCGCGCTGATCGCGGCTGCTCCTCACATGTTCGTCTGGTCGGGAGGCACGCCTTCCGGCAATTGCGCCGCGCAGGTCGGGTCCTGGCGCAGCACGGCCTCGGCGCCGTGGCCGTAGCAGGTCATCGAGATCGACCCCATCGAATAGCCGCGCAGGAGCGTCTCGGCGGGAATGCCCTCGGCGGCTGCCAGCCCGGCAATATAGAGCAAGGGAATGAAATGGTCGGGCGTCGGCACCGCCATGTCGAAGTCCGGATGCTCGGCCAGCTTGAGGATGTCGCCGGGCGCGGTTGCAAGCTGATCGACGACGGCATCATCGAAGCGCTCGGCCCAATCGAACGCGGCGTCAGGCTGGTCCCATTGCACGCGCCGAAGGTTGTGGACGACGTTGCCGCTGCCCAGGATCATCACGCCGCGGTCGCGCAGCGGCGCCAGCCGGGCGGCGAGATCGAGATGATAATCGAGCGGCCGAAGCGCGTTGATCGACAGCTGCACCACGGGCACGTCGGCCTCGGGATAGACATGGGCGAGAACGGACCAGGTGCCGTGGTCGAGGCCCCACTGGTCCATGTCGAGGCCGACCCAGCGCGGCTTCGCGACTTCGACGACCTCCCGAGCGAGGTCGGGCGCCCCGGCGGCGGGATAATCGAATTCGGCCAATTCTCTCGGGAAGCCATAGAAATCGTGAATCGTCCGCGGCTTCGGCATCGCCGTCACCGCGGTCGCGCCGAAATACCAATGGGCGGAGATGACGAGCAGCGCCCTGGGCCGCGGCAGCTGGCGGCCGAGCGCTCGCCACGCCTCGGTATAGCCGTTGCGTTCGAGCGTGTTCATCGGGCTTCCATGCCCGACGAACAAAGCGGGCATCCTGTCCATTGCGGCCTCCGACCGGTTTCCCTCATTCGGCGCAACGATCACGCGAGCCGGAGGATGCCTGCCGTCTTTGCCGTTGCGCAGCAACCGGGAATTGGGGGGCGTCACGCCGGCACAGGCTTCACCGCCGCCGCGCGCCGCCGCTCAAGTCCTTAGCGGCAACATGCGCGCGAGCACGCCGTCGCGAATCACATAATGATGGAACAGCGATGCGGCGGCATGGAGGCCGATGAGCCAATAGCCCAAGGTGCCGACAAGCTTGTGAACCGTCTCGACCTGCGCGGCCAAAGGCTCGTTCGCCGACGCCAGCGCGGGAAGTTCGAGCCCGAAGAAGGGGATGATCTTGCCTTCCGCGCTGAGGATCAGCCATCCGGCGATCGGCATGCCGATCATGAACGCGTAGAGCATGGCATGCGTCGCCGAGGCCAGAACACGCCGCCACGCCGGTCCGTCTGCGGACGAAATGGGCCGCCGCCAGGCGAGCCTCGCCGCGATGCGGACCCAGACCAGGCCGAGAACGGTCAGGCCGAGCATGAAGTGCCACGTCTTCAATGCTTCTCGCGGCTCGCTGCCCTTGGGGAAGAATTCCCGCAATTCGATCGCCGCATAGACTCCGACGATCACCAGCATCATCAGCCAGTGAAGCGCGATCGAGACCGTGTTGTAGCGATCCGGCGCCTGGGTCGGGGGCATGGCTTCTCCTCGCTTCCATCTTGGCCGGTTCAGGGCAAGGCGCGGTGAGCCAGATCAATTCAGGCCGCTTTCTTCAAGACGCGGCCACGGGCTCCGGGGGGCGGCTGGGCGCTTGTGCGACGATGGGTGGATCTCCGATCTCGGAGAGGAGATGGTGCCCAGGGACGGGATCGAACCGCCGACACCGTGATTTTCAGTCACGTGCTCTACCAACTGAGCTACCTCGGCGCACCCGTGCAGACGACGGAGTGTAGCACAGTTCGAGGCCGGTTTGAGCGACCAGCCTCGAACCGCGCACGGCGGAGGGCGGCCTAGGAGCCCGTGGTGAAAGTCCCGCTGCATTCAACGAGCGATGCATCCCGCCTGGCGGCGTTGCTCCTCCCTCGAATACTGCCGGTATTCTCGGTCGTCGCGCCTTGCCACGCGGGCGCCTCGCTCGTCTCGGTGCCACGCGGCACTTTCACCACGGGCTCCTAGCCGCGAT
>JAEZFL010000059.1 GCA_023417515.1 Pseudomonadota bacterium | reverse complement strand
GCCGCGCCGAAGGCGCGGAATTCTTATCGATCGGACGACCGCGCCTTCGGCGCGCCCCTCCACCACCCTTCGGGTGGTCCCCCTCCGCTGCAAAAGCAGGGGAGGAATCGGAAACAGTGCGCTCACTTGTTGAGCCTCGCCTGGTTGATTCCGTCGGCGAGGCCTGCCGCCCATTTGGTGATGTCGCCGGCGCCGAGGCAGATGATCATGTCGCCGCGCGCCGCGATGTCGCGAAGCGCCTGGCAGGCCTCCTCCTGGCTCTCGACCGCCCGAACGGCGCGGTGGCCGCGCTCCTTCAGCCCCTCGACCAGGGCAGCGCTGTCGACGCCCTCAATCGGCTGCTCGCCGGCGGCATAGACTGGCGCCACAAGCACGATGTCGGCGTCGTTGAAGGCGCCCTGAAACTCGTCCATCAGGTCGCGCAGGCGGGTGTAGCGGTGCGGCTGGACGAGCGCGATCACCCTGCCCTGAGCGCCCTCGCGCGCCGCCGACAATACCGCTTTGATCTCGACCGGATGGTGGCCGTAATCGTCGATGACGATGGCGCCCTGGACCTCGCCGACCTTGGTGAAGCGGCGCTTGACGCCGTCGAACTTGTCGAAGCCATGGGCCAGCACGTCGTCTGGGATGCCCATCTCGGCGGCGACCCCGATCGCCGCGAGCGCGTTCTGGACGTTGTGACGGCCGGGCATCGGCAGGCGCACGCCCTCGATGGTGCGAACCGCGCCGCTGCGGTCGCGGATCGACACGTCGAAGCGGTTGCCTCCGGGGAACGGCTCGACATTGTCGGCCCGCACGTCCGCCTGGGCGGCGAAGCCGTAGGTGACGACCCGGCGGTCGCGAAGGCGCGGGATGATGCCCTGCACTTCCGGGTGATCGACGCAGAGAAGGGCGGCGCCGTAGAAAGGTACGTTCTCGACGAACTCGACATAGGCGTCCTTCGCCTTCTCGAACGAGCCGTAATGGTCGAGATGCTCGGGATCGATGTTGGTGACGACCGCGATGGTGCCGTCGAGGCGCAGGAAGCTGCCGTCGCTCTCGTCCGCCTCGACCACCATCCAGTCGGACGAGCCGAGCCGGGCGTTGGAATCGTAGGCGTTGATGATTCCGCCGTTGATCACGGTCGGATCGATTCCGCCCGCGTCGAGCAGGGCCGCCACCAGCGAGGTCGTGGTCGTCTTGCCGTGCGTGCCGGCGACCGCGATGGTCGACTTCAGCCGCATCAGCTCGGCGAGCATCTCGGCGCGGCGGACGACGGGGATGCGGCGCTCATAGGCCGCCTCGACCTCGGGATTGTCGCGCTTCACCGCGGTCGAGATCACGACCACGGCGGCGTCGCCGAGATTGTCCGGGCTGTGGCCGATCGCGACCGGGATCCCGAGCTTGCGAAGGGCCTCGATGCGATAGCCCTCGGCTGCGTCCGATCCCTGCACCTTGTAGCCGAGGATATGCATCACCTCGGCGATTCCGGACATGCCGATGCCGCCGATGCCGACGAAATGGATGGTTCCGATTTCCTGGAATGCGCCGCGCATTCGAACCTGCTGCTTCATGCGTAGGCTCCGCCGGCGATCGGCTTCTTGATCTTCTCGTGGATCGGCATGGTGATCGGCTCGGCGCCGCCGCCGGTGCGCTCGACCAGGTCGGCAAGGTCGCGCGCGGCATGGGGGCGGCCGACCGCCCGGGCGCGCGACGCCGCATTGGCCAGCGCCTGCGGCTCGAGGCCGAGCTTCTGCATCTGCTTGGCGAGCTCGACCGGCGTGAACTGGTGCTGGGCGATGACCCGAGCGCCGCCGGAGCGCGCCATCTCGCGCGCATTGGCGGTCTGGTGGTCGTCGGTCGCCGACGGCAGCGGGATGAGGATCGCGGGGCGGCCGGCTGTGGTCAGCTCGGCGATGGTCGAGGCGCCGGCGCGGGCGATGACGAGATGCGACCAGGCGAGCTTGTCGGGCATGTCGGTGATGTAGGTGGCGAGATCGGCGGGGATCCCGAGCTCGGCATAGCGCGCTCGGACCTGCTCGATATCCTCGGCGCGGCACTGCTGGGTGACCTGGAGGCGGCGGCGGAAATGCTCGGGGAGAAGGCCAAGCCCTTCCGGCACCACGCTTGAGAGGACCGACGCACCCTGGCTTCCGCCGGTGACGAGCAGCCGGAAGATGCCGTCCTCGGCGAGCGGCGGGAAGGGCTGGTCGCGAAGCTGCAGGACCTCGTCGCGAACCGGGTTGCCGACGATGTGGACCTTGTCGCCGACGCCGGAGGGCAGCCGGTCGACCTTGTCATAGGCGGTGGCGATGGCGTCCATCCGCCGCGCCATCAGCCGGTTGACCCGGCCGAGCACGGCATTCTGCTCGTGGATCACCGTCGGCACGCGCAGCCTGCGCGCCGCGAGCAGCGCCGGCAGCGCCGGATAGCCGCCAAAGCCGACCACCGCGGCGGGACCGAAGCTGTCGTAGAGCCGAACCGCCATGTCGCGGCCGGTCAGGATCGCTCGGGCGGCGCGGAACAGGCCGATCGGGTTCTTGCTGAGCCGCCCAGCCGGCAGGACGTGGACCGGCACCTGGTCGAACAGGCCCGGAATCCGCGCGCCGCGCTCGTCGGTGACCAGGGCGACATGGTGACCGCGCAGCAGCAGCTCCTCGGCCAGGGCATGGGCCGGGATCATGTGACCGCCGGTGCCGCCGGCGGCGAGGGCATAATGACGGGGGGGACGCGCAGCACTCATTCGCGGCCACTCCAACGCACGACGTAAGGGGAACGGTGCAGATAGGGGTTTCGCCGCGTGAAGGCGAGCAGCAGTCCGAAGCCCATCGCAAGCGCGATCATCGACGATCCGCCATAGGAGATGAACGGCAGGGTCATGCCCTTGGACGGCAGCAGGTGAACGTTGACCGCCATGTTGATGATCGCCTGGATGCCGATCTGGATGACGAGGCCGCCGGCGGCGAGGATGACGAACATGTCCTCCTCGTTGAGCATGCGGATCAGCACCCGGGCGATGATCGCCAGATAGAGGATCGCGATCGCCAGGCAGGCGACCATGCCGAATTCCTCGCCGATCACCGAGAAGATATAGTCGGTGTGCGGCTCGGGCAGGTGGAACTTGCGCACCCCCGCGCCCGGCCCGAGGCCGAACAGGCCGCCCGAGACGAGCGTTCGAAGCGCCGCGTCGGTCTGGCCGTTGTCGCCGGCGTCGAACAGGAATCCGTCGATGCGCGCGGTCGCCACCGGATAGAAGAAATAAGCGAGGACCAGGCCCGCAAGGCCGAGGCCGGCGAGGATGTAGAGAAAGCGCATCCTTGCGCCCGACAGGGTCAGAAGCGCCACCCAGCAGGCGACGAAGATCACCGTCTCGCCGAGATTGGGCTGGCGCATCAGAGCGAAGGCGATGACCGCGGTGAGCGCGCCGGTCACCGCGACCATCGGCAGCGCCGGGTCCTTCTGTTTTAAGGACAGCAGCCAGGCCATGGCGACGATGTAGAGCGGCTTCAGGAATTCGGACGGCTGGACGTTGGTGACTCCGAGGTCGATCCAGCGCACCGCGCCGTTGCGCTCCATGCCGATGATCGGGACCAGCATCAGCGCGACGGTGCCGATCCCTGCGCCGAGCAGCGACAGCCGCCGAGCCATCGTCTTGGGCAGCATCGACACGGTGATCATCACCGGGATGGCGACCAGCGTCCACACCAGCTGCAAGGTGAAGAAATGGAGCGGCGCGTAGCGGAAGGTGCTTCCCGACAGGCGCTCCGCCGCGGCCGGCGACGCGGCGGCGACCGCGATCAGGCCGATGGCGATCAGGATCGCCACGAGCAGGAGGAGGACCCGGTCGGTTTCCCAGAACCAGCGGCCGACCGGCGACAGGTCGGAGCGGCCGCCCCAGCGCGGCGCCTTCTTCTCCGCTCCCGCCTTCATGACGCCACCCCCGATCACGCCAACTTCTCCACTGCGGCGCGGAACGCCTCGCCGCGCGCTTCATAGTCCTTGAACTGGTCGAACGAAGCGCAGGCGGGCGACAACAGCACCACCTCCCCCGGTCTAGCGGCCGCCGCGGCGTCGGTCACCGCCTTTTCAAGCACTTGGCTCTCGGTCACCGGCACTTTTCCGTGGAGAAGTCGGGCGAACATCGGCCCCGCCTCGCCGATCGTGTAGGCGCCGCGGACATGATCGAGATATTGCTCGCACGGCCCGAGCCCGTCGGTCTTGGCCAGCCCGCCAACGATCCAGTGGATGTGCGGGTAAGCGGCGAGCGCCGGAGCGGTCGAATCCGGGTTAGTCGCCTTGCTGTCGTTGACGAAGAGGATGCCGTCCTTCTCGCCCACCCGCTGCATGCGGTGCGGCAGGCCCGAGAAGCTCCTCAGCGCCAGCTTGATCGTCCGGTGGGAGATGCCCAGAGCCTGAGCGACGGCAATCGCGGCCCGCGCGTTCTGGGCATTGTGCGGGCCTTGGAGGGCCGGCCACTCGGACTGCTCGATCGCATCTGAGTCCCCGTGGATCGCAACCGAACCGGGCGACTGCATCTCGAACAGCCGCTCCTTCGAAAGACGGTACGCCTCGAAGCTCTCGTACCGATCGAGATGATCCGGCGTCACGTTGAGCAACACCGCCACGTCGCAGTCGAGGCTGTAGGTGAGGTCGATCTGGTAGCTGGACAGCTCCAGCACATAGACGCCGCCTTCGGGCAACGGCTCCTGGGCGAGGATCGGCAGGCCGATATTGCCGCCCATCGTCGTCGGCACGCCCGCGGTCTCGAGGATGTGGTGGACGAGCGCGGTCGTCGTCGACTTGCCGTTGGTGCCGGTGATGCCGACCACCTTGTGCGGAGGCAGCTCCGGCCGCGCCTGAGCGAACAATTCGATGTCGCCGATCACCGGCACCCCTGCAGCGCGTGCATGCGCGGCGATCGGGTGGCGGTTGAGCGGCACGCCCGGCGACACGACGACGCCCGCGAAACCGGCGAGGTCGATGGTCAGCAGATCGGCGAACGTCAAATCCTCCCTGTGAGGCGAAGCCTCATGGGGAGGGGGACCGCCGAAGGCGGTGGAGGGGCTAAGCGCGGAGGGGGGGGGCG
>JAEZFL010000147.1 GCA_023417515.1 Pseudomonadota bacterium | reverse complement strand
CCTTGCCCGGCATTTTCGCTTCAATTTAACAATCGGCCCTCTCCGGTCTGGTTGTGGGACGTCGTCGCCCGGCGGCGACGGGGTGAGGGCACGGGCCGTCCGGCCGTCGGTCAGGTTCTGGCGCTCGGCGCGGGCCGCACCACCCGCGGCCCCGGCGCCTTCGCCTTTCTCCTTGGTCGAAGCATCTCCCCCTCCCTCTCGGCTGATAAGAAGACCGGCGCCGCCCTCTCCCCAGTGGACGGCGCCGGTTCCCCTTTCCCCCGCGTCGTGGGATCAACGCGAAGCGAGCGAGATGCCGTCGCTCTGGGCCTGGGCGATCGCCACCCGGGCGCGGCTGCGGGCGAGGTACATCGCCTCGCGCATGCAGCGGCGCTGCTCGCGCCATTCGTTGAAGCCGCTGTTGGGGCCGTTGACCTCGCACAAACGGCGCGCGGTCGCCTCGATCCGGCTGTCGAGCGTGGCCCGGCCGGCCGGCGTCCGCAGGTCGAGATCGGCATAGCTGACCGGCTCGCTGACATGACTCGGCTGGGCCTGCGCATTGCTGGCGGTAAAGAAGAGAGCGGCGCTCAAGATGGCGACCGGCACGACAGTCCTGTTCATGATCATCCTCCAAGTTCATCTGTGCCGGTCGGCGTCCGCGAACCCCCGCATCGGCGGACCGACTTCATCTCATCTATGCCGATTCGCTTTGGTCCACATCGGACGTTTGTCCGACATCTTCGTCGTACGTTCGTCGCTATTCGTCGCAGGTCCAACGGGTTACCCGCGGTTTTGAGCTAGTGGCGGGAGCGACAGGTGGCGCTTCGTACCGTCCGCATGCTAAGGAAATGCGACAGCTTGCGGTCGCGTACGGTTGATCGAGGGGGATTCCCCGATGCACGGCGACGGACAGGACCAGGTCGTATCCTTGATCTACGAGGCCGCGCTCAACGGCGAGCGCTGGGCCGACGCGGTGCGCGCGGTCGCGGGGATCACCGGGTCCTCGCAATGCGTGCTCCACTTCTTCGACCAGAATGGCCTGAACGGCGGCCTCGCCCCGATGATGGATCCGGAATCGGTCGCGTCCTACAAGGAGCGCTGGCGGCAATATTCGCCGCACTGGCGCCACGCCGTCCTCTATCCCGTCGGCCGGATCTTCGACTTCGACGACGGCGAGGAGCGCGAGACGATCCGCCACACCGCCATCTACAATGAATGGTGGGCGCCGCAGGGCCTCGGCTTCGGAATGCGGGGCGCCAATCTCGTCGCCGACGACGAAGGCACCGTCATGGCCTCGGTCTACAAGCCGGCCGGCGAGGAGCATTCGAGCGAGGAACGCCGCCGCTTCGACGGCCTCGTCGACCATCTCGTCCGCGCCGTCGAGATTCACCGCCGCCTCCGCCTCGCCCAGCTCGCCGCCGCTCAAGGCGCGGATTCGGCGCAATCAGGCTTCCTCGTCGTCGATCGGCGCGGTCGGCTGCTGTCCGACGACGGCCCGACCTGCGCCAGCCTCGCCGAGGCCGGCTTCCTGGTGTCTGACGGTAGCCGCCGTCGGCTGCGGACCTTCGACCGGTCGCTCGAGCGCCTCATCGCCGGCAACGGCCACTCCGCCGGCGGCAGCTGCGAGCTGATGGGCGACGACGGCGTGCTTCTGCGCTTCACCATCGTCCCGGTCCAGGGCGAAAGCGAGCCCGCGCCGCACTGGCTTCAGATCGACCAGCCCGCCGCGCTCGTCCATGTCGCGGTGCCGGAGGCGCAGCGCCGCACCCGGATCCAGCGCCTCGTCGAGACCCATCGCCTGACCCGCGCCGAAGCCGACGTCGCGGTCGAGATCGCCCGCGGCGACGGCCGCGCCGCGGTCGCCGAGCGCCTGGGCATCCGGGAGACGACGGTGCGCAGCCACCTCACCGCGATCTTCGACAAGCTCGGAGTTCACCGCCAGTCCGAGCTGGTCAACCTCGTCGCAGGACCGCTCTGAGGCTTCGCTTCCTGGCTTCGCCCGGCTACACAGGCTTATGAGCGTAGCCTTCCGCCGCGAGAGCGACGAGGAGCATCTCGAGCCGAAGTTCGAGCTGCCGATCCCGCCCGGCCCCAATTTCGTCACCCCGCGCGGCCTCGCGCTGATCCGCGCCCGTGTCGACGAGCTCGAAGCCGCCGCCTCGGCCGAAGCGGACGATGAGGCGCGCAAGGCCGTCGAGCGCGACCTGCGCTACTGGCGCACCCGCCTCGCCACCGCCGAGCCGGCACCGCCGCCCGCCGAGGGCGAGGCCGGAATCGGCAGCCAGGTCACCTTCCGCCTCGCCGGCAAGGAACGGTCCGTCACCATCACCGGCCATGACGAGGCCGATCCCGATTCCGGCCTGATCGCATTCTCTGCACCCCTCGCCCGCGCCCTGATGGGCGCCGCAGCGGGCGACCTCGCCGACTTTAACGGCCGCGAGGACGCGATCGAAATAGTGGCGGTCGAACCCGATGACGGTGTAGGCATTGCGTCATGAGCAAACCGTTCGAGCGCCACCGCCAGCCCTGGAAGCAGGAGGAGATCGCCGCCCTCCACAATCTCGCGAAGAAGGGCCAGTCGCTGAAGAGCATCGCCAAGGCCCTCACCCGAAGCGAGGAATCGGTGAAGGACCGCGCCCGGGCTGACGGCCTCACCATCTCCAAGCTGCGCTAAGAGACCTTCGTCATGCCGGACTTGATCCGGCATCCGCCTTCTTCCACCGCCAATGCAAAGGTGGCCCCCGGATCAAGTCCGGGGTGACAGGAGAATTTCGCATGCCCCGGATCCTCGTCGACGCCGACGCCTGCCCGGTGAAGGAGGAGATCTACAAGGTCGCCTTCCGCCGCAACGTGCCGGTCGCGATCGTCAGCAACCAGCGCATCCGAATCCCCGATCATCCGCTGATCGAGCGGGTCACCGTCTCCGACGCCTTCGATGCCGCCGACGACTGGATCGCGGAGGCTGCCGGCCCGGACACTCTGGTGATCACCGCCGACATCCTCCTCGCCGACCGTGCGCTCAAGGCGGGGGCGAGCGTGATCGCGCCCACCGGCAAGCCGTTCACGACGAGCTCGATCGGCGCTGCCATCGCCACCCGCGCGATCATGGCCGACCTGCGCGCCGGCGGCGACCAGATCGGCGGCCCGGCGCCCTTCGCCAAGGCCGACCGCTCGCGCTTCCTCTCCGCCCTCGACGAGGCTTTGGTGCGTCTCGAGCGCTTGAACCCGCGGGCCGCCGAGCCACCTAGATTGCCATGACCATGCGCCAGCTCATCCGTTCCCACGCCGCCTATCGCGACGATATCGGCGACCTCGTCACGCGCCGGCCGGTGCCGGGGCCCAATTTGCCGCAGCTCGATCCCTTCCTGTTCCTCAACCATCACGGACCGCAACGTTATCTGCCGGGCAACGACGGCCTCCCCTTCGGGCCGCATCCGCATCGCGGCTTCGAGACGGTGACCTTCATCCTCGAGGGCAGCCTCGCCCATAGCGACACCGGCGGCCACGAGAGCGTGATCGACGCAGGCGGCGTGCAGTGGATGACCGCCGGCTCCGGCCTCATCCATGCCGAGCTCTCCCCCGCCGCGTTCAAGCGCGACGGCGGCGAGATGGAGATCCTCCAGCTCTGGCTGAACCTGCCTGCCCGCCTCAAAATGACCGCGCCGCGCTATACCGGCGTCCAGCGGCCCGACATCCCGGCAATCGCGGCGGCGCCGGGCGCCACGGTCGACCTCATCGCCGGCAGCCTCGACGGCATCACCGGTCCGATCGAATCGCTCACCGACACGTTCATGAGCGTGGTTCGGCTGGAGCCTGGTGCCGAGGTCACCCTTCCCGCCCCGGTCGGCCGAACCGTGTTCCTTTACGTGGTTCGCGGCGAAGTGAAGGTCGCCGGCTCGCTCGTCCCGCAATGGCATCTGGCTCAGCTCGGCGACGGCGACGACGTCCACCTCGCCAGTCGCGAAGGCGCCACCCTGCTGTTCGGCCATTCGCAGCCGCTGGGCGAACCGGTCTTCGCCCACGGGCCGTTCGTCATGAACACGCGCGAGGAGATCGTCCGGGCGATCGAGGATTATCAGGCGGGCCTGTTCGGCGATCCGGCGGCGCTCGCCTAGAGCGGAAAGGTCGCTCCGAGGCTGAAGCCGAGCCCCGCGGGAGCCCGAGCGCCGGCCTGCGGCTGGTCGGCTGCAGCCCATGCCGACTGGTTGCCGCGGCTCGAATGGCGGGAGCAGGCGCTGGCGTCGGTCAGCCCGGCAACGGCCGGGACCGCAACCAGGCCGAGGCACAGGACGAGCAGTCGAAAGCGCATTTTCAATCCCCTTTGGGCGACGCGCCTACCCTAACGCGGCGTAACGGGCAGAGGCGCGCGCTTCGGCGAACCGCCGCGCCGCTTCGACAAGAGAAAGCGGCGCCCGGTGCCCGGACGCCGCTCTCATCGTCGCCTGCTGAGCTTAGCCGCGTTCGCCGGCTCGGCGCGGCGGCTGCGGAGTCGTTCCATTGGTCGGGAAGCCGCGCTTGCGCAGGAGCGCCGCCACGTCCGGGTCGCGACCGCGGAACTGGCGATAGGCCTCGGCGCGGTCGATCACGTTGCCGGTCGACAGCAGGGTCCGGGCGAAGCGCTGGGCGGTCGCCGGATCCCACACGTTGCCGGCCTCCTCGAACGCCGCCCAGGTGTCGGCGTCCATCGTCTCCGACCACAGGTAGGAATAATAGCCGGCCGAATAGGCGTCGCTCGAGAACAGGTGATTGAAGTGCGGCAGCCGGTGCCGCATCACGATCTCGCTCGGCATGCCGATCGCGGCGAGCGTCTCGCGCTCGAACGCATCCGGATCGGCCACGCCGTCGGGCCGCGTATGCATCGCCATGTCGACCAAAGCCGACGACAGATACTCGACCGTCGCGAAGCCCTGGTTGAAGGTCGACGCCTGCTGGATTCGGTCGACCAGAGCCTGCGGCATCGGCTCACCCGTCTGATAGTGACGGGCGAAGCGCGTGAGAATCTCAGGAGTCAGCAGCCAGTTCTCATGCACCTGGCTCGGATATTCCACGAAGTCGCGCGGCGTTCCGATCAGGCTCGGATATTCGACGTCCGACAGGAAATAGTGGATGGCGTGGCCGAACTCGTGGAACAGGGTTTCGGCATCGTCGACGCTGAGCAACGCCGGCTGCCCAGCCTCGGGCTTGGCGAAATTATTGTTGTTCGAGCCAAGCACGATGTCGTTGCCGAGAAGGCCGGAGCGCGAGCGGTAGGTCGTCGCCCAGGCGCCCGAACGCTTGCCGGTGCGGGCGTAATTGTCCTGGTAGAACACGCCGACATCCTCGCCGGCCTGGTTGGTGACGTGCCACACCTTCACGTCCGGGTGCCAGGTCGGCACCTGGCCGGTGATCTCGCGGAACTGGAGCCCGTAAAGCTGGCCGGCCATGTAGAACATGGCCTGGGTCATGTTGTTGAGCTCGAAATAGGGCTTGATCTCTTCCTGGCTGAGATTGAACCGCTGCTTGCGGATCTTCTCCATATAGTAGCGATAGTCCCAGGGCTCGATCGTGATATTGTGGCCGAGGCTGCGGGCCATCGCCTGCTGCTCGGCGACCTCCTCGTTCACACGGGCGACCGCCGCCGGCCACACGCGCATCATCAGCTCCTGCGCACGCGCCGGGGTTCCGGCCATCGTGTCTTGCATGCGCCACTCGGCATGGTTGGCGAAGCCGAGCAGTCGGGCGCGCTCGGCACGCAGGCGGACGATCTCGGCGATCGTCGCGTTGGTGTCGTTGGCGTTGCCGTTGTCGCCGCGATTGACGAAGGCGCGCCACACCCGCTCGCGAAGGTCGCGATTGTCGGCGAAGGTCAGCACGGGATCGACCGCCGAGCGGGTGTTGATGATCGCGAACTGGCCAGCCGGCAGGCCGCGCTCGCGCGCCGCCGCCGCGGCAGCCGCCTTCACGTCGGCGGGAACGCCGGCCAGGTCGGCCTCGGTCACCGCGATGTGCGCGCTCTCGTCGGCGAGCACCTTCTCGCTGAACTGAGCGAACAGGGTGGCGAGCTGCTGGTTGTAGTTGGTCAGCTGCTGCTTCTGCTCGGGATTGAGGTTGGCGCCGCGGCGCACCATCGACTCGTAGAGCCGGGTCACGACGCGCTGCTGTTCCGCGCTCAGGTTCGAGCTCTGGCGGGCGTCATAGACCGCCTTCACGCGATTGAAGAATTGCGGGTTGAGGACGATCTCGTCCGACGCCGCGGACAGGCGCGGGCCCCATTCGCGCTCGAGGCGCTGATAGTCGGGGTTCGTCATGTTGCTGGTCATGACCCCGAACACGGCGAGGACTCGGCCGAGCCGCTCGCCGGCCCGCTCATAAGGCTCGATCGTGTTGGCGAAGGTCGGAGCGGCGCGGTTGTTCACGATCGCGGCGATCTCGGCCCGGCGCTCGGCGATCGCAGCCTCGAACGCCGGCGGGAACATCTCCGGGCGGACGCTGCCGAACGGCGGGACACCGGCATAAGGCCCGGTCCAGTCGGCGAGCAGCGGGTTCTGCGCCGCCGGCTGAGCGGCATTGCCGGAGGTCTGCGCGGTGGCGGGAAGAAAGGTCACGACGCCGCTGACGGCGATCGCAGCGGCACTGGCGAGAAGAATCGGCTTCAATTCAGGCTCCGCAAAAAGAAGGGGGGACTTGACCATTCCCTACACGGACTCGCCTGAACCTCAAGCGACTGTTGTGTTCAGCTAAGTCACAGGACGTTGATCAGGCGGCTTTGAGGCTTCCGACGAAGTTCTGTGTGCGGCCGAGCAGTTCCTGCGCGTCGGCGACCAGCACGGCCGTCGCTTCGCTGAGCCCGCCGGCGGCATCCGAGGCCTGGTCCGAGGCGCCCGCGACGCTGGCGGCGCTGCCCCGAAGGTCGGCGGCGAGCGCGGCGGCGACTCCGGCATAATGCTGGATCGAACCGATCGCCGCGCTCTGGCTGGCGACCGCCTGCTCGACCGCGACTGCGACCTCGTCGACCGACTTGAAGCTGTCGCGCATGCTGGCGACGATGGCGGCGGTGTTGGCGACCGCGCCGGTGATGTCGCCGATCTGCTGGCGCACCCGTTCCGTGGCATCGGTGGTCTGCTGGGCGAGCGCCTTCACTTCGCTCGCGACGACGGCAAAGCCGCGCCCGGCCTCCCCGGCCCGAGCCGCCTCGATCGTGGCGTTGAGCGCGAGCAGATTGGTGCGCGACGCGATCTCGGCGATGGTCTGGACCACCGACTCGATGCCGGCCACGCTGTGGACAAGCGCGGCGAAGCGGTCGTCGGCGCTGCGCGACAGCCTCTGCACCTCGCCGGTGATCGCTTCCTGCTCGCGGATTCGCGCCTCGACCGCGGCGAGCGAGCGGCCCAATGCCTCGCTGTGGCCGATCAGTTCGGCGGCGCCGGTGTCGGCCTTGCCCGCGCGCGCGACCAGCTCGGACACTTCATCGTGGCTGGCCTGGCTGCTCTTTGCGAGAGTCGCCGCGGCGATCCGCGCCTGCTCCGCCGCAGCGGCGAGACCGGTGATCATTTCGACGACGCCCGATTCGAACCGTTCCGCGATCTCTCGCATCGCGGCTCGGCGCTCCTGCTCGCTGCGTGCCCGCTGGGCCCCTGCTTCCGCTTCGCGCTGGGCACGGGCGCGCAGTTCATCCGCTTGCTTCTCGGCCGCCGCACGCTCGCGCTCAGCGGCGGCATTGGCAAGCGCCACGCCGGCGTCGAACTGGGCCGTGAACACGTGCGCCTGCGCCATCACCGAGCGGCCGAGCAGGACGGCGTAGATGGAAAGGAACGCGAACACTTCGATCGGGACCGAGGATTCGAAGGAATAGAGCCCGCAAACGACTACGCCTGATGCGAGGAAGGCGAGGCTCGCCCCCGGAATCGCGGCATAGCGAAGCGCGCCGACCGCCATCACCGCCGCCATGATCGCGATGATCAGGATCACCTGGTCGCGGTCCGCATAAAGGCCTGCGACTGACAGGAACAGGAACCAGCCCAGCGACACCATCGCCGACTCGACGATGATCCCGCGGGTATAAGCGGCCGGGCGCTCGACCCGCCAGCCGTCGCGCAACAGCCGATACCAGCGCCACATCACGGCGCTGCTGATCGCGACATGAACCGCTCCTGCGGCCGCGATCATCACGAAATTGGCATTGTGGCGCAGCGAGAAGCTCATGCTGCCGACCACCAGCAGGGTCACGGCCCAGGTCAGCGGATAGGCGCGGAAGATGAAGCGGAGCTGCGCGAGGATGAGATCCGCGGGCGTTTCCGCGCGCGCCGGCTCCCCCTCGCGTCTCGATCCGATCCTGTCCAAAAACCTCATCAACACGTCCGTCGCGACCATCTTGGACGATCGGCTAGACCATTCTGGTTAAAGCCGATTTAACCCTCGAAGGGGAAAGCCGCCGGGTCGGGCCCCGGGTCGAGCGGTCGCTAGCCGCCGCGGCCGATCCGAATCCGGTCGAAAGCGGTCGGCTTGCCCGCGAAGAAGCGGTCGATCAGGCTGCCCTGGAGCCGGTAGAGCCGCTCCATCGCCGTCGGGGCGTCGCCGCCGAGCAGGCCGGTGTTGAAGACCCGATAGAAGCCGCGCTGCTTCCACAATTTGAGGGAATGGCCGGCGAACAGATCGTGCAGCGCGGCCCCGTCGAAGCTCGCCTGCTGCGCCAGCATCGCCGCCGTCCGCACCGCATCGGGCAAGGCGTGGCCGGTCGTCGGATGGAACAATCCGCCCCTCAGGCCCAGCTTTGCCACGCGCGCCCCGCCGATGCGCAGGAACGCCTCGATATCGCCGCCGACCGGTACCGGAAGAGCGCCGCTTTCCTCACGAACGACCGCTCCCGGCGCCCAGCGCCGCTTGGCGACATAGGCGTCGAGCCGCGCCCCGACCGCGCCCGGATCCAGATCCGGGCTAGTCGAATAATCATGGTCCTCGACGTGCATGCGCCGCTCGTCGAGCGGCAGGCAGGAGACGAAGCGATAGCCGTCGTCCTGCGCCACCGTCGCGTCGATCACCACCGGTTGGTCGAGCCCGTGCGGCCGCTCGAAAAGATAGTCGCGGCCGACGAATTTGCGCCAGCCCAGATCCAGCATCGACAGGTTCGCCGCTCCGCGCGCATCGATCGCGCCGTCCGCCTTGATGGTCTCGCCGTCGGTGAGCACGATCTCGCGTTCGCGCACCGCGGCGATTCGCGTGCCGAGGCGATATTGCTCCGGACGAAGTACCGCCCGAACATGAGCGTCGAGCTCATCCGAACGGATGCTGTTGTAACCGGTGCGGAATTTGCGGCTGTGCCCCGGAAAGGCGACATAATATCCGGGCCAGCGATGAGCGGTCAGAGGCTCGACGAGCCAGCGATCCTCGTCGTCGATGTCGGTGTCGAAGTAGGACCAGGTCTGGTCGCCGCCGAAGCGCTCGCTCTCCTCGATGAGCAGGACCGGCACGTCCGGACGCTTGCTGGCCATGGCGAGGGCGGCGAGGCAACCCGAAAGTCCGCCCCCAGCGATCAGCAGCCCGTCGCGCTTGCGCCCCGCCATCCGGTCCTTTCGACATGCCGGCGCCCACGCGCGGCATTTCCAGCAATCGCTTCAATAGCCTCGGCCGCTACCATGTCCAACGCGGGCGGCGCCATGACGTCGGAACGACTGTTCCGCGCCGGGAAAGCGACTCGGCGGATTTGGCGGGTTGACGCGGCCCGCCCGCGTCCGCCATTTTAGCCGGCCATGACGAACCGCGCCGCCTCCACCGTTCGCGCCGCCGCTTGTGCGGCTGCCTCGGCGCGCGTCCATGGTCAGGCCTGGCATTGGTGGTGGAACGACTCCCCCGGGGCGGACTTGCTCGAGCGATGGTGAACGCGGCTCTCTAAGACCGTTCGAACACCCGCCAAAGCCCGCCTTTCCGGCGGGTTTTTTTGTGCCTTTTTCCATGCTCTTCCAAGGATTTCGTCATGTACATGGACACTCAAATCAGTGCCGACGCCACGCTTCTCGACCGTCCTCAGCCCGCTGCTCTGCTCGCCCGGCTCTGCAGCGGCGAGTCGCTCGCCGTCGATGAAAGTCAGGCCCTGTTCGAGGCGCTGGTCGCCGGCGACCTCGGCGAGACCGAGATTGCCGCTTTGCTCATCGCGCTCAAGGTCAAGGGCGAGACCAGCGACGAGCTGATCGGCGCGGCCCGCGCGCTGCGCGCCGCCGCTTTGCCGTTCGAGCGGCCCGATTATCTGTTCGCCGACAGCTGCGGCACCGGCGGCGACGCTTCCGGCACGATCAACCTGTCGACCGCCGTCGCCTTCGTCGCTGCCGCGGCGGGGCTTCCCGTCGCCAAGCACGGCAACCGGTCGGTGACGTCGAAATGCGGCTCGGCCGACGTGCTCGAGCGGCTCGGAGTCCGCCTTGACGTCGACCCGGCCCTCTCGCGCCGGGCGCTCGACGAGATCGGCATCTGCTTCCTGTTCGCTCCGCATTATCATCCGGGCCTGCGCCATGCCGGGCCGGTGCGCCGGGCGCTCAAGGTGCGCACGGTGATGAACGTGCTGGGGCCCTGCGTGAACCCCGCGCGGCCGGGCGTACAGCTGCTTGGAGTCGCCGACCCGGCCCTGCTCGATCCGGTGGCGACCACGCTCATCGGCCTCGGCGTCACCAGGGCGATGGTCGTCCACGGCGCCGGGCTCGATGAGGTCGCCCTCCATGGCGAAACCGACGCAATCCACATCCGCCAGGGCGTCGCCACACGCGTCACGCTCAGCCCCGCACAGGCCGGCATCGCGCTGGCGCCGCTGCAGGCGCTGACCGGAGGCGGACCGGAGGAGAATGCCGAGCGGCTGAAGGCATTGCTTATGGGATATGGCACGGCCGCCGAAACCGCGGCGGTCGCGCTCAACGCCGGGGCGTTGCTGATGACCGCAGGCCTCGCCCGGGATCTCGGCGAAGGCGCCGGCCTTGCCCATCAGGCGCTTGGCTCGGGCGAGCCGTTCCGCCGGCTGCAGGCCCTGGTGGCGATCACCAATGATTGAGCCGTCGGGAATCCTCGGCGCGATCGTCGCTCGCAAGCGGCAGGATGTGGCCGCTCGGCTCGGCGAGCGCTCGCTCGCCGAGCTCAGGAGCCATGCCGGCCGGACGACGCGCAGCCTTGCGGCCGCGCTGGCGCGACCGGGCGCGCGTTTCATCATGGAGGTGAAGCGCGCGTCCCCCACCGAAGGGACTCTGCGCGCCGAGGCCGACCCGGCGGCGATCGCCCGGGCCTATCGCGGCGCGGCCGATGCGATCAGCGTTCTGCTCGACACCCCCTATTTCGGCGGCTCCTACCCCGATCTGGCGGCGGTGCGCGCCGCGTTCGACGGGCCGATCCTCGCCAAGGATTTCGTCGTCGATCCGCGCCAGGTGGCGGAAGCGCGCCTGCACGGCGCCGACGCGGTGCTGGTCATGCTGTCGGTGCTCGACGATGCGATGGCGCGTGACGTCATGGCCGAGGCGGCGTCGCTCGGCATGGACGCGCTGGTCGAGGCCCATGACGAGACGGAGGTGCGCCGCGCCGTCGCCATCGGCGCCACCCTCATCGGGATCAACAACCGCGACCTCAGGACGCTCGAGGTCGACCTCGCCGTCACCGGACGGCTCGCGCCTTTGGTGCCGAAGGACCGGCTGGTCGTGGCGGAATCAGGGATTTCGGGGCGCGGCGACGTCGAGCGGCTCGCGCCCCACGCCGACGCCTTCCTGGTCGGCTCGGCGCTGATGAAGGCGCCCCGCCCCGCCGAGGCCGCGCGGGCCCTCGCTTTCGGCCGGGTCAAGGTCTGCGGCCTCACCACCGCCGCCGACGCGGACTCGGCGGTCGCAGCCGGCGCCAGCCATGTCGGAATGGTCTTCGTCCCCGGCACGCCGCGCGCGATCACCGTCGATCAGGCCCGCACGATCGCTGCCGAGGGCGTCCCCAGCGTCGGCGTGTTTCGCAACGAACGGCTCATGCAGGTCGCCCTTACGGCGCGCGAGCTCGGGCTGGATGCCGTGCAGCTCCATGGCGACGAGGACTCCGCCTATATCAGAGGACTTCGCAATATCCTGCCGGAAGATATTGAAATCTGGGCAGCGAGCGGCGTGAGCGACACGGTCCCGGAGCGCGAAGGCGCCAACCGGATGCTGTTCGATACCGCAATTGCCGGCCGCTCCGGCGGAACCGGCATGAGCTTCGACTGGAGCCGCATCGCCGACCGCGCCGACCTCGACCGCTCGCTCCTCGCCGGCGGCCTCAGCCCCGCCAACGCCCGCGCCGCGGCCGCGCTCGGCGTCTACGCGCTCGACGTCGGCTCCGGAGTCGAGGCCGCCCCGGGACGCAAGGATGCGGACAAGCTCGCCGCCTTCTTCGAAGCCCTGCGCCCCCATGCCCGCGGAGACGCCGCATGCGCCTAGACGGCCGCTTCGGCGCTTATGGCGGGACCTATGTCCCCGAAATCCTGATGCCGGCGCTCGAGCAGCTCGAGGCCGCATTCCTCGACGCACAGGAGGACGAGGGGTTCGCCGCCGAGCTCGGAAGCCTCCTCGCCACTTATGCCGGGCGTCCGACGCCGTTGACTCTATGTCGCAACCTCTCGACCCCACGGGCGCGCATCTATCTGAAGCGCGAGGACCTGCTCCACGGCGGGGCGCACAAGACCAACCAGGTGCTCGGCCAGGCGCTGCTCGCCCGCCGAATGGGCAAGACCCGGCTGATCGCGGAGACCGGCGCCGGCCAGCATGGCGTCGCCACCGCCCTCGCCGGCGCGCTGTTCGGCCTGGAAACCCGAATCTACATGGGCGCCCACGATGTCGAGCGGCAGAAGCTCAACGTCTTTAGAATGCAGTTGATGGGCGCCGAAGTCGTTCCCGTGGAGAGCGGCCAGCGCGGCCTCAAGGACGCGATCAACGAGGCGTTGCGCGACTGGACCGCGAGCTTTGCCGACACGCATTATCTGCTCGGCACCGTTGCCGGACCCCACCCGTTTCCCCTCATGGTCCGCGAATATCAGCGTGTGATCGGCCGCGAGGCTCGGGCGCAGATCCTGGCGGCCGAGGGACGCCTGCCCGATGCGGCCATCGCCGCGGTCGGCGGAGGCTCCAACGCCATCGGCCTGTTCGCGGATTTCATCGGTGACGAGAGCGTGCGCCTGATCGGCGTCGAGGCGGCCGGCAAGGGCCTGGACGGGACCGAACATGGTGCGACGTTGCTGCGCGGCCGGCCGGGCATCCTCCACGGCTCCGAAACCTATGTCCTTCAGGACGAACATGGTCAGATCAGCGAGAGCTGGTCGGTGTCCGCCGGTCTCGATTATCCGGCGGTCGGCCCCGAGCATGCCTTCCTCAAGGACAGCGGCCGTGCCGACTATGTCGGCGCCACCGACCGCGAGGCGCTCGCCGCCTTCGCTTTGCTTGCCCGCTCGGAAGGCATCATCTGCGCCTTCGAGTCCGCCCACGCCCTCGCACACGCTCTCAAGATTGCGGAAGAAGCGACTGAAGGAACAATCATCGTCGTCAACCTGTCCGGTCGCGGCGACAAGGACATGGAACAGGCCCAGCGCCTGCTGGGGTCTCTTGCCTCCCCCCTTGTGGGGGAGATTGGTGGGGGGCCGGCGGCGTCCGCTGAGGAAAGGACTTGTGCCGAGGGCGCAATATCCAGACTCATCCAGCCGCCGACGCGGCTGGCCCCCACCCCAACCCCTCCCCACGAGGGGGAGGGGCTATGACCGTGCGCTATGCCGCGATGTTCCACCGGCTCCGCCAGCGCGGCGAAGGCGCCTTCGGTGCCTTCGTCATGCTCGGCGATCCGGACCTGGAAGCCAGCGCCCGGATCCTCGACCTGCTCGTCGAAGCCGGCGCCGACATGATCGAGGTCGGAATCCCCTTCTCCGATCCGGTCGCCGACGGCCCCACGATCCAGGCCGCCGCCGAGCGCGCGCTTCGCCAGGGCGTGACGCCGCGGGATTGCCTGGGCCTGCTCGCCGGATTCCGTGAGCGCCATCCGGATGTCCCCGTCGGAATCCTCACCTATGCCAATATCGTCCTCGCACCCGGCCGCGACGCCTTTTACCGTGCCGCCGCCACCGCCGGCGTCGACAGCGTGCTGGTGGCCGACGTGCCCGCGCTGGAAGCGTCGCCCTTCGTCGCTTCGGCGATCGGCGCCGGGGTCGCCCCAGTCCTGATCGCCGCTCCGAACACCCCGCCCCCGACCTTGCAGCGGATCGCCCGAATGGCGCGCGGCTACACTTATTGCGTGGCCCGCAAGGGAGTCACCGGCGCCGAGCGCGCCATGGAGCTGGACCATCGCGCCCTGCTCGCCGCGCTCGGCGCATTGGGCGCGCCGCCACCTGTCCTCGGCTTCGGCATCTCGACCCCGGGGCATGTCGTTCAGGCGCTGGAGGCCGGTGCCGCTGGCGCGATCAGCGGTTCGGCGATCGTGAAGTTACTGGAGGAAGGCGATCTCGCGGCGGTCCGAAGCTTCGTTGCCGAGATGAAGGCCGCCACGAAGTTGCCGCCCCACCTGAAGAGAGTCGGCGAGTAGCTTCCCCGCTCCGTTTTGATTCGCTACGCAGCCGTCATGAGCCTCCCCCCCATCTTCGATCGCCTGCGCCTACCCGCCGTCGGTGCGCCCCTGTTCATCGTGTCCAACCCGGACCTGGTGATCGCCCAGTGCAAGGCGGGCATCGTCGGCAGCTTCCCGGCGCTGAACGCTCGGCCGCAAAGCCTGGTCGACGAATGGCTCCACCGGATCACCGAGGAGCTTTCCGCCTGGGATCGCGACCATCCGGACACGCCCGCGGCGCCGTTCGCGGTCAACCAGATCGTCCACCGCTCCAACGACAGGCTCGAGCAGGACATGGCGACCTGCGCCAAGTGGAAGGTGCCGATCGTCATCACCTCGCTCGGCGCGATCCCGGAGGTCAATGACGGCGTCCATTCGTGGGGCGGGATCACCCTCCACGACATCATCCACGACCGCTTCGCCCGCAAGGCGGTGGACAAGGGCGCGGACGGCCTGATCGCGGTCGCCGCCGGTGCCGGGGGCCATGCCGGCACACTGTCGCCCTTCGCGCTCGTCCAGGAGATCCGCGAATGGTTCGACGGGCCTCTGCTCCTGTCAGGCTCCATCTCCACCGGCCGTTCGATCCTCGCCGCCCAGGCGATGGGCGCCGACCTCGCTTATATCGGCTCGCCCTTCGTCGCGACGGAAGAGGCCAATGCCGCCGAGGCCTACAAGCAGGGGATCGTCGACGGCCGAGCGTCGGACATCGTCTATTCGAACCTGTTCACCGGCATCCACGGCAATTATCTGCGCGCCTCGATCGAGGCTGCCGGAATGGACCCGGACAATCTCCCGCAGGGGGACGTCAAGACGATGAACTTCGAGAGCGCCACGGGGGCCAAGGCCTGGCGCGACATCTGGGGCTCGGGCCAGGGCATCGGCGCGGTCAAGGACGTCCTCCCCGCCGGCGCGTACATCGCCAAGCTCGCCGCCGAATATGAGGAAGCCAAGCGCGAGCTGGTCGCGAAACTCTAGTTCCTCCCTGCGAGGCGCAGCCTCGTGGGGAGGGGGACCATGCGAAGCCGATGGTCCCCCTCCCCAAGCGAGCTTGGGGAGGAACCGGGCTTACGCCGCTTTCTGGAGGTGGCGCCTACCAAGCAGCTCGGCGATCTGGACCGCGTTGAGCGCCGCGCCCTTGCGCAAATTGTCGGAGACGCACCACAGGCTGAGGCCGTTCTCGACGGTCGAATCCTCGCGCACTCGGCTGACATAGGTGGCATATTCGCCGACCGCCTCGACCGGTGTGACGTAGCCGCCGTCCTCGCGCTTATCGACGAGCATGACGCCCGGCGCCTCGCGCAATATTTCCTGCGCCTTCTCCGCCGAAATCTCGTCTTCGAACTCGATGTTGATCGCCTCGGAATGGCCGACGAACACCGGCACCCGGACGCAGGTCGCGGTCACCTTGATCCTGGGATCGAGGATCTTCTTGGTTTCGCAGACCATCTTCCACTCCTCCTTGGTCGAGCCGTCGTCGAGGAAGGAGTCGATATGGGGGATGACGTTGAACGCGATCTGCTTGGTGAACTTCCTGGCCTCGGCCATGTCGCCGACGAAGATGTTGCGGCTCTGCTCGAACAGCTCGTCCATGCCGGCCTTGCCGGCTCCTGACACGGATTGATAAGTCGCCACCACAACCCGTTTGATTGTCGCGAAATCATGGAGCGGCTTCAGCGCCACGACCATCTGCGCGGTCGAGCAATTGGGATTGGCGATGATGTTCTTTGCCCGATAGCCGTCGATCGCCTCCGGGTTCACCTCCGGCACGATCAGCGGCACGTCCGGGTCCATTCGGTAGAGCGAGCTGTTGTCGATCACCGTGCAACCGGCCGCGGCCGCGCGCGAGGCATGCGCCTTCGACGCCGCCGACCCCGCCGCGAACAGGGCCATGTCCCAGCCCTCGAAGTCGAAATGGTCGATATTGCGGACCTTGAGCGTCGTGCCGCTGTCGCCGAAGTCGATCTCGTCGCCCTGTGAGCGCGACGAGGCCACCGCAGCGACCTCGTCGACGGGGAATTGCCGCTCGGCGAGGACGTTGAGCATCTCGCGCCCGACATTGCCGGTCGCGCCGACCACGACCACCCGATAACCCATCTCGTCTTCTCCAGCGGAAATTCAGTCCGCGATATGGCGTCGGTCGACCCGCCGACAAGGCGTGATCAGCGCGGATCGATCACGTTTCGCTGAAGGAAGCGCTCGATCGTCCGCCACATATGGATTTCGCGGCCCTCGCCGTTGACCCGGTGCGTCGCGCCCGGATAGACCATCATGTCGAACAGGATGCTGCGCTGCTGGAGAGCGCCGATCAGCACGGTCGAATTCTCGAACACGACATTGTCGTCGGCCATGCCGTGGATGAGTAGCAGGGGATCGGCGATGCGGTCGACGGCGACGGCGTTTGACGCCGTGTAGGGCGCCGCGTCGGTCGCCGGGTTGCCGAGATAACGCTCGGTATAATGGGTGTCGTACAGCTCCCAGCGCGTCACCGGTGCACCGGCGATGCCGGCGGCATAGGTGCCCGGAGCGCCCTGAAGCAGGCGAAGCGTCATGTAGCCGCCATAGGACCAGCCATAGACGGCGATCCGATCGGCATCGACGAAGTCTTGGCCGCTCAGCCACTGCACCCCGGCAAGCTGGTCGCGGACCTCGACCCCGCCCATCGCGCGGTGGATGGCGTCCTCGAACGCCTTGCCGCGGTCCGGCGAACCGCGGCCGTCCAGCGAGAAGACGATCCAGCCGCGATCGACGAGATATTGCTGGAGCGGGTTGGTCCAGGCGCGGGTCACCTGGCGGCCGGCGCCCGGCCCGCCATAGACCTGCACGAAGACCGGGTAGCGACGCCCCGGCTCGCGCGGCGGCGACAGCAATTTGTAGTGGAGCTCCGTGCCGTCCTCTGCGCGGATCGTGCCGAATGTCGGCGTCGCATGGCCGGCAAGATAGGGCGCGTAAGGATGATCCTCGCCCAGCCGGTTCTCCTCGATCCACGCAAGCCGCCTTCCGCTCGTGTCGGCGAGATAGACCTGGCGCGGCTGGTCCGGATTGGAACGGAAGATGAGCGCCCGCGTCGCGCGCTCGTCCATCTCGGCGTCGTTCCACCAGCCGGTCTCGGTCACCCGCTGGGGCGTCCGCGGACGACGCAGGTCGACCCAGTAGAGATGGTCCTCCAGCGGCGTGTCCATGTTGCCGGTGAAGTAGATGCGTCCGGCCCGCTCATCGACGCCCTCGAGCTCACGCACCATCCAGCGGCCGCGTGTGAGCTGGGTCCAGCGGCCGTCCCTGAAGCGATAGATGTGGGAGAAGCCGTCGCGCTCGGACGTCCAGATCAGGCTCCCGTCCGCCAGCGGCCGCAGGTTGGAATGGAGGTTGAGCCAGGTCTCGGCGGTCTCGCTGAACAGGATCGCGGAGCGGCCGGTCGCGGGATCGACGCGAAGCATGTCGAGCCGACGCTGGTCGCGGCTCTCGCGCTGGACCAGCAAGGCGCTGCCGTCGGCGGTCCAATCGACTCGGGCGAGATAATAGTCCGGGTCGCTGCCGAGATTGACCTTGACCCGGCTGCTTCCGTCCGGAGCCATCACGTAGAGCTCGACCAGCGCGTTGGGCGTGCCGGCGGCGGGATAGCGCTGCTCGAACACGCGCGTGCCCTCGGCGCCGATCGCGGTTCGCGTGACGGTCCGGACCTGGGCCTCGTCGACCCGGGCGACGGCGACGTAGCGGTCGTCGGGCGACCACCAGTGACCGGTGTCGCGGTTCATTTCCTCCTGGGCGACGAACTCGGCCGAGCCCCAGCTTACGGTGCCCCCGCCGTCCTGGGTCAGCTGCCGCTCGGCGCCGCTCGCCGTGTCGATTACGTGGAGGTTCTGGCCGCGCACGAACGAGACGTAGCGCCCGGTGTCCGACACCTGCGCGTCCAGCTCGGTATCCTCGGTTGCGGTCAGCCGCCGGACATTGCCGTCGAGTGCCGCCAGATAAAGATCGCCGTCGAGCGGCACCAGGATCGCGCGGCCGTCCGGAGACCAGTCATAAGTGACGATCCCGCGCTGGCCCGACACACGCGCCCGCTCGCGCCGCATCATCTCTTCCTCGGAGAGGGCCGCGCCGGTGCCGAGCCGCTCGCTGTCGACCAGCATCCGCGCCTGGCCGGTGGTCGTGTCGACCGCCCACAGATCGTAGCGGTCGCGGTCGCTGTCGCGGTTGAGGAGCATCGTCGCATAGCGGCCATCGGGGGACAATCTGGGAAGCCGCGGCGCAGGCCCCGACAGCGACGGACTGGCGAAGACCCGCTCGAGCGTCAGCGCCGGCCGCTCCTGCGCTGCCGCGGGTGCCGGCAATATTGCCAGCGCGGCCAGCATGACCGGCCCCGCCCGCCTGATGCCGTACGCCACGCCTCGCTCGCCCATGCTCACCTCCGTTGTTTGAGGCGGGGGTGTAACGGGCGTGCCGGCGCTTCACCAGCCATGGTGCGCGGCTCGCCGACTTATGGTACGACTCAGGTTGGCGGTGCTCCGGCCCGCCAGGCGCCGGAGGCCCCGCTGCAGGTGATGCAGGAGAGGTTCTCCATGGCTGTAACCGACACAGTGACGACTCCCCCGACGGACCCGGCGAAAGCCGGTTCGGATGCCGCCTATCCCGTCCGCCGAGTCACGACCGCCGATCTCAAGGCGTCGCTCCGCGACGGCTACCAGGATTTCATCGAGCATCGCGGCGACCTGATCTTCATCGGCCTGATCTATCCCTTGATCGGGCTCGTGGCTGCCGCAGCCGCGCTCGGCGGGACGCTTTCCCAATATTTCTTCCCGATCGCCTTCGGGGTCGCGCTGCTGGGCCCGGTCGCCGCGACCGGCTTCTACGAGATCGCCCGCCGGCAGGAGGAAGGCCAGGAATCGGACTGGTCGCACTTCCTCGACATCGTGAAGCGGCCGTCCTTCGATTCGATCACCGCGGTCATCGCCGTGCTGCTGGTCATCTTCGGTTTCTGGATCGCCACCGCGGGACTTCTTTATGCGGCGCTCCTGGGTCCGCCTCCCGGGGCGATCGGCGACTTCATCGCTCGGCTGGTCACCACGACCGAGGGCTGGAGCCTGATCCTGATCGGCAATCTGATCGGCGCGGCATTCGCGATTGTGGTGCTCGCGGTCAGCGTCGTCTCCCTGCCGATGCTGGTCGACCGCGACGTCGGCGCGCGGCCGGCAATCGCGACCTCGGTCGCGGTCGTGCGCGCCAATTTCGGAGTGATGTTCCTGTGGGGCCTCACCGTTCTGGCCCTGCTGGTGCTGGGCTCGTTGCCGCTGTTCGTCGGCCTGGCCTTCGTGCTGCCCTGGCTCGGCTATGCGACCTGGCATCTCTACACCCGCGCGGTCGATCGCGCGGCGCTGCCGCCGCCCGCGGAATGACGCTGGCCCTCGCGGACTGAACTGCTAGTTTCCACGCCGCACCAGCCGAAGGGGGGAGCGGTGGGGACACGAATCTTCGGGTTTGCCGGCATCCTGCTGGCGCTTCTGGCCGTGCTGGTCTTCAAGGGCGTGCTCGTCGCTCCTCCACCGGTGCCCGAAGCCGCCGAAGCGGGCTCGTTCGACACGGCCCGCGCCTTCGCCCGGCTCGAACGCATCCTCGCCGATCGCGAGCCCCATCCTGTCGACAGCGACGCCAATGACCGAGTCCGCGACCGCCTGATCGCCGAGCTTCGCGCCGCCGGACTCGAGCCGCGCGTCACCGACACGACGACCTGCAACAACTATCCCGATAGCCCGAGCGTCAATTGCGCGCGCGTGCGCAACGTCGTCGCGACGATCGGCCCGGCCGAGGGCCGCCACCTGCTGCTGGTCAGCCATTATGACAGCAGCAGCGCTGCGCCGGGGGCGGCGGACGACGGCATCGGCGTTGCGAGCATGATCGAGATCGCCGCGCTTCTCCGGAACCAGCAATTGCGTCGGCCGGTCACCTTCCTGTTCAACGAGGGCGAGGAAACGGGCCTCAACGGCGCTCGCGCCTTCCTCGATGCCGATCCCCTGGCGCTGCAGGTCGATACCCTGATCAACCTCGAGGCGCGCGGCACCGAAGGGCCGGCGATCATGTTCGAAACGAGCCGGCCGAACGCCAGCGCCATCGCCGCTCTGGCGGCGGGGAGCAGCCGTCCGTTCGCCAACTCGCTCAGCACGGACTTCTACCGTCTCATTCCCAACTCGACCGATGTCGCGGTGTTCGAAGGCCGGCCCTGGACGATCCTCAACTACGCGATCATCGGCAACGAGACCCGCTATCACAGCGCCGGTGACGAACTCGCCGCGCTCGATCGCCGAAGCCTGCATCACATGGGCAGCGAAGCGCTCGGCGTGGTTCGGGCTGCGGCGATCGCCGGGGTCGAACCGGCGGCGGGGGAGCGGATCTATGCCGACCTTTACGGCCATTTCCTTGTCGTCCTGCCGCTCACCCTCGGCCTCGTCATCCTCGGCTTGCTGATCATCTTCTTCGGCGTGCTCGGGTGGCGGCAAAGGGCGCTCGGCAGCCCCCTCCTCGCGGCATTCGCGGCGCTGGCCGGAGCAGGTCTCGTCGCCTTCGCCGCCGACTGGCTGACCGGCCTCGTCCGTCCCGGAGACTATTGGCGCGGCTATCCGCTGATCACCTTCGCTTTCATGTACATCGTCGCGCTGTTGAGCAGTTCGGCTGCCTTGCTCACGATCGGCAAGCGCGCCGATCGCGAGCAACTGCGCATCGCCGCCTGGCTGCTGTTCGTGGTCGTCGGGGCCGTCGCCTGCCTCGTCGCGCCAGGAGCGGCGATCTATTTCATCTTCCCGCCACTCCTCGTTCCGCTCGGTATCCTGCTCACGCGCTTCCATCCCGCGGCCGCGCGCGTCGGGGCCATCGCTGCAGCCGTCCTGCTCCTCCTCACCATGGCCGAGATCCTCCACCTCATCGAGTTGCTGCTGATCGACGGGCCCTATTGGATCCTGGCGCCACTCGCGGTGCTGGCCACCTTGCCCGTTCTCGTCGAGGCCCGGCCGGACGCGGGGACCAGGCCGCTGCGCCGGGGAGGCCTGGCGGTGGCCGCAATGGCCTGGGTCGCGGTCCTTCTCGTGCCTCGGGCGACGCCGGACAGGCAACAGCTCTTCACCATCGAATTTGTGCGCGACGAAGCCGCGCGCTGGGCGGTCAGCAACAAGCGCGTCGGCCTTCCCGATGCATTCCAGGCCATGGGCGCGTGGGAGCTGACCGATATCCCCTACTCGACCCGCCGCCGCTGGACCTTGGCCGCCCCGAACCTGCCGGTGCCGATGCCGGCGGTTGCGGCTGCTGCCACGTCAGCACCCGAGGGACGCCGGGTTCTCCTCACGCTCCAGCCCAACGGCTCCGAAGCGGTGGCGCTCAAGCTGCCGCCAGAGGTTCGGCTGCTGCGAGCCGGCCTGCCGGGTCAGACGCTGCCCCTCGGTCGCGGCGGAGAGGACAGTCCCAATTGGGTGCGCTGCGTCGGGCGGAGCTGCGACGGGATGCGGCTGGAATTGCTGATCGGCGGAACGGAGCCGGTCGAAGCCCAGCTGATCGGCACGCGCGCAGGCCTTCCGGCCGAGGCGCAGCCGCTGGTCGCGGAGCGCCCTCCATATTCCCGGCCGCAATATGGCCCCGACGCCACGATCGCGATCGCGCGCGTCCGCTTCTAGATAGGAAAAAGGCGGCCGCCTCGAGCGACCGCCTCTTCGAGTCTCGACTGCCTGAGAGCGATCAGCCCTCGGCGGTCTCGGTCTCCGGAGTGGCCGTCGGGGCGGCCTGCTTGCCGGTGGTGCGCGGGTCGCGGCGCTCGGCGATACGCGCCGACTTGCCGGTGCGTCCACGCAGATAATAGAGCTTCGCGCGGCGGACGGCGCCGCGGCGGACGACCTCGATGCTGTCGACGTTCGGGCTGTAGAGCGGGAAAACGCGCTCGACGCCCTCGCCGAACGAGATCTTGCGGACGGTGAAGCAGCTGCCCATGCCCTTGTTGGCGCGGGCGATGCAGACGCCCTCGAAATTCTGGACTCGGGTGCGCTCGCCCTCGACCACCTTCACACCGACGCGAAGCGTGTCGCCAGGACGGAATTCGGGGATCGGCTTGGCCGACGTGTACTGCTCGATCTGCTCGGCCTCGAGCTGCTGGATGAGGTTCATTTCAGTCTTCCGTTTCTCGTCGCTGCGCACCAGAGGGCGGTGGCCTTCGTGCGCCCCCGTGGCGCTCGATCAGGTCCGGCCGCCTTAGCCGTGTATCGTCTTCCGCCCTTTGCTTTCGCCAGGCGGCGATCTTCGCATGATCCCCCGATCGCAGCTCTTCGGGGATCGTGCGCCCTTCCCATGTGACAGGTCGGGTATAATGCGGATACTCGATCAAACCATTCTCGAACGATTCGTCGTCTCCGCTAGAAGCCGCGCCCATTACGCCGGGAAGCAGCCGAATGCAAGCGTCGAGAAGCAGCAGCGCCGCCATCTCTCCGCCCGATAGAACGACGTCGCCCATCGACAATTGCTCGATCGGCCGCGCCTCGAAGATGCGTTCGTCGAATCCTTCGAAGCGGCCGCAGAGAATGATCGCGCCGGGACCCTCCGCAAGCCCGCGCACCCGCGCCTGGGTGATGGGCGCCCCGCGCGGCGTCATCGCGAGCACGGGCAGCCCCGGATAGGCGGCGACCGCATGGTCGATGGCCCGGCCGAGCACGTCAGCCTTCAGTACCATCCCCGCGCCCCCGCCAGCGGGCGTGTCGTCAACGGTGCGGTGCCGGTCGATCGCAAAATCGCGGATCTGCACCGGCGCACACGCCCATGTCCCGCTCTCCAGCGCGCGGCCCGCCATGCTGTGTCCCAGCGGCCCCGGGAACATGTCGGGATAAAGCGTGAGGGGGACAGCGGTGAAGGTCATCGGTGCCTGCCCCCAACACTGAGCGAAGCAACAAAGGCGGCCGCGACAAACGATAACAGCACGGCGGCAAGCCCTATCATCGAGGCCGACATCGCCATGCTGCACGCGTCGTCCCCGCATCTCTCTGGCGCCGTCAAGCCCGTGATCAGCGAATGAAGGAAAGCAAAGACAAGGAGTGCAGCCAGGGGTCCTGGAACAAATGAGGCAGACAGGAACACAATGCGCCTTCTAGACCAGCGCGGACGGAATCTGGCGAGACCATAGCCCAATATTCCGGACGAGATCGTGGATCCCAGCAGCAGCAGGATGAGAACCCGGCCATCTGACATCGCTTGCAGTCCTTTCTTGGCTCCGCTGCCGACGCGTCCTCGCCTCATGGCAGCGGCCGCCATAGCGCCTCGGGCAGGATGTGGCGATCCTTCTCGATCTCGGCGTGCAGCCATTCGCGGAAGCGTTCGATCTTCCTCACCCCGACCCGGTTTTCGCGGTGCACAAGCCACATGCCCGATGCCTCCGAGACGTAGAGCGTATCGAAGGGCTGGACGAGGCGCCCGCTCGC
>JAEZFL010000137.1 GCA_023417515.1 Pseudomonadota bacterium | reverse complement strand
GCGCCGGGATGACTAGTGTCTTGAAATCGGCTCCCAGCGCCCGTCCACCCGCTCGATGCCGAAGATCTCTGCGACATGCGGGCCGTCCAGGCCCTCCGCCGCGATGCGCCCCTTGTCCATGACGAGGATGCGGTCGGCGTAGCGCAGGGCCGAATCCAGGTCGTGGATGGCGACCAGCGCCGCCCTTTCCTGTCCGGCGAGTTCGGCGCGGATCAGATGCATCAGCCGGATCTGCCAGAGCGGGTCGAGATTGGCGGTCGGTTCGTCGAGCAGCAGCAGTTGCGGCTTCGGCGCCAGCGCGCGGGCGATCAGCACGCGGCCGCGTTCGCCGGTGGAGAGCATGTCCATCCGCCGGTCGAGCAGTGGCTCCAGCTCCAGCCCGTCGACATGACCGCCGCCGCCCAGCGCGATCAGGTCGCGGGCGAGCAGCGGCCAGGGCAGGTCGCGCGAGGCGGGCAGGTAGGTGAAGGCGCGCGGCCGCTCGGCTGGGCCGAGCCGGCGCGGGTCGGCGCCGTTCAGCGAGACCACACCGCCCGGGCCGCCGATCCCGGCCAGAGCGTGGAGCAGGCTGGTCTTGCCGCCGCCGTTCGGGCCGACGAGGCAGACCAGCTCCCCCGCCTGCAGCGTCAGCGAGGCGCCGAACAGGCGGCCGGGCAGGCTCAGCTCTTCCGCGCGCAGCATCATGACGTCACCCGCCAGCGCATGTGCACGACCAGCCAGAGGAAGAAGGGGACGCCGATCAGGGCGGTCAGGACGCCGATCGGCAGCGTCCGGCCCAGCGGGGCGAGCCGCACGGCGAGGTCGGCGGCGGTCAGCAGCAGCGCCCCGATCAAGGCGGCGGGCAGGATCGCCCGGCCGGGATGGCCGCGCACCAGCCGGCGGGCGAAGATCGGCGCGATCAGGCCGATGAAGCCGATCGCCCCGCAGATCGCGACGCACGCGCCGACGCCGAGCGCGGTCAGGCAGACGATCTGCAGGCGCAGGCGGCGGACGTCGTGGCCCAGCGACTGCGCCACCTCCTCGCCCAGCGCCAGCCGGTCGAGCGCGGGTGCCAGCCGCAGCAGCAGCAGGATGACGAGCAGGGCAGGCACGGCGGCGAAGGCGGCCTGGTCGAGGCTCCGGTCGATCAGCGAGCCCATCAGCCAGTCATAGGCGTCGTAGAAGGCGAAAGGGGAGGGCGCGAGCGCCAGCGCCAGGGTGGTCAGCGCCCCCGCCAGCGCGCTGATCGCGAGGCCCGCGAGCAGCAGCGTAGCCGTCTCCGCCTTGGGCCCGGCCAAAGCGAGCAGCAGGAACAGGGCGAGCAGCGCGCCCGCGACCGAGCCGAAGGCGAGCGCGACCGGCGCGGCGAAGCCGAAATAATAAGCGGTCACCACCGCGCCCAGGGCCGCGCCGCTGGTCGTGCCGGTGAGATCGGGCGAGGCGAGGGGGTTGGCGAACAGTGCCTGCACCGCCGCCCCGGCGGCGCCCAGCGTGGCGCCATAGGCAAGCGCGAGAAGCGCCCGCGGCAGGCGCAGCTCAGTCAGCACCGCGAAACCGAGCGCGGGCTGCTCCGCGAGCAGCGTGCCGAGCGGCCCGTACGGCAGCAGCAGGGATGCCGCGGTCACCGCAATCAGCGCCGCGAGCAGCAGCAAAGTCGTGCGCGCGCTCACCGTCCGGCCTCCCGCCGCAGCCGCTCGATCTCCTCGATCAGCAGCGGCCCCATGCAGGTCCAGCGCCGCCCGTCCGTCGGCAGGGTGCGGATCGCCGGGGCGTGGCGCGCGACCGGATGGGCGAGCCAGCGCTGGTCGTTCGAATACTGGCCGGCGCGATAGTCGCTGCGCAGCAGCAGGGCGGGCGGCCGGGCGAGCAGGATCTCGAGCGGCACCCGGTCCCCCTGCAACGGCCGCTGCCGAAGCCCGGCCAGCGCCAGCCACTGCGCCTCCAGCCCCGTCGCCGAGACGGTGCGGCCGCCACCGCCCAGCCAGATCGTGTCGATCCGCTGCGGCGGCCGGCTCCGGATCAGCGCGGTCATCCGGCGGAGGAGTGCCGCGCCCGCCTCGGGCCGGCCGATGGCGGCGGCCAGGGCGCGGACATTGCCGGCCACGTCGGCGAGCGTCTGCGCGAAGACCAGGTCGAGCGTCCGGACGCCGAGCCGGGAAGCAATGCCGAGCCGGTCGCGCGTGCCGCCCCCCATGGTGACGATCAGGTCGGGCCGGTGGCCGACCACCGACAGCAGGCTGCCGTCGTTGCGCGCATAGCGGCGCGCCTGCCGCCAGAGCGGGGTCTCCGCCTCCTGCTGGGCGAGATGGGTGACCGAGACGATCTGCTCCGGCGCGGCGAGCATGAGCAGCAGCTCGTCGGTGCACAGGTTCAGCGACGCCACCCGGCGCGGTGCCGCCTCCGCCGCCGCGCCGAGCAGCAGCGCGCTAGCGGCCAAGAGCGACGCGAAGACCCGCATAGACCGTCCGTCCGGGCGTGCTGTAGCCGACCACATCCTGATAGTCGGCGTCGAAGGCGTTCTCCACCCGGGCATAAAGCTCGAGCGCGGGGAGGATCTGCCATCCGAGGCGGAGCGAGCCGAGCAGATAATCGTCGAGCCTCACCACCGCCGCCGGGAGCAGGTCGAAATCCGTGTCCCGCCGCGCGCCGACATAAGCGAGGCTCGCGCTCCAGCTGAACCGGCCGCTCTCCCCCCAGCCCGCGACATTTGCGGTGCTGCGCGGCCGCCGGATCTCGCGGACCAGGGCGGCGCCTGCGCTGGGCTGCTCGTTCGCGTCGAGCCAGGTGTAATTGGCCTCGACGTTCAGCCAGTCGGCATGACGCCACGACGCCGACAGCTCGATGCCGTCACGCCGGCTCCTCCCGTCCGCATTGGCGGTGCTCGACAGGAAGGTGAGGGGATCGAAGGTGTCGACGATCTCGTTCCTGAGGCGGCTGACGAAGCCCGTCAGGCCAAGCGCGACCGTGCCGTTCGCCCAGCGGATCCCGGCCTCCCAGCTGCGCGCCGTCTCCGGCCGCAGATCGGGATTGCCGGCGAAGGAGCCGGGAAAGAAGCCGAACAGGTCGTAGAAGGTCGGCTGGGCGATGCCCTCGCCATAGGCCGCGTGGAGGGCGAAGCCGCCGCCCGGGCGCACGAGCAGCGAGGCCCGGACGCTGGTCTCGTTGGCGAAGGCGCTGAAATCGTCGTGCCGGACGGCGACATCGGTTAGGATCGCCTCGCTCCATTCCGCCCGCCATTCGCCAACGAGGGCGGTCAGGCTGCGCGACCGGTCCTGGTCGGTGCCGCCGAAGAACTGCGTGTCGCGGGCGCGGAAATCCTCCGCCTGGTGGTCGACCGCGGCGATGATGGTGTGGCCGCCAACGCGGCGCGAGACCTGGCCGCCGAGCGTCAGCCGGTCGCCGAAGGTGCTGTTCAGCGGCGCGCCGGCGAGGCGGTTGCGGTTGGCGCTGTCGAGATAGCTCGCCTCGCCGCGCACCGACCAGCCGCCCCAGTCGCCGGCGGCGAAGGCGCGCACGGCGCCGATCCGGTTGCGGGTCGTGTCGAGCGTGTCGGCGCGGAGGAAGGTGACTGGGTCGAAGCCGTCATAGCGCGAGCGGCCCTCGACCCACCAGGCGGTGACGCCAAGGCGGACGGCCTCCGCGGGCCGCGCCTCGATCCGGAGCGACGCCGCGAGATTGCGGAAGCCGTCCCGGTCGCCGCCGGCGCCGAAGGAATCGATGCCGTCGCTGCGCTGCCAGCCGAGTCCCGCGCTGATCCCGACATCGCCCGCGCGCACGGCATAGCGGCCGGCGAGGCGGGCGCTGTCGAGGCTGCCATATTCGCCCTGCCCGGAGAGGCCGGCGCGGCGGAACGGGTCGGCGCTCTCCACCGCGATCACGCCGCCCAGCGCCTCGGAACCCCAGAGCGCCGACTGGGGGCCGCGCACCACCTCGACTCGCGAGAGCAGGTCGCTGGTCAGCAGTTCGAACCTCGCCTCGTTGCCGGCGGCGGGGTCGTTGAAGCGGATGCCGTCGACGAAGAGCAGGGTGTGACCCGCCTCGGCGCCGCGGATGCGCAGCTGCGTCTGGGTGCCGCGCGGGCCCGTGCTCGCCACCGCAAGGCCGGGCGTCAGCCGCAGCAGGTCGGCCGCCGCGGGCAGGTCGAGCGCCTCGATCTCGTCCTCGTTCAGCACGGTCGAGGAGACGGGCGCGGCCGCGCCGGCGACGGGCTCGCGCGCCCCGGTGACGATGATGTCCGGCTCTGGCTGAAGCGCAGAAGCGGTGAGAAGAAGAATGGATAAAGTCATGCTTTTCCTCCTGAAAACGACACGTGCACATGTCGCCTCGGAGGAACCGCGCGGCCGTCGGCAGGCCAGGCGGCGCCACGCACCGCTGGCTGGTCCCGGCCGGGTGCGGACGACGGCGAAGGCAGGTCTCCTGGCTTGCGGCTCGAACGCCCGGTCATCCTTTGCGGATGGCGGGCTCGCCGCTCACAGTTGCGGGCACAGCGCCGGTTTCGCACCGGCTTCCCATTTTCACCGCCTCCATGGAGGCGGCACCTTCGCGGTGGCTGGCTTATTGCGGTGCAGCACGGCTTGTCAATCGGCGCCCCGGCCGCTAGAGGGCGCCTCTGCTTTCAGAGGCTGGTCGGAACCAGCCACCATCCCGAAAGAACGAATCGATGAAGACCGACACCCATCCCGATTACCATTTCATCACCGTCCAGATGACCGACGGCACCACCTTCCAGACCCGCTCCACCTGGGGCAAGGAAGGCGACACGCTGCAGCTCGACATCGATCCGACCGCTCACCCGGCCTGGACCGGCGGCACCGGCAAGATGCTCGACACGGGCGGCCAGGTCGCGCGCTTCAACAAGCGCTTCGGCGGCCTGAAGCTCACCGGCAAGAAATAAGCCTCGACGCGAGCGGGGAAGGGGCGTGATCCCGGTCCTGACGACCGAGCGCCTCGTCCTCCGCCCGCACCGGGCCGAGGATCTCGACGCCGTCGCCGCGATGACCGGCGACGCCGAGGTCATGCGCTATATCGGCGGCGTTCCTCAGCCCCGCGAGGACAGCTGGCGCAGGATGCTGTGCGGCCCGGCAATGTGGATGCTGCTCGGCTACGGCTACTGGATCGTCGAGCGCCGCGTCGACGGGGCGGTGATCGGCCAGCTCGGCTTCGCCGACTTCAAGCGCGCGATGGAGCCGAATATCGAGGGCCTCCCCGAGCTCGGCTACCTCTTCGCCGCCCGCGCGCACGGCCAGGGCTATGCCTCGGAAGGCGTCGCCGCTGCGCTTCGCTGGGCCGATTCGGCGCTTCCCCACGACCAGGTCGTCGCGATCATCGACGAGGCCAATGCGCCGTCGATCCGGGTCGTGGAAAAGGCCGGCTTCACGCATCGCGAGCCGGCCTCCTATCGTGACGACACGATCCTTCTGTTCCGCCGGTTCAGGCGGAACCTCTAGCCCTTACTGACGCTCGCGCCACTCGCGCGAGGTGAGGCACACGCGGCGAGTCGACATGCGGCTGCTCGATCCGGTCTCGACCCGGCGGCAGATGAGGCGCTCGCCCGCGGCATTGCGGCCGCCTTCGGACGCGCCCTCGGGAAGGTTCTGCTGGCCCGTCTCGATATTGTTGCCGTTGCTTCCGGCATTGCCGGTGACCTGGGCAAAAGCAGGGGTGGCGACCACAATCGATGCAACCGCAAGAACCATAAGCTTCATGACGAATCCCCGCTCGCTCAAACCAAAGGACGCTTCCCTACTGGCGCAACACAGTCGAGGTCAAGCGTCTCTATTCGCTCGACAAACCCTCGCCGAGCCGGGGGCTTCGGCGATCGGACACCTGGCGCCTGCCGTCGATCACGATCGGCGAGGCGAGGCCTGGCACGCCGTCCAGGTCGAGCTTGAGGCCGCGATGCCGCACCTGTGGGTCGTCGAACACCTGGGCGATGTCGTTGATCGGGCCGGCGGGGATCCCGGCCGCCTCGAGCGCTTCGGAGAATTCGACGCGGCCGCGCCGGGCGATCGCGGCTTGGAGAAGGGGAATGAGCTCGGCACGGTGGGTGACCCGGCCGGGATTGGTGCGGAAGCGCGGGTCGGCGGCGAGCGAGTCGAGGCCGAGTATCGCGCACAGCCGCTCGAACTGCCGATCGTTGCCGACCGCGACGATGACCTCGCCGTCGCTGGCGCTGAACGCCTGATAGGGGACGAGGTTGGCGTGTCCGTTGCCCATGCGGTGCGGCACCTTGCCCGACACCATCCAGTTCAGCGCCTGGTTGCCGAGCACCGCGACCTGGGTGTCGAGCAGCGCCATGTCGATATGGGCCCCTTGGCCGCTGCGGTCGCGCTCGCGCAGCGCCGCGAGGATGGCGACCGTGGCGTAGACGCCGGTGAAGATGTCGGCGAACGCGACGCCGGCCTTCTGCGGCGGCCCGTCAGGCTCTCCGGTCAGCGACATGATCCCGGCCATGCCCTGGATGATGAAGTCGTAGCCCGCGCGCGGCGCGTACGGACCGTCCTGGCCGAAGCCGGTGATCGAGCAATAGACCACGCCGGGATTGGCGGCGCTCACGCTGTCATGGTCGAGGCCGAAGCGTTTGAGCCCGCCGACCTTGAAATTCTCAATCACAACATCGGCTTCGGCGGCGAGGCTGCGAACGCGTGCGAGGTCGTCCTGGTTGTCGAAGTCGACCGCCACTGAGCTCTTGCCGCGGTTGCACGCATGGAAATAGGCCGCCGAGCCGTCCTCGGCGAAGGGCGGGCCCCATTGCCGCGTGTCGTCGCCGGCGCCCGCCCGCTCGACCTTGACCACTTCGGCGCCGAGATCGGCGAGCAGCTGCCCGGCCCACGGCCCCGCGAGGATGCGGGCGAGCTCGAGGACCTTGAGGCCGGCGAGAGGCTTGTCCATGCCTTCCGTCATCCCAGCGAGAGCCGGGATCTCCCTTCTTCTCTGAAACCAAAGAGATGCCAGCCGTCGCCGGAATGACGGATCATCGTCAAAACGCGCTGATCCCGGTGATCGCCCGGCCCAGGATCAGGCCGTGGACGTCGTGCGTGCCCTCATAGGTGTTGACCGTCTCGAGATTGGCCGCGTGGCGCATCACCTGGAACTCGGCGGAGATGCCGTTGCCGCCATGCATGTCGCGGGCGATCCGGGCGATCTCCAGCGCCTTGCCGACATTGTTGCGCTTGATCATGCTGATCGTCTCCGGAATCAGCTCGCCCGCATCGAAGCGGCGGCCGACTCGAAGCGCCGCCTGCAGGCCGAGGCTGATCTCGGTGACCATGTTGGCGAGCTTGAGCTGGACCAGCTGGGTCGCGGCGAGCGGCCGGCCGAACTGATGGCGCTCGAGCGTGTAGCGCCGCGCGGCATGGTAGCAGGCCTCGGCGGTGCCCATCGCGCCCCAGCCGATGCCGTAGCGGGCGCGGTTGAGGCAGCCGAACGGCCCTTTCAGCCCCTCGACATTGGGCAGCAGATTCTCCTCAGGGATCTCGACCCCGTCCATGACGACCTCGCCGGTGATCGAGGCGCGCAAGCTGAGCTTGCCCTCGATCTTCGGCGCGGTGAGGCCCTTCATGCCTTTCTCGAGCACGAAGCCCTTGATCTTGCCGTCATGGGCGTCCGATTTCGCCCACACCACGAAAACGTCGGCGATCGGCGAGTTGGTGATCCACATCTTGGCGCCCGAGAGGCGGTAGCCGCCGTCGATCTTCTGCGCGCGGGTGCGCATCCCGCCCGGGTCGGAGCCGGCGTCCGGCTCGGTCAGGCCGAAGCAGCCGACCCATTCGCCGGTCGCGAGCTTGGGCAGATATTTCCGTTTCTGCTCCTCGGTGCCGTAGGCGTTGATCGGGTGCATGACGAGGCTCGACTGAACCGACATGGCCGATCGGTAGCCGCTGTCGACCCGCTCGACCGCGCGCGCGATCAGGCCGTAGCTGACATAATTGAGCCCCGCGCCGCCATATTCGGGAGCGATGGTCGCTCCGAGCAGCCCGAGCGCGCCCATCTCGTTCATGATCTCGCGGTCGAACCGCTCGTTGAGATAGGCCTCGGTAACCCGCGGCTGGAGCTTCTCCTGGGCATAGCTTTCCGCCGTGTCGCGGACCATGCGCTCTTCGTCGGTCAGCTGCTCATCGAGGCCGAACGGGTCGGCCCAGTCGAACGCGGTGATCTTCCCCGCGGGCTGCGTGCTCTTCATCTGCATGGCGCGCGATTAGCCCGTTGCCGCGCGGGAGGGAAGGGCGGCGGCTAGCCGGCGGGCTTCTCGGCCGGCGGCTCGGTCTCCTCGCCCGCGTCCCGTTCGTCGGGCCGCGCGGGACCGCCCTCATTCATCCTCCGCTCCAGCGCCTGCGTGATCAGGCGCCGCGCAATATCGGCGAGGCCCTGGTCGTGCGGATTGACGGCGAGCGGCGCCAGCAGTCGGATCGCCTCGTCATAATCGCCGCGCGCGATCAGGACATTTGCCGTGTTCAGCGCGATCGACGCGACCTGCGGCGCAAGCCTGCTCGCCTCGACGAGGAGATCGCGAGCCTCGTCCGAAACGAACTCGGCGCCACCGCGCAGGCTTTCGACGTAGCGCGCGAACGCCTGATAGTGATTGGGATCGGCGGCGCGTGCCCGGGCGAACCAGCTTCGCGCCGAGGAGGCCGCGCCCTCGGGTGGGTCGTCGCTCCGCGCCGCGACGAGGTAGCGCATGCCCTTGAGGTAGAGCAGGTCGGCGTCGTTCGGGCTGGAGGCCAGCAGCCGGTCGAGCAGCCCGTCGGCGGCATCGCCGTCGCCGTAAAGCAGCTCGGCATGGGCGAGGACACGCATCGCGAACGGGTCGTTCGGGTGGCGCGCGGCGGCCGTTCGAATGCGCTGCAGATAGGCTTGCCGGTTTTCCTCAAGGATCCCGACCCGAAGGGCGGCCTCGTAGATGATCATGTCCCCCGTCGCTCGGGGCATCGCCGTCACGGTGACCGCCGGAGGCGCATCGGCGCTCGCGCGGGGGGCGCGGCGATAGGAGATGGTGCCCGGGCGGATGTAGCGCCGAAGCTCGTCGGTGAGCTGCTCCGGGGTCATGCCGGTGGCGGCCTGAAGCGCCGAGCGCGCGTCGCTGCGACCCCGCGACGCCCGCAGCAGTCGCGCCAAGGCCTGCTGGCGCTGTGGATTGCTGTAGAAATAATGGACCAGCAGCCAGCTCTGCGCATAATAAGCCGACAGGCCCTCCCGGCTCAGCCCGGCGGTTCCGCCCGACAGGACCCGCTCCATCGGCAACCACTGCCCTGACAATATCTGGTAGGCGCGGCCGCGCGAGTAATCGCCGATATCGATGTGGCGCGAGGCGAAGCGGACGGTCGCGAAATATTCGGCGAAGCCCTCGACATACCAGAGCGGGTAGCTCCCGCGCATATGCTGCCGCATGAAGTGATGCGTATATTCATGGAGCAGGGTCTCGTTGCCGCGGCGCTCCGCGCGTCCGTCGACGAAGGCGGCGATGCCGTCATCCGTGGCGATATAATAGCCGGCGATCCCGTCCGGCATCGGCCGGATCACGCGCAGATCCTCGATCCCGTTGACGATATAGATGTGGAGCTTCGGCGAGCGTTCCTCATCGCCCGAGGCGAGCATTCGAAGCAGCCGGTCGAAATCCTCGAGCAGAAGGACCCGCTCGCGCAGCTGCGACTCCCCGATATTGCCATAGACTATGAAATTCGGGCTTTCCGCACGACGCCATTGCGCTTGCGCCGTCGCCGGCAGGAAGAGTGCCAGCATCGCCAAAGCCAACCGGATCAATCGCATCCTCGCCCCCTGACGCATTGGGAGGCTAGAGCGTCTGTGGATGTCGATCAACCTGCCCGGCTGGCAGGATTTCCTTGGCGGCGCGGGTCAGGACGCGGCGAGGACTTCGCGATAGGGCACGAACATCAGCCGCTCGCCGCAGTCGAGCCGGACGCTGACATAGCCGCCAAGCGGCACCCGGCCCTCGCGCAGGCGGCGGCGGAATACCCGGCGCACCTTCTCGCGCGCGATCTCATAGGCCTTCGACGCGTCGGAGCATTCGCAGCCCTCGCGGTCGGGAAAGAAATCGCCATTCTCGCAGAGGTCGAAAAAATATCTGCGCACGCCCGAATCCGACATGTTGTGGCTCATACGGGCCTTTGAATGATCGATGCAGCGGGGAGTTCCGCGCAGACTGATCGACTGTGGCGATTACGGTAGCGGTGCGGCTCCGGGTGCGGCGTCGGCTCCGCGCCGTTGCCGGTCCGCCGAGTCGATCGCCACCAGCGACGTGCCCTTGCTCTCGCGCATGATCAAAGCGGCGATCAGGCTGACCGCTCCGGCGCCGAGGATGTAGAAGGCGATCGGCTGCCACGCATCATATTCGCGAAGCAGCCAGGCGCCGATCAGCGGCGCCCACGACCCGGCGACGATGGCGGTCACCTGATAGCCCAGCGACACGCCCGAATAGCGCACCCGGGTCGGGAACATCTCGGTCATGATCGCCGGTTGCGGCGCGTACATGATCGCGTGGATGATGAGGCCGAGCATGATCGCGGCGAGGATGGTCACCGTGTCGCCGCTGCCCAGCATCGGGAAGGCAATGAACGGCCACGCCATCGTCGCCGCGGCGCCTGCGATGTAGACCGGCTTGCGCCCGAGCCGGTCGCTCGCCCGGCCGACCAGCGGAATGGCCAGCACATGGAGGATGTGGCCGGCGAAGAGCAGGGTCAGGATCCGCGTCGTGTCGACTCCGACATGGGCGAGATAGGTGATCGAGAAGGTGACCACCATATAATAGAGGATGTTCTCGCCGAACCGCAGGCCCATCGCCGTGAACACGCCGCGCGGATAGCGGCGGAACACCTCGACCAGGCCGTAGCCGGCCTCGGCCTTGGTCTCGATCTCCTCCTTGGCCGCCTTGAAGATCGGGGAATCGCTGATCTGGGTTCGGATGTAATAGCCGATCACGACGATCACGACGGACAGCCAGAAGCCGACCCGCCAGCCCCAGCTCATGAACGCCTCCTCGGACAGGGTCGCCGACAGGGTGAGCAGGACGATCGTCGCGAGCAGGTTGCCGATCGGCACCGCCGCCTGCGGGAAGCTGCCCCAGAAGCCGCGGCTCCGGTTCGGGCTGTGCTCTGTCACGAGCAGGATCGCGCCGCCCCATTCGCCGCCCAGTGCGAACCCCTGGACGAAGCGTAGGGTGACAAGCAAGGCAGGGGCCCAATAGCCGATCGAGTCGAAGCCCGGCAGGCAGCCCATCAGGAAGGTCGAGGCGCCGATCAGGATCAGGCTGAACTGGAGCAGCGACTTGCGGCCGATCTTGTCGCCGACATGGCCGAACACGACCCCGCCGAGCGGCCGGGCGATGAAGCCGACCGCATAGGTCGCGAAGGCGGCGATGATTCCGTCGAGCTCGTTGCCCGTGTCGGGGAAGAAGAGGTGGCCGAACACGAGAGTCGCGGCGGTGCCGTAGAGGAAGAACTCATACCATTCGACGACCGTGCCGGCCATCGACGCTCCGACGACCTTGCGCAGATAGGGCAGGTCCGCAGTTTCTTCGTGCTTCATCACCGGGTCCCGTACATCCGGTCGCCGGCGTCGCCCAGCCCCGGAACGATATAGCCATGGTCGTTGAGCTGCTCGTCCATGCCGGCGGCCCAGATCGGGACATCCGGATGGGCGGCGCGCAGCGCCTCGACGCCGGGGCGGGCGGCGAGCATGCACACGAAGCGCATGTCGCACACGCCGGCTTCCTTCAGGCGGTCGACCGCGGCGATGCCGGTGTGGCCGGTGGCGAGCATCGGGTCGACGATGATGACCAGCCGCTCGGCGCAATCCTCCGGCGTCTTGAAATAATATTCGACCGCCTGGAGCGACGTCGGGTCGCGGTAGAGGCCGATATGGGCGACACGGGCGGACGGCACGAGATCGAGCATTCCTTCAGCCATTTGCAGGCCGGCCCTCAGAACCGGTGCGAAGACCAGCTTCTTGCCGGAGATGACCGGCGCCTGGGTTTCGGTGATCGGTGTCTCGACCCGCTGGAGCTCGGTCGGAAGGTCGCGGGTGACCTCGTAGCAGAGCAGGGTCGCGATCTCGCGGACCAGCGCCCGGAATACCGATGTCGGGGTGTCCTTGTCGCGCAGCTTGGTGAGCTTGTGCTGCACCAGGGGGTGCGACACGATCGTGAGGCCGTCCATCGTCAAAACACCGTCCCGTCGCTGATGATGTGGAAAGGGGGCCCGCCGTCGCCGCGGCGCTGCCTGGCGATGCGCCGGCCGGCCGCCCAACTGCCGCCTTCGAGCATTCGCGCCAATGGGAAATTCGCTACGCTGACGCCAAGAAGCTCGCGCACCTGCGGCGCCATCCGGTCGAGCAGGGCCACCGTCATCGCGCGCCAGGCGACGATGAGCGGGTCGGAGACATGGTGGGAGCGCTCGGAGTCGCCGGGATCGAGAACCTGGAGCACGCCGGTATCCACGAACAGCCCGCCGTTGCGATATTCGGCGAGGCCGGTGAGGCCATCGATGTCGACGACCTCGATGCCGGCGACCTGGAGCGGCTCGATCAGCGAGTAAGCGAGCCATTGCGACAGCTTGTGAAGCGGGACGAGCCCGTCGGTGGCGTCATCGCGTCGGATCGCCGGATGCCGCCAGCAGTCGCCGAGCGCGATGCCGCCCACGACCAGCCGGTCCTGCCAGATCGGCCCCAGCGCCTCGAGCAGAAGCTCCAGGATCGCCGCCGCCGGAAGCTTTCCGCCCATGACGCGTGACGCCAAGACGTCGTACAGCCCGCCGGGCCGCCCGCCGGGAAACAGGTCCGGCCGCGCCATCGCCTGCGCCCCCAGCCGCCGGATCAAGGCCGCCCGGCCATCGAGGCCGGCGAGCGGATTGGTCTCACCCGCCTGGAAGCCGAAAGAGAGCGTTTCGGTCGTGAGTGTGGCGAGCACCGACCCGTCGGCCCGGCCGCCTTCATCATCGGCCGCGAAATTCCCGCCCTCGAACATCCTCTGGCTCGCCACCGCCAGCCCCTCGGAGCGGGTGAAAGTGACGTCACCGTCGCGGTAATGCCAGCCGGGCCCGGAGCCCGCGTCGAGCAGCACCGAGAGGATGACGAGATCGAACGCCGCCCGCGCCCGCTCCGCCGGCTGGTCAGCTGGGGGCAGCTTCGGCTTGCCGGCAATGAAGTGCCGCCACCGCGCATGGAAGGGGATGTCGAGGTCGGGATAGGCCTGCCGGGTCACCTCGGCAGTCAGCTCGGCCGCGTCGCCGAGCCGCGTCATATCGACTCGCCAGCCGTCGACTCGACCTTCGATCGCCAGATCGAGCATCTCATGAGCCCGCTCGCGGACGGCCGCCGCACTGAGCAGGCGGCGAAGGGCTTCGCTATCGTAGCTCATCTGACGTCAAAATTTCCCAAGGTCGCGCCCGACCACCTTCTTGAGCGCTTCCTCGCTCGGCGCTCCGTCCGGGGTAAAATAGCCCGCCGCCTTCTTCGCCTCCATCTCGACGCTGGCGTCGGGCGGGATCAGCTCCGCGGGGATCGGAACGCGCTCGCCGATCTCGACCCCGCCGCCGACCAGGGCGTCATATTTCATGTTCGACATCGAGACGAAGCGGTCGATGCGGCTGATCCCGAGCCAGTGGATGACGTCGGGCATCAGCTGCTGGAACCGCGCGTCCTGCACCCCGGCGACGCATTCGGTCCGCTCGAAATAGGTCGCCGCCTGGTCCCCGCCCGGCTGGCGCTTGCGGGCGTTGTAGACGAGGAACTTGGTGACCTCGCCCAAGGCCCGGCCCTCCTTGCGGTTGTAGACGATGAGGCCGACCCCGCCGTCCTGGGCGGCGCGCGTCGCTTCCTCGATGCCGTGGGTGAGATAGGGCCGGCAGGTGCAGATGTCGGATCCGAACACGTCCGAGCCGTTGCACTCGTCGTGAACACGGCAGGTGAGCTTCCTGCGGCCGAGCTCCGCGACATCGCCGAAGATGTACAGCGTCATTCCCCCGATCGGCGGCAGGAAGACGCTGAGATCGGGCCGGGTGACCAGCTCCGGATACATGCCGCCGGTCTGCTCGAACAGGCAGCGGCGAAGGTCGCCTTCCTTGACCCCGAACCGCTCGGCGACTCCGGGCAGCCACCACACCGGGTCGACCGCGATCTTGGTCACCGACACGTCGCCCGCCTCGTGGACGATCTCGCCGTCGACCGCCAGCCGCCCCGCCGCGATCGCCTCCTTGATCTCGTGAAGGGTCAGCCGCGCCTTGGTGATCGCGATCGACGGGCGAAGGTCGACGCCATCGGCGATCAGACCCGCGAAGTCGTGCGCCACCCGGTGGCCCCACGGGTCGAGCGACACGATCTTGCCGGGATCTACCCATTGCGGGTGCGGCCCGATCTCGCACACCGGCGACGTGTCGTTGAGGTCCGGCCGCGCCTGCGGGTCCATCGCCCCCGACGAGATCGCAAGCGCGCGGTAGATCGAATAGGAGCCGCCATGGGCGCCGATCGCGTTGCGGTCGGCGCCGGCATTGACCGTCGCGATCACCGGCCCGCGCTCGGCGGCCGTCGCCGCGCCCCAATGAAGCGGAAAGCGCGCCGGTCCCCGCGATCCCGGGTGCGACGTCAGCCTGATATGCCCGCGATTCCCTTCCGACATCCCGCTTTCCCCCGCCGGCGACCTCTTGTGGGCCGTCCTCTACGGTGAGGTTACGGTAGCGCGCTGCTCCCCGCTAGTGTGCTATTTACATGGAAGATCAGGATGTTGGCGGATGGGGTGGGATTCGAACCCACGGTGGGCTTGCACCCACGGCGGTTTTCAAGACCGCTGCCTTAAACCACTCGGCCACCCATCCGCTCGTCCTGGCGCAACGCATTCAGCGAAGGGCCATGTCAAGTCTTTCATCAAGCAGATGGTCCGTGACATAGTCGCGGCAAGAGGTGAGTGAATGCTGCTGAACAGTCTGTCCTTCCTGCTGGCCAGTTTCACGCTCGGCGGCGGAGTCGCCGACCAGGCGCAGGGCGTGCGCTCCGCCATGCTGGTCGGGCGCAGCGTCCCCGCCGCCGTCGCGAGCCGGCCGCTCCCGGCGCCGGCGCTGGCGGCGACCGCCACGTCCGCCGCTGCCGCGATCCAGGTCAGCGGATTGAGCGACGAGGGCTTCCAGGCCTATCTGCCGCGCCTTCGCCAGGCCGCGCTCGCCGAGGGCGTCCGCCAGGACACGATCGACCGGATCTTCCCGACCCTGGCTTTCTCGCCTCGCACCGTCCAGCTCGACCGCCAGCAGCCGGGCGGCGCTCCGGGCACCGCAAGCCCGCCCTTCGCGCCCTATCTCGCCCGCCACGTCACGCCGGCGCTCGTCGCTCAGGGGCGCAGCCGCTACGCGGACAATATCGGCGCCCTCAACGTCATCCGCCAGCGTTACGGGGTCGATCCCGCGGTCGTCGTCGCGATCTGGGGCAAGGAGACGTCGTTCGGCCGGATCATGGGCGATTTCGACCTGCTCAACAGCCTCGCCAGCCTCGCCTATGACGGCCGCCGCCGCGACCTGTTCACCGGCGAGTTCGTCGCGACCCTGAAGATGGCCGAACGCGGCTTCTCGCGCTCGACGTTGAAGGGCAGCTGGGCCGGCGCCACCGGCCAGTCGCAATTCCTTCCGTCCGTCTATATTCGCCTCGGAGTCGATGGCGACGGCGACGGCCGCGCCGACATCTGGAACAGCCATATCGACGCGCTCGCCTCGATCGCCAACTATCTCAGCAATGCCGGCTGGAAACCGAACGTGCCCTGGGGAGTGGAGGCTCGGGTTCCGGCGGGCTTCGACCGCGCCGCGGTGCGCAACAATCTGCGCGCGCCGCGCTGCGCGCCGGTCTTTGCCCGCCACAGCCGCTGGCTGACCATGGCCGAATGGCGCCGCCTGGGCGTGGTCACGACCGGCTCGGCCCGAATCGCCGACGACGAGATGGCTTCCCTGCTCGAGCCCGACGGCCCCGGCGCGCCCGCTTACCTGCTGACCCAGAATTACCGGGTCATCCTCGATTACAATTGCTCGAACTTCTACGGCCTCACCGTCGCCCTGCTCGCCGACCGTATTTCGCGCTAAGGCACCGCGCCGGATCGTCATCCTGAACTTGTTTCAGGATCCATCCCTCCGCCCGCACGGAGTCACAAAATGGATGCTGAAACAAGTTCAGCATGACGGTCGGGGAGCACTCTTCTTCCCTCCGTCACCCTGAACTTGTTTCAGGGTCCATCCCGCCGCCCGCGCGGAGGTATGGGATCAAAACCGAACCCCACCGCGAGGTCCACCCATTGCGGGTTGTCCTGCTCGATCAGGTTGATCTTCCACGGCCGATGCCAGCGCTTGAGCTGCTTCTCCCGCGCGATGGCGCCGTCCATGTCGCCGAACATCTCGAACCGGACCAGCCGGAACACGCCATAGCGCGAGGTGAAACTGGGAATCAGGCCTTCTCGGTGCTTGTACAGCCGGCCCAGCAGGTCTGAGGTGACGCCAATGTAGAGCGTCCCATATGGCTTGCTCGCCAGGATGTAGACGCACGGCTCCTTGTCCATCGCCCATCCCCCTTGGCAGCGCACGCGGCAAATGGATGCTGAAACAAGTTCAGCATGACGAAAAACAGGGGAATCGTCATCTTCCACCGTCGTCATCCTGAACTTGTTTCAGGATCCATCCCTCCGCCGGCGCGGACGCGGCGGATGGCCGCAAACCTGTGCACGATGCCGCATTGCGCCTTGTCGCGGGCAGCGCTTCCCGGCAGGAGAGGGGTCTCCCTCATGTCTCCTGTGGTGAAGCCGTCTCGATGAAGCTCCGACTGCTCGTTTCCGCCGCGTCCGTCCCGCTCCTCGCCATTGCAGCAAGCGCCCAGGCGCCGACCGCCCAGGCACCGGCTCCTCAGGGCCAGGCCCCGGCCGCCGCTCAGGGTCCGACCAGCGCCCCCGTGGCCTATATGGTTGACCTGTCGTCGGGCGCGGTGCTGTTTCAGCGCGACTCCGACCGCCGAATGCCGCCCGCGTCGATGGCGAAGATGATGACGACCCATGTCGCCTTCGACCTGATCGACAAGGGCGAGCTTCAGCTGAATCGCATGTGCACGGTTCGCCCGGAGACGTGGCAGCGCTGGCACGGCCCCGCCGCGGGCTCGACCATGTTCCTGTCGGCCGGCGAGCAGGTCAGCGTCGAGAACCTTCTCCACGGCATCGTCACGCTCTCGGGCAACGACGCCAGCGTCGTTCTCGCCGAGTGCATCAGCGGCACCGAGGCCGGCTTCGTCGACCTGATGAACCGCCAGAGCCAGGCGCTCGGCCTCGCCAACTCGCATTGGGGCAATCCGGTCGGTTGGCCGGACGGCGGGGTCACCTACACCACCGCCCGGGACCTCGCGACTCTCGCAGGCTCCACGATCAGCAACCATCCGCAGCTCTACCGCCGCTTCTACGGCCAGGAGAGCTTCACCTGGGGCCGAACGATGGGCTCGGGCCAGGCGATCACCCAGGGCAACCGCAACCCGCTGCTCGGCCGCGTCGCCGGCGCCGACGGCCTCAAGACCGGCCACACCCAGGAGGCGGGCTATGGCTTCACCGGCTCGGCCGAGCAGAATGGCCGCCGCCTGATCATGGTCATCGCCGGACTCGACAGCTTCAACGGCCGCGCCGCCGAGGCGGTTCGCTTCATGGACTGGGGCTTCCGCTCCTGGCAGACCCGCCCGCTGTTCCAGCAGGGCGCGCGCGTCGGCGAGGCCCGGGTCCAGCTCGGCAGCAGCGACACGGTCGGCCTCGTCGCCCCGCGCAACCTTGCCGCCACTCTTCCCGCCGGGCTCGGCCGCGACCTGCGCGCCTCGATCGTCTATAACGGCCCGGTCAAGGCGCCGATCGCGCAGGGTCAGCATATCGCCAATCTCGTCGTCCAGGCCGACGGCGTTCCGACCATGACGATGCCGCTGGTCGCCGAAGAGGCGGTCGGGGAAGCCGGCTTCTTCGGGCGCATGTGGGCGGGCCTCAAGCACATCCTTGGAATGGGATGACCCGCGGCCGCTTCATCACGCTGGAGGGCGGGGAAGGGGTCGGCAAGTCGACGCAGGGCAGGCGCCTCGCCGCGGCGCTCCGGGCGCGCGGCCTTGACGTCATCGAGACCCGCGAGCCCGGCGGAAGCCCGGGTGCCGAGGCGATCCGAACCCTGCTCCTGTCGGGCGCGGTCGACCGTTGGAGCCCCCACGCCGAGGCTTTGCTGTTCGCCGCCGCGCGCTCCGACCATGTCCAGCGCACGATCAAGCCGGCGCTGGAAGCGGGCCAGTGGGTGCTCTGCGACCGCTTCCTCGACAGCTCGCTCGCTTATCAGGGCATGGTCGGCGGAGTCGGGGAGGACCGAATCCGCGCGCTCCACGACGTCGGCAGCGGCGGCTTCCTGCCCGACCGCACCCTTCTGCTCCACGTGCCGAGCGAGGAGGCGGCGAATCGCACGAGCCGCCGCGACGGGGACAGCCCGGATCGCTTCGGCGCCCGCGACCAGGCCTATCATGACGCCATCAACCGCGCCTTCGAAGAACTTGCTGCCGTCGATCCCGAGCGTTTCCGCCTGATCGAGGCGAGCGGCAGCGAGGATGACGTCACGTCGCGCCTCATCGCCGCTCTCGAGGATCTGCTGTGACCGAGCTCTACGGCCACCGCGAGGCTGTCGCCGCCTTCCGGGCCGCGCTGGACAGCGGCCGACTCCACCATGCCTGGCTGATCACCGGCCCGCGCGGCATCGGCAAGGCGACCTTCGCGCGCAAGGCTGCGCTCCGCGTCCTCGCGCAAGGCGCCGGGCCCGTGCCGCGCTCCGGCCTCGACGTCCCCGACGATCATCCCGCCGCGAAGCTCATGGCCGCCGGCAGCCACCCCGATTTCATGACTCTGGAGCGGTTGCCCAAGGACAGCGGGACTGATCTCGCCCGCTCGATCACCGTCGCCCAGGTCCGCGGGCTCAGCCGCCTGTTCGCCACCACCTCGTCGCTGTCGCCCTGGCGCGTCGTCTTGATCGACTCGGTCGACGATCTCGAGCCTTCGGGCGCCAACGCGCTCCTGAAGAGCCTCGAGGAGCCGCCGCCGCACAGCCTGTTCCTGCTGGTCAGCCACGCGCCCGAGCGGCTTCTCCCGACCATCCGCTCGCGCTGCCGCACTTTGCGCCTCGGCCCGCTCGGGCGGAGCGACATGGACGCTGCGCTTCGAACCGTTCTGACCGAGGCGACCCCGCGCGAGATCGATGCGCTCGCCGAGGCGGCCGGCGGCGCTCCCGGTCGGGCGCTCGCTTATCAGGGCCTCGACGTCGACAAGCTGGACGCTGCCATGCGAGCCATCGCCCAGGGCGGCGATCCGACCAACGAGCAGCGCGCCGCGCTCGCCCAGAGCCTCGCGCTGAAGGCCGCCCAGCCGCGCTACGAGGCTTTCCTCGCTCGAGCGCCCTCCTTCATCGCCGCCGAGGCGCGCAGGCGCCGCGGCCCGGCGCTGGCCGAGGCGCTCAAGCTGTGGGAGCAGGCCAACGCCCTCTCGACCATCGCCCTCCGCCAGTCGCTCGACGCCCAGGCGACGGCCTTCGAGATGGGCGGCCTCATCGCCGGTCTCGCCGCCAAGGCTTGATCGGCACCCGCCGCGCTCTAAAGACCGCGCATGGCCGAGCCTTTCTTCATCACCACCGCGATCAACTACCCCAATGGGCGGCCCCATATCGGCCACGCTTATGAGGCGATCGCGACCGACGCGATCGCGCGCTTCCAGCGTCTCAAGGGCCGCGACGTCTTCTTCCTGACCGGGACCGACGAGCACGGCCTGAAGATGGCCCAGGCCGCCCGCGACCGGGGCATCGAGCCGCACGAGCTTGCGACGGAGATGTCCGGTTATTTCAAGGAGATGGATAACAAGCTTACCATCTCCTACGACCGCTTCATCCGCACCACCGAGCCCGACCACCACCGCTCCAGCCAGGCCATCTGGCAGGCCATGGCCGATCGCGGCGATCTCTATCTCGGCCGCTACGAGGGTTGGTATTCGGTCCGCGACGAAGCTTATTATGACGAGAGCGAGCTCAAGGTCGTCGACGACGGCCCGGATGCCGGCACCAGGCTGTCGCCGCAGGGCACGCCGGTCGAATGGACGGTCGAGGAAAGCTGGTTCTTCCGCCTCTCGGCCTATCAGGACAAGCTTCTGAGCCTCTACGAGGAGCGGCCCGACTTCATCCGCCCCGAGACCCGCCGCAACGAGATCCTGCGCTTCGTCGAGGGCGGCCTGTCCGACCTGTCGATCTCGCGCACCAGCTTCGACTGGGGCGTCAAGGTCCCGGACAGCCCCGATCACGTCATGTACGTGTGGGTCGACGCGCTCACCAACTACCTCACCGGCGTCGGCTATCCCGACACGAATTCAGGGACTTATCGTAGATATTGGCCGGCCGATCTGCACATCATCGGCAAGGACATCACGCGCTTCCACACCGTCTACTGGCCCGCCTTCCTGATGTCGGCGGGGATCGAGCTGCCGCGCCAGGTCTTCGCCCACGGCTTCATCCTCAACCGCGGCGTCAAGGAGTCGAAGTCGCTCGGCAACGTGACCGACCCGCTCGACCTCGCCGAGCGCTTCGGCACCGACGCGCTTCGCTACTTCCTGCTCCGCGAGGTCAGCTTCGGCCAGGACGGCAGCTACAGCGCCGAGGCGATCGTCACCCGGGTCAATGCCGACCTCGCCAACAGCTTCGGCAACCTCGCCCAGCGCACCTTGTCGTTCATCGCCAAGAATCTCGGTGGCGCACTTGCCGAGGGAGGGAAGGGCGATCCCGCGGACGGCGCGCTCCTCGCCCTCGTCCGCACGGCGCTCACCGAGGAGATGCCGGCTCATTTCGAGGCGCTGGCGCTCAGCCAGGGCATCGAGGCGTGGCTCCGCGCGGTGTTCGCCTGCAATCAATATATCGACGCCCAGGCGCCCTGGGCGCTGCGCAAGACCGACCCCGACCGGATGAATGCGGTCCTCGCCACCCTCGTCGAGGCGATCCGGATGCTCGCCATCGCGATCCAGCCGGTCATCCCCGGCTCGGCCGCCAAGCTGCTCGACCAGCTCGGCATTGCCGAGGAGGCCCGAAGCCTCGCCGCGATCTCCGAACCGGCGAGCTTCACCCTCTCGGCCCCGTCGCCACTCTTCCCCCGCCTCGAAGTGGGTGCCGACGACTAGAAAAAAAGGGCCCGGGGAGGGGGAAGCTTTCCCGCCCCGGGCCCTTAGCGCGGTCGCCAGCCGGGCGAAATGCCCGCTTCCCCCCGGCGACCGCGGACCTCGTCAGTCCGCGCTGGCCAGGCTGATGCCGCGGCCGGGCCGTGCCTCGCCGGTGGCGAAGGCGAGCGCGCCGGCCGCGCTCGGCGGCGTGTCGGCGATGATATGGACCCGCCCGCCGAGGCTGGTCACCCCGAACAGCAGCCGCGAGAATTCCATCGGCAGCCGGATGCAGCCGTGGCTTGCCGGATAGCCGGGCAGGGCGCCGGCATGGAGCGCGATTCCGCCCCAGGTCAGCCGCTGCATGTTGGGCATCGGCGCGTTGTTGTAGAGGTTCGAGAAGTGGCGCCGGTTCTTCTGAAGGATGGTGAAGCTGCCGGTCGGCGTGCTGTGGCCGCGCCGCCCGGTCGACACGGTCGACACGCCGATCAGCGTGTTGGCGCGATAGACATAGGCCATCTGCCGCTCGATGCTGACGACGATCTCGACCTCGCCGCTCTCGGCGCGCTCCGGCCGCCACATATACTGGCCCGGGCGCAGATCCTCGGCTTCCGCCTCGATCGCATTGGCCGCCTCGATCTCGGCGCTGACCGTCTCGGCATGGGCGATGACGCTCTCGCCGGCCGCCTCGATCATCGGCTGAGGCACCGCTGCCTCGCTGGCGACGCTCGCGGTCTGAACCACGATCGGGCGGACCGCCGGCACGGTCGGCGCGGTCGCCTCCTGGCCGACCGCCGACGCGACCGGCGCGACGCTCACAAGCAGTGCGAAGATTGTGCCCCGGAAGATCTTGCTGGACGTGGTCGACATGTTCCCCTCGCTCTTTCGAAATTTGCGAGGTTGAGATGCCATGCCGTTGCAAGGCCACGGACTCTCCGGCGACCGGGCCTCATCAAGCTGCGTCGGGCCGGCGAGGGCGCTTTTGCGAGCGACGAACGCGCGCGGCCGCGACGAATTGGTCGCGCCCGCTGCCGCTTTCGCCGATCCGCCGAACGGGGCCGAGATGAACGCGCAGCTTTGCGTTCCCGGTGGCCGCGCCTATCTGGCTAGCTATGTTCGTCGATAGCCACTGCCACCTCAATTATGCCGGCCTCGTCGAGGAGCAGCCGGCGGTCCTCGCCCGCGCCCGCGAGGCGGGCGTCTCCGCCATGCTCAACATCTCGACCCGCTCGAGCGAATGGGACGACGTCATCGCCACCGCCGAGCGCGAGGATGACGTCATGGCGTCGGTCGGAATCCACCCGCACGAGGCCGACCTCCACCCCGACATCGAGACCGAGACCCTGGTCGCCAGGGCGGCCCACCCCAGGGTGATCGGAATCGGCGAGAGCGGCCTCGATTATTATTACGACCGCTCCGACCGCGACCGCCAGCGCCAGAGCTTCCGCGCCCATATCGCCGCAGCGCGAGAGACCGGCCTTCCGCTCATCGTCCACACCCGCGACGCCGAGGACGACACCTACGCGATCCTCGCCGACGAGATGGGCAAGGGCGCCTATCCCGCCCTCATCCACTGCTTCACCGCGAGCCGCGACTTCGCCGCCAGGGTGCTCGACCTCGGCCTCACCATCTCCATCTCCGGAATCGTCACCTTCAAGAAGGCCGAGGACCTCCAGGCGACCGCCAGGGACCTTCCCGGCGACCGTCTCCTCATCGAGACCGACTCGCCCTTCCTCGCCCCGGTCCCCCACCGCGGCCGCCCTTGCGAGCCCGCCTATGTCGCCGACACCGCCCGCTTCCTCGCCGCCCTTCGCGGCGAGAGCGTCGAGCAGCTCGCCGAAACCACCACCGCCAACTTCTACCGCCTCTTCACCAAGGCGAAGCTGTGAGGGTCGCAGTGCCTCTTTCCTCCCTGTCCGCGAAGCGGATGGGGAGGGGGACCGCCGAAGGCGGTGGAGGGGCAGGGCGCCTGATGGCCCCCCCCCCCCCCCCCGCCGCCGGGGGG